>JAGVOC010000391.1 GCA_020052975.1 Desulfobacterales bacterium | reverse complement strand
CGGCTATAAGGTGATTATCGTTGGAGATGCCTGCATGGCCCGTGAGGAATTGGCAATGAAATATGGGGCAATATACTATTATGAAAGGAATGATTTGCCCGGCATAGCCTGGCTTCAGCGCATCTCCGATCATTTCACCCATATAGTCTGGTTAAACCCTGAAGACCTTTCGGAGTGGAATCATCCTACAATAAATATGATTGGCAAAATATTCCCCATGTTTGAGCTTACCCTGGAGGGGCTAGATGCCGCTATCAGCAAGCTGATATGCAAGGTTTAAGTTAATAAAGAGATAGCGGAATCGATCAGGAAGGCAACAACAGGTAGACCTCTTGATAAGATAACTCATATTGCCGAGAAGCCGGAAAGCTGGTTAAAATGTCGATGCGCATAAAATTTCTCACACTTACTATAAAAATTGGGGCAGGCAGGATAAGAGATGACATTGGACGGGATTCAGGATAATATAAAAGCTGGGCGATATAGATTTTCCGATTATGCCGTGAAGCGGATGATTAAAAGATCCATATCGCGCCAAGAGGTAGAAACCGTCATTGGCGAAGGAGAAATCATTGAGGAGTATCCTGACGACAAGTACTCTCCGAGTTGCCTTGTTTATGGAAAAACAGAAGTGGGAAAAATCCTGCATATCCGGGTCTCGTTACCTCCGACTGTGGTTGTCATCACAGCTTATGAACCCGATCCGGAGGAATGGGTTAACGGCAGAAACAGGAGGTGATTAAAATGCAATGCCCATTTTACGGGGGAGAATCGGCAAAGGAAACCGTCACGTTTACTTACGAGGAGGAGGATAAATACATCTTTATTGAGCACGTGCCTGCTGATGTCTGTGAGCGATGCGGAGAAAAAATGTACGCACCGGAGGTCACGGATGAATTGCTGAAGATTGCACGGAAAGAGCTTAAACCCACGAGAAAGATCGAAGTCCCCGTATACGACTTTGTGATGCATCAATGAGCAGATATGGCTTAAGGCCCAGTATGAGCATCTGAAACAGCCATCCGCCAGAGTGCCGAGAGAGTTAAAGCAGGAGACATTCTTTTTTGAGCTTTAAACTTTGACGGCTTCGTAAAAAGTCCATGCCGGTCATTGGAGGAGCAAAGCGACGAAGCAATCTCAAGTAATATCAATAAGTTATAGATTGCTTCGCTTCGCTCGCAATGACAAAAATGGCACTTTCAGACTTCCAAGTAACTTAGCTTATGGCTTTCTCAATACTGTTCAATTAATCTGATTACAGCATCAACAAACATTTCCGCATCACAGAGCCAAGGCTTAACGTCTGTTTCCTAGAAAGAGATAAAAACTTCATAATCACCCTCCTACCTTCTTTGGGAAAACCAGGGATACTTTCCTATTTTATCAAGCATGGTTGGTCAATAAATAGGGGAGTATCCCTGGTTTTCCCGATGGCAATTTGCTTTGTTACCAGCATCCCCCTTATATATATCTCTCCTTGGTTCATTGCATCATGCTCTGGCCACCCTACGTTTCGCCCCACCTAGTGAATTCAGTGGACATAGTATCAATTAATGGCATTAACCTGATCGGAATAGGTATTTTTTACGTACGCGCGCTTGCGTTACCACTGGTGTCCCGCCGTTCACATTCCCGTTCGTGTTCTCCGCCTTTCTGGTTGTCCTTGTCCTCTAATTCGGATTCAGGCTCTCGTAGGTCGCTAAAGCTAAGGGGAGCGACGGCTCTTTGCCCCCCCTCTTGATTTGTTAGGCGCTTTGCTTTCTAAATATAATGTATCTGGGCATAAATCTAACCCATTCATCCATTGAATGCTGCCAAGAAATGGCTTGACAGAATTAAATATGCGGCGGTCCTTTAATTGTTTGAAAATGCCTTTATCCATATAAGGCTTAACATCAAAAACTCTCTCTTCATTATTTTCAAATACAATGCTCAAGGTATAATCATCGCTTGGATGGACTTCTTTAATTCTCGGATTCATTTTATCTCCCTATTATTTGAGAGGTTCAATTTTGAATATTTCTTGCCCTGATGCAGCAAGTTCCCAGTCTGCCATTAAGTCTTCTTTATGTATTTCAATCCACGCCTGAACCAGCCGTGCTTTGTTCTGTGGTATCTCCCCATCTATCAAATTTCCCTCAAGGATAGAAAAAACGGCTTCATGTTCTTGATAACGAGCATGA
Organism: Desulfobacterales bacterium; assembly: GCA_020052975.1. The sequence continues at coordinate 3,432 of JAGVOC010000391.1, read as the reverse complement.
ATGTGCGGCAATTTATGCTGTCTGTTATCGAAAAAGTACAGAGATATAATTATGCCATAGAACATCGAAATAATGGCCATTATTAAGTTCTCCTTTTTGATTATTATAGCTTTTATTAAAGGAAATATGAATACCTCGCTTACAGATCAATTCACTTCGATTGTGTGGCTATCAAATTCAACTTTTTGGCCATGCCTGATTTTGATAAGGCATTGCTTTAGCAAGTAAAATATAGGAAAATTTCGTTTGTATGTCAACATTTTTCTGCATAAGATGTTTTGTTGGTGCGTGGAGGTATGAAGCAGGAGTAAAGGATGTCGGGAATGATGTAGTCAATATCCTTCTTTTGCCAGCTTCCCCGTGATACGTTTTTGAATCTTTATGGGTCTCATTCCCCGCCGTTTACTGCGAATAAAACATAACTCCCGAAGATACCCCGCTGCTTGCGGCGGGCGGGGTAGTTCATTACCTTCTAGTCAAGGATTAGTTCCTTATAAAGGTTGTGTATGCAATCCCTTATAATGTTAAAGGAAGACCTGTAGTGAAATGAAGTAAGTCCGTACGGGTCAGGTATCTCTGTCTCTTCTCCTCCTCCATAGAACGTACTAAAACTCCCTAAAAGTTTAAGTTTATCTTCTGATTCTGGATTCATTCCCAGGATTACCTCTCTGTGAAGAAGGCTCATTACAAGTATAATGTCCGCTTCTTCAACCATCGGGGGAGAAAGAGGTCTTGAGAGGTGTTCAGTTATGTCCACACCGAGCTCACAAGCGATTCGAATCGCGTCTGGGGGAGAAGGAAGTCCGGGGACAGCGCTAACCCCTGCTGAGTATACCTTGATCCCTGCCATTTTTTTTCCGATAAGAAGCTTTTTTAATGCCCTTTCCGCAAAGGGGCTTCGGCATATGTTGGCTGTGCATACAAAGAGTATGTTCTTCATATTTATCACCCTATGTTTCAAGTAGCTCAGTTGCCCTTATTTGACATCAGGTGTTCTAATATCTCTCTTCTAATTTTCACGAAATCCATGCTCGTTCTGTCCCTGGGAAACTCCAAATTTACACTGACCTCCAACAACACCTCTCCAGGCCTGGAAGAAAGACAGACTATCCTTTGAGATAAGAATACCGCTTCATCCACATTATGGGTTACAAAGATTATAGTGTCTCCCCGCTTTCTCCATATATCTATCAGGAATTCCTGGAGAGAATTTCTGGTCTGGGCGTCTACCGAACCGAAGGGCTCATCCATCAATACCACCTTTGGTTCATTGATCAGGGTCCTGGCAATAGCCACCCTCTGTTTCATTCCACCGGACAGCTCCTTAGGATATTTGTTCTCAAAACTGTTCAATCCCACCATTTCAATATATTTAAATGCCTTTTCTCTTCTCTCTTTTGCGGGAGTGTTTTTCAATTCCAAACCGAACTCCACATTCTCTAAAACTGTACGCCATGGGAATAGGGCATACTCTTGAAAGACTAAGCCTATCTCAGTACCAGGGTTTTTGATCTCCTCATCATTTAAAAGTGCCTTCCCAAAGGATGCCTTTTCAAAACCAGCAATGATGCGAAGCATAGTGGTCTTGCCGCAACCGCTGGGACCCACCACCGATACAAACTCGCCGTCATTAACCAGAAGGTTGATATTCTTCAGGGCTTCCACATTCACATGGTCGGTAGTATTAACAAAAGTCTTACTCAGATTGATCAATTCTAATACCAACTGGTTACACCTTTATACAAAAAAACGTCTTCCTCTTTGTTCCTTATCATCTCGGAAAGACGTCCTTATGTTTATCCATAAATAATTAAGGTTAAAAACTTATAACTATCATTTAACCATTCGCTTATACCTCAATTATAAGACAAAATCCAGTCTTTTTTGAGCAATTTTATAACGCTGTATAGGGAATTATAGGGACGCCCTTAGGGAATTATAGGGGAATTATAGGGACGCCCTTAAGATTTTAAAAAACTTGTTCAATGAGTTGATAATCGTTCTCGCGGGCAATGATCTCACCCCTCTCCACCGAGTATCCGACCGCGGCAACACTGATCCCAAGACGCCTGGCCAATTCAGTGAGGGAAATTCCCAATTCGCGAACGGCCCAAAAACAAAAAAGGCTCCTCGCCTTAACCCTTTTTTGGTGTTTGCTCTTCAAAAAAATATCATCTACGTCTATTTCATAGATTTCAGCCACTCTCGATGCAATCCCACCCAGATCATAACCCAGACGTTTTAACTCGTATTTCCGGTCAAATTTCTCATCCGCATGGAAAAGCACATCGGCCACAAAATCAGATTCCCCCAATATCCTTTCATCACTCTTAAGGTGCTCCTGGCCTTTCAAAGCATACTTTCTTACTTCTGACCACCCTCCAAGACTACGTATCAACCCGCCCCCGGTCAACTCACTTCGACGACCTTGATCAAGACCAGCCTTCACATAAGCATAATAATCTATTCTTGCACCGTCACGAGTATCGCCAAAAAAGCTGAGCACATAATTCACATCCTGCCAGGGACGTTTCTTCCTACCCATTAGCACACTATGCCCACAATAGGCGTATTTGTTCAATTCAGTAATGGTGCGCACTATTCCTGCTCGGATAGGATTCAGGTGGATGTACCGCACCAGTTCACGCAGATAAACCTCCTCTTGGCATACAATTGACTTGTATCGGTTGTGAAAGAGCTGTCCATGCCGGTTATGGCGTTTGTTGAAACTAACGGCGTATCCCGTAAGCAGTCTTCTCATCAATGTGGCAAGAGGAATTTTGCCGGTTCTAAACAGAAAATGGGCATGATTTTCAATAAACACCCAAGCATAGCAAGACGTCTCTGTCCTCGGCAGCAAGATGGCGAGCCGGTCTAATAAATCTTCACGATCCTCATCGTTTCTGAATATCTTTCGACGCTCTATACCCCTGATTATAATGTGATGTAACACACCTGGTGCGTCCAGTCGGGCTAATCTTGGCATGCATCGGCATTTATCACCTTCCAAATATTTTGTCAACTTAAAATTTTAAGGGCGTCCCTCATTTTCCCCACCCCACATTTTGTGGCTATTATTCCCTTGACAGACGAGACCGCTTGTCTCATAATTCCCCTGTCAAAAAGCAATGTCTTATCAACTCAACATGAAACGCCCTGCCTTATGACAGGGCTTTAAAAGCGGCACAGCCGCGTTGTATAAAAATTTTAAAGAAATTTTATTATAATTTCAATTGCTTACACCAGGTTACCGCATGTAATCGAAGGGGTGGAGCTGTATTATTCAACCATCAGGATGGTAATGTCAAAAGTTCTATGAAAAAAGAGGGAAAAACATGAAACCACAGAGAGCACAGAGGAATACTCTGTGTACTCAAAAAGAATTTCCTTTAAAAGACGTTACCGAGCGGATAATTTCTTGTGCTATTGAGG
>JAGVOC010000396.1 GCA_020052975.1 Desulfobacterales bacterium | reverse complement strand
CTGGAGGAAATTGGGATCATCTCCGGCTGCATTCTTTCGAATGAACTGCTCGACGCCTTTCCTGTCCATCTCGTTGAGATGGAGGACACCCTGAGAGAGGTCTATGTTGTCGCAGAAAATGGCTTATTCAAAGAAACAAAGGGTGATTTAAGCACCCCTGCCCTTTCCGGTTATCTGGAAGAATTCTCCCTGTCCTTCCCCCCTGGCTACAGAACAGAGATAAACCTCAGGATTAAGGAATGGCTCAGGTCGGCGTCCGGTGTTCTTTCAGAAGGGTTTATCGTCACGATAGATTACGGCCATCCGTCACAGGAATATTACAGCGAAGATCGGAACAGGGGTACGCTCATGTGTTACTTCAGGCATCAGGTCAACGAGGACCCGTTCGCGAAAACCGGAGATCAGGATATCACCGCCCATGTAAATTTTTCTTCGGTGAAGAAATGGGGAGAAGAATACGGCTTCATGACGCTCGGCTTCTGCCGGCAGGGCACTTACCTTGTATCACTCGGCATCGATGAAATGATCGCCGAACTGTATAAGAATTCAAAGGATTACCTTTTCGAAGTCGCAAAGATCAAGAGACTGATCCTGCCCGGCACGCTTGGGGAGACGCATAATGTCCTCATCCAGTACAAAGGGAACAAGGCCCCAACCCTTCGCGGTTTCTCCTTAAAGAACCAGATGCAGAAACTGTAATATGTTTCTGTGTGAATAATATTGTTGATTACGAGATCAAACATGAAATCAATTTCCTGGAAAAAAGATTGCCTGCAAAGCCTTTAAGGGGAGTGCTTTATTCTGAGTCTGGATTTCGGGACTTTTTATCCTTTTCCAATTCCTGCTTTAACTTTTCCATCTCCTCTTTCATTTCCTCCATCTGCTCCTTGAGTTCCTTCATTCTCAATTCCCTGCTGACAGCCATATTATAGAAATCTTCAAGCTCATTCACCCTCTTTTCAATTTCGGCCTCAGCTTTTTTCCGTTCCGTGATATCTATAAGGAAATTCATCGTAGCAGGCTTTCCTTCCCAGTCTATCAGGATGGCATTTAGCTCTACCCATCGTGTCTCCCCTGAGCGGTGAACAAGCCTGAATATGTACCGCACCGGGACCTCCATACCCTGAATCCTTTTCGTGTATCGTTCCACAACCATCGCACGATCATCGGGGTGAATAAAATCAGTAAAAGGCTTGTTTAAAAGTTCGTGCCTTTTGTACCCGCTAAGTGTTTCAGCTACTGGGTTGGCAAACTTTACCATACCCTCCTGAGCTACTACTATTGTTTCCCCTGCATTCTCAACAAGAGTGCGATATTTCTTTTCGCTCTCTTTCCGGTCTTCCTGTGCCTTTGAACGTTCCTGACGTATCTTCTTTTCTTCAAGGGCGTGGATAACCGCAGGCCCCAGTCGCTTTAAATATTGTTTAATGACATAGTTGGTGGCGCCGGCTTTCATGCATTCCACGGCAGTATCTTCGTTTATCGATCCGGTCACGATTATAAAGGGAGTAAGGGGAGTTCTTTTTAGTGTCAATTTCAAGGCAGTCATGCCGTTAAAAGCCGGCATTGAATAATCCGAAATGATGATATCCGGCTTAAACACATCAAGGGCCTTCAGAAAATCTGCTTCAGTTTCAACCCGTTCAAAGACGCACAGGGTTAATACCTTTTTTATTTCCCTTTCGGTTAATTCCGCATCAGTGGGGACATCCTCAACAATCAGAACACGCAGTTCCTCATTCATGTTTGCGTCCACCCTTTCCCCGTCTCACCGCTTCTCCGTTTCCCCCATTCTTATGTAGAAGACTTCGGCGGCTGATTTATCAAAAGCCAGTATAAACCGGCACTACTCATTGCCAGCCGGAAGGCATCGAACTGAACCGGTTTTACCACATAGCTGTTCGCTCCCAGGTCATATGCAGTCTGAATATCAGGGTCTTCCTGGGAAGAAGTTACAATCACTACCGGCAGCTTTTTCGTTTTTTCGTTGGTTTTAATCTCTTTCAGCACTTCAAGCCCGTCAACTTTCGGAAGCTTCAGGTCAAGGAAGATTACTTTCATCGGTTTACATGGATTCCGGCCTGAAAACTTTCCACGGCAGAAAATGAAATCCAGCGCTTCCGCACCGTCTTCAGCAATAAAAATCTGATTCGCCAGGTTTTGCTCTTTGAGCACCCTGACGGTCAATTCAGCATCATTAGGATTGTCTTCTACAATCAGGATTTCAACAGCATCGAACTGGTTCATTCCAATAACCTCCTTATAAAAATAGGCAAATAGGCATAAGGCAACAGTAGTTGGCATCATTTGATTTTAAATATTTTCACTTATGCCTTATGCCTATTGCCTTCTTTTCTCGGTAGCGAAAAGCAGAATGTCGCCCCTTTATCCACTTCTCCCTCGGCCCATACTTTCCCGCCATGCCGGTGCACAATACGCTGCACAATGGCAAGCCCCACGCCGGTACCTTCGAATTCCTTCTCGCTGTGCAGGCGCTGAAAAACTTTGAAGAGTTTATCCGCATATTGCATATTAAACCCTGCGCCGTTATCTTTGACACAAAACACTGTCTGTCCTTTTTCCTCTCTGCGTGTGATCGAAATAACCGGCTGCTCATTGTGTGAAGAGAATTTTATCGCATTGGAAAGCAGATTCATCCACACCTGTCTGATTAATATTGGATCACCGTGTGCCTTCTTTAAATCGTCAAGATGGAAATTGATTCGCTGCCGAATCTCCGGTGTGGTAAGTTCAGCATATACTGTATTTGCCAGGTCATTCATATCAATTGAAGAAAAACGCATCTCTGTACGATCAAGACGCGACAACGACAATAGTTCATCGATCAACTGCCCCATCTTCTTCGAGTTCCCGGTGATTACAGAGCATATCCTTTTCCCTTCATCGTCAAACTTTGGACTGTATTCCCTGAGGAGGATTTCCGTGAATCCGTCAATCGCACGCAGGGGTGCACGCAGGTCGTGGGAGACGGAGTAGGAGAATGCTTCAAGCTCCTTGTTTGCATGAGAAACCTTGTCTATGCTCTGCTCAAGCTTTTTATTAAGATTCCTGATAATGTTTTCCGACCGTATGCGGGTTAAGGCTTCAACAAAAGCAACAGACAGCATTTCAATACTTTGTTGATCGTCTATATCATAACCTGATTCCTTGTTAGCGAGGCCTATTAAACCAATTACTTTTTCCCTCTGCTTCAGCGGCACTCCAAGAAATGCTGTGATAGGAGGATGTCCTTCAGGTAACCCAACTCTGTCAGGGTGCGAACCAGGGTCATTGATAATCAGAGATATACCTTTTTTTATGACGTCAGCATATATGCCACGAACCGGGATATTTTTCAACAGAATTGCAGTATCAGTATGCGGCATTCTGCAGGACTTCCAGCCGGGGTCACTTAATGTAATGCTGTCCATTGTGCCTGCTTCGTTTAATTCATCAATAAACCCGAATCTGCTTCCGGTCAATTCCTCGGAGATAGCAAGACATCCGCTTGATAATTCTTCCTCAGTCTCAACTATTAATGCCTCCCTTACGACCCAGTTGATTCCCTCCAGCAGGATGTTCTGTCTCTTAATCTTTTCTTCTTTTTGTTTGCTTTCTGTGATTTCATTTCCCAGTTCCCTGTTTGAGGCTTCAAGCTGGGCGGTGCGCTCTGCTACGCGCTGTTCAAGCTCGGCATTCAGTTTTCTTATTTCATCTTCGGCCCGCTTGCGCTCGGTGATGTCTCTTACAATGCCAATAAGTCGTATAACCTTACCTTCCTTTTTGAAAAAAGAAGTGGTGAGTTCGGCTGGGAAAACCTCACCATTTTTTCTTCTTAATAGTTGTTCTGTATAGACTATTTCTTTCCCCTGCTCAATGGCAGTATTCCATTTCCTGCCAATATCAATGAATATGTCCTCACTTGCATAAAACATACGCGTGCTTTTGCCAATGCACTCCTGGTTGTTATAACCAAGAATTCTTTCTCCGGAACTGTTAACATACTCATGCGTCCTCTCTGGATACTTTACGGTGAATATCCCATCAGGAAGGGTATTAGTTAATTTCTCAAGATATTCTTTGGTATTACTTATTTCCTCCGCCGCCCGCTTGCGCTCGGTTATGTCCATAGCTATATGAATTATTTTCTGAAGATTGCCTTTTTCATCGAAGACAGGAGTGCATGAGACGAGGAAGACTCCGCCAAGGGCTTCTATCTCCATTTCATTCGCCTCAAGTTTAGTTGAGGCAAGCAATTTTTCCAGCGGGCAGCCTTCAGGCGGTTCGCTGGTATTGTGAATAATTTCATAACACTTTTTATCTTTTAACTCATCTTCAGAATCTGCTCCTACTGCCCTGAGCGTGGCACGGTTTGCAAAAAGGATATTGTATTGTATGTCGAGTATTATTGTAGGATGGCCAATAGCCTGAAAGATATCTTGCCAGTCCCGCTTGGTTTGCAAGATTGCATCCTCTGCTCTCTTGTGTTCGGTGATATCACGGACAACACAGATGATCTCCTCAATAGCCCCTGTTTCTTCATTCTTTATGACTTTACCAACGGTCTCTACCCAAATATATTGTCCGTCCTTCCTGAGGTGGCGATATTGTCCCATTTGGGAGCCTCCTGTTCTAAGCGCCTCTTGTGTAATCGCTATAACTCTTTTCACATCCTCAGGATGCATCTGATCAAATGCCTTTGTGCCTATCAATTCTTCAGGTTCATAACCAAACAAAGTTCGGCAGGCAGGAGAAACATAAAGATACGTACTATCCGGCAAATGGCGAGTGATCATATCGTATGCATTCGCTGCCAGGAGACTGTAAAGTTTCTCACTCTTTTGCAGAGTTTCCTCAGCCCTCTTCTGTTTGGTGATATCAACCATAATATGGACAGCTCCGGCAAACTTACCAGCCTTATCAAATACAGGGTCTGCGGTAACTTCAAACCAGCGATCTCCAATGGGCAGGGTAAGAGACTCCCGTTTAAGGGTCTCCTTCATCCGTATAATAGGACACCCCGGGATAGGTTCGGAGGTTCCGTGCACCAGCTTCCAGCATTTCTGCCCCAGGATTTTGTGTATTGGCTTTTTTACAAGATTTACCATTGCTTTGTTGCATTGTATGATCTTTCCTTGCGCATCAATAAAAGAAACAGCATCATTGATGGAATCAAAAACAGTCTGCCAGTGCTGAGAATCTGAGGGAGGTTTATTTGATTGTTTCAGCTTAGTTTCTGCCTTTTTAATTTCAGCTACATGCTTGCGCAGAGCCTCCAACTCCTCGATAAGCTGTTTTTTTGTCTTCGTTTGGTCTCTCATCTAAAGTTCCAGAATAAATTTAGATCGGGTTAGTGAAAAAACAAGACATTCTATAAAGTGAGTGCAAATTTTGTGCTAAAACCATTATTGCCTCCATTTACAGCTACAGAAGCATAAATCTGATTTGATTATATCACCCATGATAAATATTGCAAATGTCATTCTTATCTTACTACCATGCCGAATCTCTAATTACAAGGTGCACAGTTTTCGGGGGGTACCTCCCTCGGATCACTGTCCAGAAAGCCATCTTTTATGATTAGCTGAACCACATAAGTGCCTGGCAAATCCGGGACAAAAGTCGTTGTCATGGCTGTGGGGTCTTCAATCGAAGACAGACTGCCGTCAGGAAAAGAAACAAGGTCCCATGTGTATGTTAAGGGGTCTCCATTTGCATTCGAGCTTCCGCTTCCATTGAGGGATACTGTCTCACCCACTACAGTGGATTGACCTGTTCCTGCATCTGCTACTGGTTTTATGTTTTCAAAACTAACGGTTACGGTATCAGGCGAACTCTGAGTCCAGAGGTCACTTGCCACAAGCTGTATTTCAAATGTAATATTGCGTCATGAATAGTCTGGAATGGATCAGTCGTTTTATGAGTAAAACGCTGAGGGGTAACTTATTCGATGACCCAGACGGCGCAGTCTTTGGCAGTATGGAGGATCTTGCTTGAGGTGCTCCCGAAAATGAATTCCTCCTTCTTGGAAATGCCCCGGCGGCCGATAACCACGGCTCCGCAATCGAGTTTTTCCTGCTCGGCAAGAATGCATTCAGCAATCGAGGGGCATGTCTTGATTACCACCTCCGCATTGACATCTCCTTCGCTGAATCCTGCGTCTGTAAGTAATCTGCGGTGCCCTTCAACAATGCTGCGTGATAAGGCTTTCTTTTCTTTCATCCATTCAGTTTGTTCACTCTCTGACT
>JAGVOC010000459.1 GCA_020052975.1 Desulfobacterales bacterium | reverse complement strand
TTCCACTAAATATTTTCTCCACGTATTGAGCATGTATTACAGCATTTGCAGTAGTAATTCGGACATAGTCTTGGAAAATTGAAGCTTTAAAAGAGTCTGGAATTTGATTTTCTATTTTCATTCTATGAGAGTATTGTATGTTTAGTAGTCGAACGTTAAGGGTGAGCAGCCGGGCTCACCAAACTAATAAAAAACGGGACGGGCTCCGGTCGGTTCGACCCGATTGTTAAGGATTTTATTTATTCAATGTATGCAATATACATAGCTATGGTAGCAATAAGTGTTGCTATAGCCGCCCAAATATTGGCTATTTTTGCCATTGATAAGGCTCTGCGAGAAATTGATAAACTTTCGGCTTCTCGCTTGTCTCGTTCTTCTGCTTCTTTAACTGATAACCAAGATGAGGCAAAGTCATGATTACCGCTTCCGGGTCTGCCAAAAGTCCCAGATGCGAGCTCTCTTCGGGCTTGAGCAAGCGTCAGGTTTTCAAGCTGGGCAATGACCTTTTTATCGCTGGTGTTCAAATCCATTTATTTAACTTAAAAAGAGATGCTTATGGAAGTACTTATACAATTACGGCTTGATGACGGTGGCTGCATAAAAAAACAAGTCTTGGTAGGTGGCCCGTCTCCCCCCACCGAACCACGTTATAAACATGGCGAAATCAATGTTTTTGTCAACGGTGATGATGCCTTTTCTTATGAAGTTCTCCTTTTCTTGATTGAAAAGCTCAAGGAAGGCACTATAATCCAGCGGGAATTGGCTAAGGACACCAATATCCCTAAATAGAGGATACTCACTTTCATTGATGATGGGAATGTTGATAGCAGCCATATTTATTTTTCCTTAACATTGGTAATAAGCGGAAAGCTTTCCATCTATTGCCTATATACGATGGAAAATATTTCCGTATATTGTCGTATTATCAATAAAACACGGAAAAAACACGATTGAAATTTCCACATTTTAACGATATTGATTGTTCCCATGGAAATCAATAAGAAATTAACATCGGACCATAAAATCAAACTTATTGATCAGGTTCGGCGGGCTCTGAAATATCATCAGTGCGAAACGGCATCCTTAGCTTTAAGCCCTCTTGATAACCTGTGATTCTTAACAGGGCATGATATAAATATTGTCAAAATGCAGGCCGGGTTAAACAATTAATTTAGGAGGGGCTGGGGTCAAATCCAGAATAGTGATTATAAAAGGTATGCAGGAAGGGGAGCAGGGGATGATTTTGATTGAAATCTATTCATGATGTGATATATATTCAATCACAACATGAAAAATGCTTTCAGGGATGCTATGGAATGGGCGTATAAACATCGATGGATAGCTGAAAAGATGAGACAGGCGATCGAATTTTCTCCTGTAACTGTCTTAAGCGGTGCCAGGCAAACCGGGAAAAGCACGCTTCTCAAGCACGAAGTGCCTTTTAAAGACTGGCCGTATTTCACGCTCGATGATCCGGATGTGCATGAGATGGCCGATAAAAACCCGGATGAGCTGGTTGCCATTCACCCCCGGATGATTATTGATGAAGTGCAGAAAAGTCCCCGCCTTCTTTCAACAATAAAAAAATATGTGGACAGGGATCGCGACCTGAGGTTTGTTCTTTCAGGTTCTGCAAATCTCCTGCTGATGAAAAATATAACCGAAACACTTGCCGGAAGATGCATTTATTTTGAGCTTCTTCCTTTTGCTTCAGGAGAATACCTGTCAAAACCTTTTCCACAGTGGTTCAAAAAACTCCCCCCGGATATGGTTCTGGATTCCGGCAACCCAATGACGGTAAAGGAAACAGACCTGTTCAGAGGATTTCTCCCACCGGTTATGTTTCTTGACAAGGAATCTCATATTGCTGATTGGTGGAACGGGTACATTAAAACATATCTTGAAAGGGATCTGCGGGATTTATCGCAGATTTCAAGTATACCGGATTTTCGCAGAATGATGACGCTTATCGCTGCCCAGAGCGCTCAAATCCTGAACCAGTCCGGCATCTCGCGGTCAGCAGGCATTTCACAGCCGACAGTAAACCGGTATATCAATCTTCTGGAAATCAGCGGGCTGTTTATGAAACTTAAACCTTACAGCAAAAATATTAAAAAACGGATTGTCAAATCGCCCAAAGCATACTTTCTGGATACGGGGCTTATTTGCAGTCTGACCGGCATTAAACAGGCGGCAATGATTGACGCCAATATCAAAGGCCGACTGTTTGAAACATGGGTGTTTCATAACCTGTCCGTCATTGCTTCGGTATTGGGCGGCGAGCTGTTCTATCTGAGAAAGCAAGGAGGGCTGGAAAGGGAGATTGATTTTATTTTCGAGATTGACGGAAAAATATATCCCATTGAAGTTAAAGCTTCTGAAAAAGTGACGCTGAAAGACGCTGAAAATATGGAACTGCTGAAAGACACTCTCCCTCACTGGGAAACGGGCCTGGTTATTTACAATGGAACAACCCTGCAGAAACTGAGAAAGGATGTTATCGCCGTTCCTGCGGGAATGCTGTAAATTTGTTCTCCATGTGAGACAGCTTATGACAAAATCCCCGGCGATTTTTGAAGGAAGAGTCGGAACTGTTGAGGAGAAGGCAATTAAAACAACCGGAGCTTAAAGGTGAGGCGGGGATTGCCTGGAAAATCAGTTCAAAACAATAAAAGAAAAAGTGCAGGAGCGGGGAGCAATTGTGATTGAAGCCTGTTCATGGTGTGATATATGATTCAATCATAACTTCTCCCACTGGTTTTGTTTCTTGACCAGATCATTCTCCTAAAACAAGAAATACGGACAAATAATGAAATTCAAAGAGTCTGAAAAACGGGAACTTAAGAAATCAACATCTGAACTGAAAGAAGCAATTGTTGCCATTGCTGCAATTCTGAATAAACATCAGAGAGGCGATCTTTATTTTGGAATCAGAAATGATGGAACGATTATTGGACAAACTGTTACAGGAAAAACCTTGCGAGACATTTCAAAGGCAATTTCAGACCATATAGAGCCGAGAATTTATCCCGGGGTTGAGAAGGTGGAAATAGATTCCAAAGATTGTATTAAAGTTGAATTCCACGGAGAGGAAATTCCATATTTTGCATACGGAAGATGTTATATGCGTGTTGGAGATGAAGACAGGCAATTAAGCGCAAAAGAGCTTGAAAACATGTTTCTAAAGAAAAACAGGGACCGATTAGCGTGGGAAAGCAGAATATCCGGTTGTTTTTTAAAAGAAGTGAATAAAAGAATACTCATTCAATATGTCTCAAGGGCACAATCTGCCGGGCGGCTTGATTTCAGCTTTAAAGGTGTAAAGACAACTCTAAATAAGCTGAATTTGATTCAAGGAGCTTCCCTCTTGAATGCCTGTGAAGTCATGTTTTGTAATGTAAATCGCATGGAAGTTCAGGCCGCTGTTTTTGCAGGGAGAGATAAAATAACATTTCTCGATATCAAGAAATTTCAGGGAACTGTCTTTGACTTGCTCGAAAATTCAGAGCGGTATATATCCGAACATATCAACTGGAGGGTCGGATTCGGCAAGATAAAGAGAAAAGAAACTCCGGAAATACCCATGAAAGCTATCAGGGAAACTCTTGTAAATTCCTTCTGCCATCGCGACTACTCTATTCCCAAAGGCAATGAAATTGCCATTTTCAAAGATAGAGTAGAAGTTTATAATCCGGGCGCATTTCCTGAAGGATATACTCCTGAAGATTTCATAAAAGGAAAAGAGAGATCCATTCTCAGAAATCCTCTTATTGCCGAAACCTTATACAAATCGAAAGAAATTGAAAAATGGGGTTCAGGGTTGAAGCGGATTCATGAGGAATGCCGGTTAAGCGATGTCAAGGTTGAATTTGAAACTCTAAAAAGCGGTTTCCTTGTTGTTTTTCATAGAAGCCCGGCAATGACTGAGAATAAAAAGACTCAGGAAGATGAGGGAATAAGTGAGGGAATAAGTGAGGGAATAAAATCATTATTAGTCTATATTGAAGAGAACCCTGGTATGCGAATAAAAGTTATAGCTCGTGAGATAAACAGACCGGCAAAGACCATTGAACGCTGGATAAAAAAATTACGGGAAGAAGGCAGGATTGATTTCATAGGAAGCAAAAAAACCGGCGGGTATTATTTGGCGGGAAAAGAAGCAGTATCTGTTAAAAGCCATTAACAGAGTGTTGTGCAAACGTCTCAGGATGCGAGAAGAAAATGAATAATAAAGATTTATTGCTGGCGATCGACAACGGAACACAGAGC
>JAGVOC010000133.1 GCA_020052975.1 Desulfobacterales bacterium | reverse complement strand
TGAAAGCCTGGGGCTGGGTAGCTGCTGGATCCAGGTAAGAAACCGGAGATACAGCTCTGAATCGACCTCCGAGGATTACGTGCGAAACATCCTGGGTATCGACCTCCCGGTCAGGGTTTTAGCCATCATCGCCATCGGACTTCCGGATGAGGTAAAGGCGGGCCATCCTTACGAGAGCCTCGATCATGGGAAAGTCATAGCCTAAAACCGACAAACGAAGGGTGCGATATTGAACAACTAACCCTTAGCAGGTACGCAAGATTTCTGATCCGGCGCACCCATACAAGCCTTCGGGTGGCAATCGTTGACGTTCTTTGCACATTTCACACACAGGATTGTGATAAACCATTAAAATTAATTGACAGACCATAGGTAATATGGTCTTTTTAGTCTGCATTTCAGCAAACCCATCAAAATTCTCATGCGAAGTGGCAAAGGATCAGGAACGTCCATAAGTATTTTATTTTATGGAATTGGCTCACAAAGAATTTCATGGTATAATCAATTTATGAATAAAAAAAATGCTTTGAAACTCGGGCGGGATTACGTGAACTTTCTTGTTTCTAACCGATATTATAACGTAAAAGAAGCCTTCCTATTCGGTTCATACACGCGTGGTCGATTCAACGATGACAGCGATATTGACATAGCTCTCGTATTGGCAGGATATAAAGATACCATAAAAGAACTGTCAAATTTAATGCGTCTTCGCAGGAATTTTGATCTGCGTATAGAGCCTCATCCTATCACAGAAGAAGATTTTAAAAGCGGGAATCCTTTTGCGGTAGAAATAAAAAAAGGGGTGAAGATTTTATAATTATTCAGCATCAAGCGCTGGTGCTTAACTTTATGTCACTTGAACCCCTGAACCATCGACTCCTTGAACCCTATAATTACCTTATTTATCTAACCCACTAAAATTCATTGACAAACCAAAGGTAATGTGGTCTTTTAAGGCCGCTTTTCAGCAAACCCGTTAAAATTCTCATGCGTTCTTTTTGACGCATTACATATACACAACTATCATCACAGCAACAACGGCGGATATACGGGCCGAAAACTGAAATTCCACAACTTATGCGGATCAATCTAAACATTGTTGGCCCAGAGTGGAGGCAGATGGCGAAACACATCGGAATCGTTGCTTGCAGTGCAGAGGGAGCCGCTCTTTGCTACCGCACGCTTTGCGCAGAGGCGCCTGTGTTGATGGGCGAGCACATGCATCCCGAGGTTTCCATGCACACCCACCCACTGGGAAAGTACATGGTTCATATCCGCTCCGGAGACTGGGGCGCGGTTGCCGAACTTATGTTGTCATCAGTCCGCAAGCTGGCTGACATTGGCGCAAAACTCGCCATTTGTCCGGACAACACCATTCATCAGGCCTTTTCGCTGGTCGCGTCCCACTCTCCCATCCCGTGGATTCATATCTCCGAAGCGGTTGGCCGCGAAGCGCGCATACGAGGCTTTAGGACACTCGGAATCACGGGAACGAAATACTTGATGACCGGTCCTGTGTATCACGAGACGCTTCGGCATCTCGGAATTGCATGCGAGACACCGGATGCGGCGGATCGGGAACGTATTGACACGATCATTTTCAAAGAACTCGTCAACGGCGTGTTCAATGAAGAATCCAGGTTATACCTGAATACCGTGATCCGGAAGCTGAAGGAGAGGGGTTGTGATGGTGTGGTTCTGGGGTGCACGGAGATCCCTCTTCTCGTTGATTCGGACGACTGTCCTTTGCCAATACTTGATTCGACACGTTTGCTGGCCAGAGCGGCATTGCGGGAATCACTGGCAGAGGACCCTGAAGTTTCACGTTAAGCGTGGAGTTATCCGGAAACTTTTAGAATAATTTGTTAGATTTTTAGACCGGCGAATTTTGATGTCGATCGCTGTCGAAAGGTAGTACCAAAATGGCCAGAAAATCCTTTCCTCTGTCCAAAGTCTATAGCCTGCTCGAGCCGGGGCCGGTTGTCATGGTCACGACCGCCCGGGATGGGTATCCAAACATCATGACTATGTCATGGCACACAATGATCGAGTTTGAGCCACCGCTGGTGGGTTGCGTAATCAGCAATAGCAACTATTCCTTCGGCCTGTTGAAGGCAACTAAAGAATGTGTGATTAATACCCCGACAGTTGAGATAGCTGAAAAGGTCGTTGGTTGCGGCAATACGTCGGGTGCGAAAATAGACAAGTTCGAGATATTTGGTCTCACTCCCAGGCCTGCTTCAAAAGTCGGAGCGCCTCTCATTGAGGAGTGCTATGCAAATCTCGAGTGCCGGGTGGCTGACACAAAGATGGTAAACAAGTATTGTTTCTTTGTCGTTGAAGTTATCAAGGCATGGATTGACCCCACGGTGAAAAATCCGCGGACGATTCATCATCTTGGAAGAGGCAGCTTCATGGTTGCAGGTGAAAAGATCAAGTTGAAATCAAAGATGAAATAATGCCAGGGCGCCTGAAAACAGTATCCAGTCGGAGGCGGCTGGGGATGGATTATTTACTTATTCATGGAAATTACCAACGACGGTTTTCTCCCACAGGATTTTTGATAACATTCTTAAATTTACACAGAGGCTGAGAAACTTCAGGAATTAAGGGCGTTTTGAAACACAAAACAAATTTTAACACATAAGATATTGGTAGCGCAGAATTATTCTTGTTTTGTTTCCGGTGTTTGCGTAGAAGAGTATCAGTATAGTTTATAATGTCTGGTGAAAGAACCGGCAATTCTTCGTCGGGAGGTTTAATATGTTGGGTATTCATAAAAATATTGTTCTTGATGAGAACCGTAAGCCAATAGCCGTTCAAATTCCAATTGAAGAATTTGAACGTTTGGAAGAGATCATTGAGAACTACGGCCTGGCAAAGCTCATTGATGAGGTAGCCGATGATGAACAACTTTCAGTGCATGAGGCTGAAAGCCTTTATCGGTCTTTAAAGCAAAATGTGGAAAGTTGAATACAAAAAACGCTTTTTAAAAGAACTCTCAAAACTTCCTGAAGATGTCCAGATTCAGGCGGAGAAAATGGTCTTTAAAGATCTCATGTGTGAGAATCCATTCCTTCTCGGATACCTTGAGCAAATGAAAGGGTACCCCGGGAAATACAAAATCCTTATTGGGCAATACATATTTGGCGTTACAATAGATAAACAGGAGAAAATTTTAGTGTGTAATCGAATTGCCCATCGAAAAGATATATACAGGTTTTTCCCATAATTAATTGACGGTGCGGGACATTTCTTATAAAGCCCATTTCGGGGTCAAAAAGAGTGAAATAAGACCATAAAACACCTGTTTTTGGAACGTTAATTTTTAAAAATCAAATGGTTGGCTTGGCCCGACCCCGGAGAGCCAATCTCTTCAAAATCCAGCCGTTGCAATAGTAGGATTTTATGTATCCGTCTGTCTGTAAGGTAACACCTAATAAAGATTTTTCTCTGAACATCGTTCTCGATAATGGCGAGAAGAGACTTCTTGATATGAAGCCCTATTTGGACTTTGGAGTGTTCATAAAACTTCGTGACTACGAGAGATTCAGGCAAGCAAGAGTTGCATTTGACACAATCGAATGGGATGAAGGCGTGGACCTTGATCCTGAATTTATCTACGAAAAAAGCAAGCCCGTAAAAGCAGCATAACTTGCGCCTGCACGAGGAAAGATCGTACCTTGCGATCTGTGGGGCGTACGTTAATTAGAAGTCTTTTGCTGTAATCTGATTACAAAGCCGTCTGGAATCTGACCTTCCCAAGCACCTGAACCCACGACTCCTCGAACCCTATGTTCACCTAATTTATCTAACCCCCTGAAAACTCATTGACAAACCACTCGCAATATGGTTCTTTAAGTCCGCATTTCGACAGTCCCATCAAAATTCTTATGTGTTCTTTTTGACGCATTACAAATACGCATTAGTTTGCCACTCATTTGCTCGAAAACAATTATGATATATTGATACTATCATCGCCGCAACAGCGGTTTATACGTGCCGAAAACCAAAATTCCGTGGAGTCGAAGAACAAAATAACGGCAAGGGCATCATCACGAGAGAGTATTCGGAGGCAAAGTGCAGCGGAAAGACTTTTAGAAGGTAAGTTCTTAATTTTTACAGGGGCGGAGAAACTTCACAAGTCCAGGATGTCCCTGATATCACCTTTTATGTTTATCAGGTTGATGCGTACTTACTGAAATGTTTGCTTGATAACTTTCACAAATTATCCTATCTTACAGATGGTTATCGTTGATTCTGTGACGATTAATAAAGGCCGACTGAACTTTTCACCAAAAATCGGATGAAAAATTCTGTCCCCTTTTTCTTTCTTGTCTTGACTTTCATTACCGAAGGCTTTGAAATGTGGAAGATAAAGAAAACATTGGGGAGAAACCGACATGATTGAGAAATTCATCTCCATCAAAAATATTGGCAAGTTTGCAGACTATTCAGCTTCGGGTGACACAACTTTCCGCAAGCTTACGCTGATTTACGGCGAGAATGGTGGCGGCAAAACAACGCTGACGAACATTCTCCGCTGTCTTCAGGCAGACGACCCGACACTTCTTATTCAGCGCAAAACCCTCGGCGGGACTGGAACACTCGGCGCGACAATACTAATTTCGGGAAGCCCGGCAAAATTCCAAATCACGGGATGGACGACCAAGTTCTCCGATTTCGCAATCTACGACGCGACGTTTGTCGCCGAAAACGTCCATTCAGGTGAGGAAGTCGAACATGAGCATCGTAAGAACCTGCATCGACTAGCGATTGGTGAGGCTGGCGTGAAGCTTGCCGAGGAGATTGAGGTAATTGACGGTGAGAGCAGGAAACTCAGCAGTGAACTCCGCGACCTTGAGTCTGATATCCGTATGCTCACCCTTGTCTCTGACGTGGAGAGCTTCGCTGCGCTCCAGCCCTTGGCTGATGCTGCTGCCGTGTCTGCGGCGACCAACCGCATCCAAGTGGTGAAGACCGAGATTCAGCGAGTTTCGGAAATTGATTCGATCAAGCAAAAGCTTTCGCCAGCCGAACTCAAGATTCCCCAACTACCGATAGCCGATACTGAATCGCTCCTCGGACGCACGCTGGAAAACGTAAGCTCCGATGCTGAGAAGAAAGTTCGAGACCACCTTGCAACCAACCTGAGCCAAAGCGGCGAGGAGTGGCTGAGTGTTGGCTATCACCTCCACCACAAATCCGACGGCTGTCCGTTTTGTGCCCAGTCGCTTGCCACGTCGCCGGTATTTGAAGCATACAAGACGTTTTTCAGTGAGACCTACGCTCAACTCAAAGCAGACATTTCAGAACAGGAGAACACGTTGCACTCAGTTAAGGCTTTAGACCCTTTATCGAACTTGGAACTAAACGTCGCAAGGGTTGATGCGTGGGCGAAGCTCCTGGAACTCAACCTGCCGAAACTGGATGCCGCCGCTGTTGGCAAAGCACACGCTGAGGTACTGTCCGCCTTGAAAGCCGAGCTCCAGCGAAAGGCCGATGACCCACTCAAAGTCGTCGAGTTTACCACAACAGAGAAGGCTGCCATCATCGCATACAACGCGACAACCACGACGCTCGAAAACTACAACGCTGCCGTGAAAGTTTGCGTGCATGCAATAACCGATTTCAAAGCGAGACTGGAAAAGGCAGACGCGACAAAACTCCGGATCGAATTGTCCCAAAAGGAACTTGCGGTGAAGCGGAGCGAGCCGGCTGTGGACAAACTCTGCAAAAAATACACCCCAAAGGTTGCCGCCAAAGCCGCATTACAGAAGCGCAAGGACAATGCGAAGGAGGCCCTAAAAGCGAACACGACGAAGGTGATCGAGCAATTCCAGAGCGGGATCAACACTTACTTAAAGCAGTTTGGAGCAGGCTTTGAAATCATTAAGACCAAGGAAGAGTATCCAGCTGGCCAACTCTGCCTGGACTACCAGTTAAAAATAAACAATGTGCCAGTGGCCGTCAGCGCGCCGAAGGGAAATCCAAACGTGCCTTGCTTCAAGACGTGCCTCAGCAGCGGCGACAAGAGCGCGCTGGCATTTGCATTTTTCCTGGCCCGGCTTGATGCAGACTCTAAGTTGGCCGACAAGGTTATTATCTTTGACGACCCAATGACGAGTCTTGATGCAAAACGTGAAACACGAACATGTCAGAACATCGTCCGACTCGCTTCCCAGGCCAAGCAGGTCATCGTTCTCAGCCACGAGGCCTACTTTCTGCGCGAAATCTGGGAGTTGGTCGCAGGTGACCAGACGAAAACATTGCAGGTCGTGCGCCAGGGACGTGAAGACAGTGGGGTGGCCGAGTGGAACATCGAAGCCGAGACAAGCGGCGACTACTACAGGAACTACTACACGTTGGAGGATTATCTTGAAGGCAAGTTCGTGGGCGATCTCCGTGACGTTGCCCGTTGTATCAGGCCGATTCTTGAGGCAAATCTCCGCATCCGATTTCCCGGGGCGTTTCCACGAAACAAGTGGCTTGGCGGCTTTTTGGAAGCCATCCGAACAGCGACTCCGCCTAACCTTTTGGTCAAGATGCTGCCGTTCCTAAACGAACTGACTGACATCAACAGTTTCTCCAAACATTTCCATCACGACCAGAATCCAATCGGGGCGAACACCCATCCGATTACTGATGGTGAGCTGAAACCATTCGTCGAAACGACAATTCGGATCATATCGGGAGTGTTTTCTAAATGAGGCACAAACGAATGGGCAGCAAAATGGAGATTATTTAATGCCTGATTACGATTTCCGCAACCTTTCACCAATTGATTTTGAGATATTGGTCAGAGATCTCATTCAAGAGGAACTCGGCGTGAGGTTAGAAAGCTTCAAAGCTGGTAAAGATCAAGGAATTGATTTCAGGTATTGTCCAAGTAAAGATGAAAAGATAATTGTACAGGCAAAACGGTACATCGATACTGACTACAGAACTTTTTTCAGGGGTTTAAAACGCGATGAAGTGCCAAAGGTCCAGCGCCTGAGTCCTTCACGGTATATACTGGCAACCTCCCTGGGGCTTACACCCTTTCAAAAAGATGAATTGCTCAAGCTCTATAACCCATTCATCATCACCTCCGGAGATATTCTTGGCCGTGATGACATCAACGGCCTGCTGTTCCGACATTCCAAGATAGAGCGCCAACATTTCAAGCTGTGGATCACAAGTACAACTGTTCTTGAGCAAATGTTGAACAGTAAAATCCGGAATGTTTCCAGAGATGAATTGGAGAAGATCCAGGATCACGCAAAATACTATGTACAAAATGAGAGCTTTGGCAGGGGATTGAAAATTCTAGACGAACACAATTTCTGCATAATTGCCGGAACACCAGGCATAGGAAAGACTATCTTGGCAGAAATGCTGGCTCTTCATTTTGTTAATCTTGGATACGATGTTGTGAAGGTGACGGAAGATATTTCGGAGGCTACAGGTTTGGATTATGTACATCAAAGAAGGCTATTTTATTATGATGATTTTCTTGGTCAGACATCTCTTTCAGAAAAACTTAATAAGAACGAGGATCAAAGACTATTAGATTTCATTCATGCGTTACGAAGGTCAAAGGTTTCGAAGCTTATATTGACCACTCGCGAGTATATATTAAATAAGGCCAGAATGGTATACGAGAAATTACAGTCCGCTCGATTTAACTTACAAACGTTTATCATTGATCTTTCATTTTATACGAGAAAGATAAGAGCCCAGATACTTTACAACCACTTGTATTTTTCCGAACTATCCGATTCCTTCAAACAAGCCGTACTGGCAGACGAGAGGTATATCAAGATTATAGATCATCCGAACTATAATCCTAGGATTGTGCAATTTATGACTGACCCACTAAGGATTGGAGATATACCGCCAGAAAATTATTGGACCGTATTTCGTTTCAATTTAGATAATCCACGGGACATATGGAAGCACGCCTTTGAAGAGCAATTGTCGCGAGCATCAAAGAACCTGCTACTTATACTATCCACTTTGCCGCAAGAAGTATTTATAGAGGACGTAGAAAGGGCATTTGAATCGTATCATAAAAAGCAGGCACAAGAACACGGTTACGAAACAAATGGCGCCGATTTTGAGCATGCCTTGAAGGAATTGGAAAGTAGTTTTGTCTGCTCAAGCAAATCCAGGGATAGAATACTGTTTAGACTCATCAATCCTTCCGTGAAAGATTTTCTGGCCAGCTTCATTGTTGATAATCACAAATATATTAGTGATCTCATCGATAGTTCTGTCTTTCATGAACAGCTAATGTGGCTCTGGGAATTATATAATGATAACATAGCAAGAATGGGACAGTTCCTTCGCGCTGAGGATGTTACTGTAAAAATAGGGAACCAAGTAGGGATGACAATGCAAGAGCCCTCTTGTCGGACCATTAACTACAAAAACCAAGACGATAAAGGCTCCTACAAGGGGGTATGGCGTTATTCTTTTGAGGAAAAAGCGCTTCTATCGGTAGATATGTTAGTCTTATCGAGCAACCAGGTCACCATTAGTGTCTTCGAACAGGTAGTTATCACGCTAAGAGAGCGGGTACAGAATAAGGTGGCGGACAGAGAAGACCTCATCAAATTTCTGAGGAAGGCAAATTCATCTGGGCTCATAAATGCTGAGAAAGAAGATTTGCTTCAAATCGTTAAAGAATACTTTATGTCTGATTTGGACTTCATATCCAAATATAGAGCTCTTGTAGCCTTTTGTGAGCTCTTTCCGGATCTTATCTGTAAAGAGGAAACAACTGCCGTAAAAGCTTCTTTCCAGCAATTTGCATCGGAGCTCGATTCAGATTGGTCAGATCCTGACTTCATCAGGGGAGATGCCGATGATTTGCGGAGCATTGGAGATCGCTTGGGCGTAGATGTGTATCGTGATGTTGAGCGATTGGAAGCCAAAGCAACAGAAATAGAGAAGGAATCCGCACCGGACGAAGAAGATCGTGATTATTCGAAGTATGGCGGAGAATCTGGTTATTATAGCGACAATGATATCAAGTCTATGTTCGCGACACTGAGATTTTAGGTGCATCCAAGATAAGGCGATATCGGCGATGTCCTATACATTTGTAGTTTGCAATCCGATTGCTTTATGATAGGTATCCCGGTATCCGAGATGTCCAAAAATAAGTAAATAGCTGCTATCAACAAATAAACTTATCCGCTTTTTCTGCTCATGAAAGAGTATTATCAGGCATTATTAGAAGAACAGGAGGTGAGCGGCGGGTATGATCTGATATAAGCAGAGGTGAATTCAACTTCAAGTGCACCACTGAATAATTACGTAAAGGAGAATGGTATGAAGAGCTTGGTTTTGTTTTTGTCATTTTTATTTGCTTTAAGCTTTTCAGTTTTGGCGGCGGGCCCGGGGGATGTGCTTGATAAAGCCAGGGAGGATATCGAGTCTCTTAATAAATTCGCTTTAAGCATACATAACAAGGCTGCTGCTGATATTGAAGATTTTCATGAAAATCTTATGCGTATTAAGGGACCTCCTCAACCAAAGATT
>JAGVOC010000164.1 GCA_020052975.1 Desulfobacterales bacterium | reverse complement strand
ATCGAGAAAAAACTCAAAGAAATCTTTGCATTATGCTACCCTAAAACCTTTAAAAAATAGAACCACCTTCGGTAACATTTACTTATGAGGCATTAGGCCCAGCCCTATCGGATGGGCTGGTGTGTCGCTTTCTGCGACAAAAAACCCTGGAGGTTTTATCCCCCAGGGTTTTTTGTAAAACACTAACTTTATTTATTAGAACTTAACTGCGCAGGAAGCGATAACTTCATTAGCGGTCACACCCTGTTCAAGTGAACCACCTGACAAAGTCTTATTTATCGCCGCTCCAGGCCAGAACCAGCCGAGAAGCAAACCGATCTGAACATCTTCCGTATAATCGTAGATGAGGTTCAAATCGAACTCTTGACCGATACTCTTACTCTGGGCTTTATATCTATATCCAGTGCTGTCATATTCGGTAAAGTCTCCTGTAACAGGTGAAGCTAAGCCCTTTGCCAAAAGCTGATACACATAATCACCACGAATTGTCACGTCCTCTAAGAAAGAGGGTTTTAACGTTAGATTCGTGTTGATATTGTGTGCATTTGAGCTGCTAAAAAGCGCATTGATGATATGCCCGGATGTCTGATTTTCAAACATCGGATCCCACTGATGATAATCCTTATCAGGATTTGTAGCTGTTAAAGCCGCATCTCCAGAGAAATAAGAATACATCAAACCGATTACGGGATCATGCTTCCAGCCGGGTGTTACTGTTGCAATAGTCTGGGAAGCCCATGCGCTTCTATCCCTTCCAACGCCAGCAGAAACAACTTTCTTACCAAACTGATAAGCCAATTCCTGCTGCAGGTTTACCTTTTGCATGGGATTCGTGCTGACTCTCGCACCGATGGTATGGACTCTATCTGTCTTGTCTACGCTCGACGAGTTAGCGCCAGCATAATTCATCTTTGACCAAATATAGCCTTCAGCTAAAGTATTCCACTTATCGCTGAATTTATAACCGGCATTAGCGCCCCAAAGATCTTTATCATCGCTATTGGAACCGCTTATGACGTTATTCTCATCGATCTTTGCAAACACTAAATCAATGACCAATGGGTCATAATTCAATGTTGCGCGAACCGCGTCAAACGCCTTGCGATATGCCAGATCACCATTAACACCGCCAAAACCACTTGCTTCTGTGTAATTGGTTGTCTGGTTTGTGCCAATACCACCGGAAACAATTGCAGCGCTAGGATTGCCGACTCCATCGCCAATGATCATATCATTGCCGAAATGAAGTTCCTGTCTGCCGAGTGTAACTGTCAAAGGAGAATACAAGAACTCCTTCAATGTCACATAAGCCAAATCCAGGTCAATGTCTGTGTTAGCAGCTGATGCTTCATCCCAGTTTCTCTCATTGATCAACCTGATCGTTGTCTGGACATTATCAGTCAGGTCAGCATCAACTCTTAAACGAACTACACTATTGAACACGCTGATATCATCTTTATCATCAGCGCTATCCTTAAGCAAATCAAAATCATTACGAACTACATGGCGGGCAATTATATCACCGCTAACCTTTACGTTCTGTACGGCTGCGAACGCAGGCACTGCAAAAGCCAGCGCCAGGACCGCGCAGAACAAAAGCACTAAGCGTTTACTCATTTTTTTTCCTCCTTTAAGGCTTTAAATTATATATTTATACTAGGTATTACTGATATTACCTTCCTAGGAGTTTCATCTATAGTTATATCGCCAACTCTTCGACAACTTCCGGCTAAAATTTATTCACCTCCTTTGGCGCCTTATTAAAGCCATCTTTGGCGGTATAGCCTAATTGATATATAAATACCATATATTGCAACAAGATGTCAATATTTTTTTTAAAAAAGAAAGCGTTTTCCTGGGGGTAGTAAAATTTGACTATGATCGCCGGATAAGGTTTCCAACGTCATTGTAAACCTTGACTAGGTCTTTATTCGAAAGCCCTGCGCCCAAGCCTACTTCTTGAAGGAATTCAATGGAAGGAATATCCGAAGGGCTGTGAGTATCGGAATTAATGCAGAGTTTTGCGCTGAGTTTTGTGGCAAGCCTTGCTACGTGGCCGTTGCCTAAACAATGCCCTTTTCGTGCGCTAAGTTCCAAAAAAATTCCGCGGCTAGCCGCCAATTTCACATCTTTATCGCTGATCAAACCAGGGTGGGACAAAATATCTATATCAGCGCTCAAAGCCGCGTGCGCGGTCCCTTTTACCACCGGCTCAACTAACGTTTCTCCGTGAGCTACGATAATTTTAATTCCGTGATTGCGCGCGTAAGTTGCGGCCTTCTTGAACTGTTCCAAAGGCAAGTGCGTTAACTCGACACCTGGGATCACTTTGATGCGCCCCTTGGGCCACTGCTTGCAAAAATCGACTATTGCTTCAACTACAGGTTTGATATTGGACAGGTCAACGTGGTCTGTTATGGCAATAGCGCAGAAGCCCTTCTCTTCATATCTGCGAGCAAGTTCAGAAGGAAGAAGTTCGCCGTCACTTAAAATTGAATGTGTATGCAGATCAAACATTTTTTAACCTTAAGAAAAAGATATTTTTAATCTTTTATGCAAGGCCCCGGCAATTTTAGCCAAAGTGCCTACGTTGTATTTGTTATACTCTCCACTCTCATAGCGAGCTATAGCAGTCCTACTGGTATGCACTTTCTTAGCAAGCTCTAACTGGCTCATTTTTGCTTTATGTCTTAATTCAGCTATCTGCTCCCCGATACTCATCTTTGCAGAGACTTCATCATAGACAGCCTTGAATTTCCTATCTTCCATCTTTCTATCAAATATCGACTTTTTCATTGCATCCTCCGTCACTTTAGCGAACAAAATATTGATTACGAATCTGTATCGCTTTATTAAGCTCGCCACGATCCAATTTTTGCTTTTTCTTTGTATGAGCCGATGTGATGATTATCTTTTTACCCGTAAAGAAAAAACAAAAGAATCGCTCGCTCCTTGGTTTAAAACAATATATCTTATTCCCCTTATCCTCAATGCGAAATTTCGTTGTATCATAGATGCGCCCTTCATCAGCCATTCTCTTAACAAGGAATAACAGACTTGCTTGAATGACATCATCGCATCTTCCGAAATATTCATGAACAACCGATGAATCCTTTGCCTCTGCATGGAAATATACGGAATAATGCGCACCGCTATATATTAAGAAATCTTCGTAATAATTCGGCATTCGTGTGCTTTCTATTCCTATAGAAAATGTATCATATTTGATACACTATGTCAAGAAATTTTAGTTAACTAGTAACAGAACCGGATTCTAACTTAAAAATAGTTTGTTCAAATAGCGCTGTTACCTTATTTCTTTTATTTGCGTCCCATCAGGAGGAGTAAAATCAAATTCCTGAGGATCAAAGGTTATATTTTTCTCAATATTCACAAAAGAAAGTGAATTCACTTTATCCTCTGATTCATCATTTGTTTTAATTTTGCGGAGTAAATAATCATTTGTATCTATCCACAAAACAACATTATCTCTACCGCTATCTTTTTCGATGCCCCTAGTTCTTCCTTTTAACACATAGCACCTTTCCCCGTTTACCATTTTACCATCAGACAATGTTAGACTATTGATTTCAGTAGAATAAAAGGGATTTATTAACTCAGAACCTATGAGAGGAGAACTTTCAGCGGTTAGATACAACTTGGCGGCCATTTTAGCTTGCGGCATATATTGCCACAAAACTTTATCATTTGCCACCATAATTTGATCCAACTTTGATCCTTCTCCCCATTTTTTCGATCTATATAACTCTGCCTCCATTCTAGAGCTTTTTGGACGCATAAAAATAAGATTTGCTCTTAAAATCACCGGCACATTGTCTTTTAGGATATAGCTTTCTATATCCGCCTTAAAACTTTGTATCTCTTCTGCAGCTCTTTGCGCTTTTTCAATAATCTCAGCTACAGATAACTTTTCTTGCTTTTCCAAAGCCATTTCCTCTTTTTCACTGCTTATACTTTCGATATCTTCTGTGTAATAAGTCAGGGGTACACCCTCAAAATCAACTTTTATGTAATTATCTTTTTCCTCAATGATTTTCCCTTTAATTTCTCTGCCAGACTTAAGCACAATCGTTTCAGCAAAACAAGTCAACGGAAATAATAACAATACACTTATAAAAATTATCGTTTTCATTTTACTCCCATTTCAACGCTTGGCACATTTTGGACGCAAGAATTATCTTAATACCTTTTTAGATGAAAAATATTTTGTAAGAGACTAACGACTTCTTTGTTTAATTTTTCAACGTCATTGTCTATACTTTGGATCCGTGTTTTAACTAAATCATATGACGTCCCGAATCTTGTATAATATTCCTTTTCAAAAGCTATGTAGATACTTTTTAAAAATCCCATTAGCTCTTTTGGCGAATATGTAGGTCCATATACCCACGAAATTTTTTTAAAAGGTAGTTTTAATTCAAAATAATCAGCATAATATTCTATTTTTTGTTGAATTCTGAATTCATCTAGCTCAAAAATCTCAAAGAGTGAATATTGTCTTTTGTTATAAACAAATATTTCATTGAATATCTTCTCCAAATTATTGAAAATTCCAATATAAAAACTTTGATTCAAAATCTGATCTTTCTTAATAGCTCGAATATCTTCTTTGGAAAACAGCAACATGATAACTCCCAAAGGTCCAAAGATGGAACCAACAAAAAAAGAAAAAAATGGAAGCT
>JAGVOC010000122.1 GCA_020052975.1 Desulfobacterales bacterium | reverse complement strand
TGGGACAGGAGTGTAACCCCGGGTGACATATGTTCCGTCGGGCAGACCGTAACGGTGAGAATCATCTCTCTGGACTGGGAGAAAAATCGTATCACCCTGAGTATGAAAGTGATGCAGCCTGATCCCTGGTCATCGGCTGCGGAAAAATATCCGGCAGACAGCAGGGTGAACGGCTCTATTGTCCGTCTCGCCCCGTTTGGAGCTTTTGTCCGTCTTGAACCCGGTATTGAGGGTCTGGTTCACATTTCCAATCTTGGGGCAGGCAGAAGGATTAACCACCCCAAAGAAGTTGTCGGGGAAGGGCAATGGGTAGAGGTATATGTTCTCTCTGTGGACCAGCAGAACAGAAAGCTGTCACTCTCCATGCAGCCAAAGGTTGAGCCTGTGAAGGTCATGCTTCCCGCTGTAGGAGAACTCCTCGACGGTATTGTTGAAAAGGTCATGCCCTTCGGGATTTTTCTGAAGATGAACAACGGCCTTACAGGGCTGGTTCCGAACCAGGAGATGGGGACACCATCCGGTACAGACCATCGGAGCATGTTCGCGCCAGGTACTGAGTTGCAGGTTCTCGTGATCGAAGTGGATACTGCCGAAAATAAAGTCCGCCTCAGCCGCAAGGCTGTTCTCGAAAAGACGGCACAGGACGAATACAACCAGTACAGGGAAACCCTGCAAAACTCCAACGGATCTTCAGGGAGCTTCGGCAGTCTCGGGGAGATACTCAAGGCCAAACTGGAAGAGAACAAAAACCAGGGGTAACCGTCACAGCAGGTTGCATGGCGAAAGGGTTTTTTCCCTCAAAGAAATATCCTAACTTTCAGTTAACTCCGTATCCTCGTGTGAATATGCAGGGCAGCAGAAGCAGAGGATTTTGAGGGGGACGTCACCGGGATTCCGAATTTTGTGGTGAGTGCCGGCAGGGATAAAGATGGTGTCGCCTGCAAAGACATCGGTTCTCTCGTCTTCCAGAACCATTATCCCCTGTCCGCCGGTAATGTGATAGATTTCATCGCTCTTCAGGTGCCTGTGCAGTATCGTTGCCCCTCCAACCGGAACTATCGCTTCTGCGAGGCTCTGTTTCAAATCCGGGAAGATATCCGGATGCATCAACTCACGAACCTCCGAGCCGTCTTTTGTGATGGAGGGTTGTATGTCGTTGTATTTGGTTTTGACAGGCACTTATATGAGTTCCTTCCCCGATCGCGGTTGTTTCACCCTTCCGACTCTGGAAAAATATTTGCAGTAGTTCACAAACTGCATAACCAGATGCACAAAGATGCCACCTGGTCTGCATTCGTCAAATTCGCGGCATTGCTCAATGTTCCATCTTCCAGCTGGTTCCAAATTTCTTCTGCCATGCTGTTCTCGATTGCTGCGCCGACAAAGAATGTATGGGGTGAAAGTTTATGGTCAGAAAACGCTTTACGTATGCGGTTTAAAGATGTTCTCGCCGTCTTCCAGTGTTCATCCGCACCTGCTGGATCAATGCCTCCTTTAAGTTCTCCAAGAGCTATGTAGCGAGAAGGGTCAGTAAAGGCATCATTAAGTTCCTGAGGGTTACAACCGAGAAGGCATAGATCTATATTCTTTCCAATAAATGGAATCCTGCGGTTATAAATCATCATACGATCCATGGTCTTGTTTGACCAACTAAGTGCGGTGAGATATAACTCTATATCAGCATCGTCTTTTTTCCCAATGATCCATTCCTTGCTGTCGGAGTGAAGCCATTGATAGGGAATTCCTGCAAGTGCAAGATTGGCAAGGGTTGCACGGGTCAATTTTCGCTCTCCCATAACTCCACCTATGTTTCGCATCGAACCGCCCAATGTATCTCCTCTTGTGAGTAAAAACCTGAAAACCAATTCTTCAACGAAGGCTGGCCCTGCAGGTTCAAGGTATTTTGCTATTAAACCCTGAACGGCCTCTATTTTGTCTTCAGGCAGGAGATAATTCATTGCCTTGTCCGAAACACCTGCCGCTGTTAATAAGGCAGGCTGGATGCTCTCGATATCAAGCAAATCCGCAGGGGTTTTAGTCTGAGATGCCGCTGCTTTCAAAGAACGTGCTTGCTCTACAAAAGGAGTGGCTCTGCGGTTTTTTTCAAGGGCTAACGCAACAAAACCAGCTCTAATTTCTTCATAAGTAGTCACAAGATCGGAACTGCCAGTTAAATGTTTTCGGTGAGGTTTGTTTACAGTCATTATGTTCTTCTCCAGACATAAACACACTTCCTTAACGGATCACGTCCATGTTTCCCCATCTGCTGGCTGCTGTTGCCTTTGCCGTTTGGTAAAACAAGAATATTTTCAACACGGAAGCCCAGGTTCGCGGCAATATCTGATAGGATTAAATCAACTGAAATGCTTGCACCTGCATAGCGCACATTGTCATTGACCATAAACAAGAGTGCATTTGGTGTCAAGACACGTGCACACTCCGAAATAACGCAGGCCATTTCATAAAAATAACCACGCACCATTCTGGGGATACCGTTATTGTTTAACCGTCTCTCAGTTTTCTCCTTGTCCAGATAATATAGAATGGCCTGTAGTAATTCTTGCTTGTCTGCTGCTGTTATGGCGGTTGTCCATTTCGGGTTTATTTTCAATAAATCTTTAGCCCTATTTTCGACTGTGCAACTCAACATTTCCTGCCTGAGTCTGCTTATTTCGTCTTCTCCTATTCCGAGCAGTGCCAATTCCAAAGCATACGTCCTTGTGTAATCATAGCGATTACAATAGGGCGGAGATGTCACGACAGCTTCATATGAGCTTTTGGGCAGCGCAGGCATTATATCGAGACAGGAGCCGCAAAAGAGATTAACTTTACCCGGCAAAACCTTGGAGGGAAACAGGTCTCCGTGCCGCTTATCGGTCTCCGAATCATAGGAGATTTCATGAAGTTTGTCGCATATTGCCGTATCAAAATCAATAATTTTTCCTTTGTTAAAAGGAGTTGCTCCTTGTCTGCGTCCTGAACGATGATCCCAGCGGAGATATTGACCGTCTTTCCGTGTGAAGCTGATAGATTCAAGTATGCACAGCAAAACAAAGCGTAATAACGATTGAACTCTACTGTTTTCTTTTTGCAATGCTCCCATATACAACTCAATTGATTTAAGCGTCTTATCCGGATATGCACATTCCGTTATGCGTAAAGTTGAGAGGGGCATTTTCAGCTTAGAGTGGCACCATGGACATTGTGATGCCCAACGATTTATGGCATTGAAATCATCCTTTGTAAATTTTGTCTCTAAGCACTGTCTCGTGAGAATAATTTGTTGACCTACAGGTAGTAATTCAATGCCATCAGCATCAAGTCCAGTATTGCTTGCTGCGAACAACGCTGTGCCACTTCCCGCAAAAGGGTCGAGTATTTTGCCCGCTGTAATTTCATATTCCGATAGCAGATTTTCAATAAGAGAAGCAGAAAAAGCCTCCTTGTATTTATACCAGCGATAGGTCGGCTTGGCTTTATTGGCTTGAAAACTTACAAGTTGACGTGTCAATGAAGGTTGAAGTTTTATCTTATTATGAAAATGCTGCGACAATTTTCTGTCAAGTGCATCGATTTCATTCAAATCAGCTTGCTGTATGCTGGATTTTCCTATATGATCCTGTGGCCTAGTATCGGGAAAATCAATCAATGTTTTCTCAAAAAGGGAAAGCGCATCATCTATTTCATGTGTTGATATTGGTTTCATCAATTATTTTACCTATAGCCCTCCCTATAAAGCATCAATCATTCCGATGACTGCGGCAAGCTGCTTTTTTGTCGCAGTCTGAAACCTGAACCAGTGAGAATTCAGGTCTTTTACAGATATTGTGGGAAATCGGACATGAGGAGGTAAAGGATTTCCCTTGGTTGGGTCGAATTCAGGAATTTCTGATTTATCTCTTGTAATATCCAGAGCTTCATTCAACCATTCATTTTCGTTATATTCATTGATGTTAGGGTATATGTCTCGAATCAATTTGATTCTTTTATCCAAGTTAGCCGCATTCATTATGCTTTCAAATTGAGATCGTATGTCGCTCCATTTGGTTTTTCCTTTATTTATAAGGGTGAAAATCCCTTCTGATGCAATTAGTGCGCGTTCACTGTTATCAATTTTCTCTCCAAACCTTTTGTCTGTCCACGTTTTGGAGATGATATCAGGATCATGAATCAATTCCCCATGACCAATGTTGGGAGGTATTCCTTTGACACCTTTAAAAACTTTGTTCCAGTCTTCATAAAAGGCACTAAACCGCTCGTGAGACCATGTATCTGCATATGTATGGAGCGCTATCCCTAATCGATACAGGTCAGTCTTGTCTCTTAAAGCTTCATTGATCAGATGTTGAGCGTTATTACAGCCCCGGGTCGTGCAGAGTGGATTCTTTTGTCTTTTGATTTCTACGTTATTATCCCCCGGAATGAAATGAAACGGTGCATACACATATCTTTGAACGGATAATAAAAATGAAGTAATGTCAACTGCCTGAGTGATGATAGGAAAATAATGATCACCAGACCTGCCAATTTTATCTGGAAAAGGTATATGGAATTCTCCATGAGAATCAGATGCCATGTATTCACGGTCAGTATTATCATCAACGAATTGAGAAGAGTAGGCTATAACGTAGGCATCATTATCTGAATAACCTGCTTCTTTGGCTAAGGCATAAATGACGTAATAATGGTAATCTTTTTGCATATGCTATCCTATAGGTGAAAAAATGGCATTTATTAAGAATAAATAAAGCATGTCAAGATATAGTTAGCAAGAAAATCATATCCATAGATTTCAAGTCTAGTCTTTGATCCCCTCTTCCTGACCTTCTGCTGAATTTATCCATGTCCACCATTCTGTATGTTCTCCTGCAGTTTCCTTAAGTTTCTTGAATCCTAGAATGAAAGAATCCCTGATAGTAATATTTTGCTCAGTTTCAACCTTTTGTTTTAAATCATCATAATAAGCAGAGAAATCAGTATAATTAGGTTTAGTTTTTTCTAAAACTTCCATCCCGAGTTTTATTGCATCGATATTTGTAACTGATAAAAGAAGCCGGAATATATACTCGATAAAATTTCTTTGAATAATTGATTGTCCACTTAAATTAGTCCAAAAACTTAAAACTGTCTGTATTGCAATTGGTTGATAAATTTGAGAAGATTGTAGTGAAATAAGCCAATCGATTAATATTCTTATGATATCTCTTTTATGCTGATCAGTAAATGATTTAATATTTTTTAAAAGTTCAAAACCAAATTGTTGTTTTCTTTGATCTATAGCTGTAACATACTTTTTAACATCTTCACAGGCATGCTGTAATAAGTCATTATTATTAGCGAATTGAAGTTTGTCACATATTTCATAAACTTTAAACCGATTACTAATGTCAATTTTCTCGGAAATTGATAGAAGGTGGTTCAGAATATTTATTGTGTCAGGTACATCATTAGCTAAAGATTCAATTTTATCCATGCCTTTTATTGGCTTTGTTTCTAGTAATGCAATTAACCAATCATTTTTCTGAATCTCTGTCAAATACTTATATAGCTGATCAAATATTTGTTGGTCTTTCAAAGCTTTTTGTTTAAAATGGTCAGAATAATTGCTATCCGATAACAAAGCATTCCATTCTTTATCATCTCTATCTTCAAAAGCAGATAGAAGTCCTTTTAATGTTGTGTTACTAATAAATTGTCTTACTATATTGATAATTTGTTCTGGATGGGTTATTCCTGTTGCAAATAATAAAAGTAAAGGTTCTATATATATATTTCTCAGTTCCAAGTCTCCGATTCGATTTACTGACTGTTGAATTATTTGACAAAAGTTATCTTTTTCGTTCTGGTCACTTTGTGTTGAAAAAGAAGAAAGATGTTTTTTAAAAAGAATTGTTAACAATCTTGTGAATCTTTTAAGAATTTCCATTCTTGAGGGATCAAAAGATTTTGTATTTTCATTTGTTAATATTTCTTTAAGCTTTACTAAGGTAATATTAATTAGTTGTTTTTCTAAAATATCAGGGATAGCATTAATCAAAAGTTTTATCTTTTCTTCGAATGGATCCCCACTTTCGAGATCAGCAGGAGAGAGTGTTGAAAGCGCTTTATGAAGAGTTTGTCCAATTGCAAAAGATAATTGTGTTTGATCATCAACCAAAAATAATTGGATTATTTGAGGTTGGTCATAATATTTATTAGCTATTATATTGCTTAATGCTTTTATATGCTCTTTAAACCATGCTTCATTCTTTATGATTTCTGAAAACAATGCTTCTGTGAATTTTACAGGAAGCTTTATTTTATCTTCTGTCTGAGCAAGCAAATTAACATATATTTTTGCAAAGTCGATTCGATATTGAGGGTTAGGTGTTAATAATTGGTCAAAAATTACCTTCGGTTCAATAATATATAAAAAGTGTTTTAGTTGTAGAAGTTCATTGAAAATATCTGCATATAATGTATCTTCAAGTTTTTCATTGATATTATTCAGACCCGTTAAGCATGTATTTATAATGCTTATCTTTGTGTCAGGTAATGTGGTTTCTTGTAAAAGTTTTTTAATTGCCTGGTTTAAGACTCCTTTTTTCGATGAAAACTCTGGTAAATTCTGCAGATATGCTGTCGCATCATCAATGCGATTATCTTGTAATGCAGTAACGAAATCATCATAGCCAGGAAGTTGTACCTCAAATTCTGATCTGCGTAATGTGAAAAAAATATTTAAATTATTAATTGGTATTTGAGACGTTTCATTTAAAAACTTGTTAAATTCAGCAAAAGTTGGATTTTCGAAAATAGTTGCCTCCAAAGTTACTTGTTCAATATCCCATATTTTGCTTTGCCTTAATTCCCTCATTTGCTTTGGAAATTTGTTATAAAGAATTAGAAATTTTGCTAATTTAGAAATATTTCCAGCAAGAAAGTCAGCAGGCAAACTATTCTTATCAATCCGTTTCATCGCAAGAATATATATACTAATCAATTGATTTATGAACTGTTTAATTTGACGAGGATTTTGTCTGTATGCTTTAGTTACAAGCCACGCAACCGAACTTTGTTTTAATTCTGGAATATGAGTTTGGCTTAAAAGATCCATAGCGTAAGACTCTAACTCCGTCGCATAAAAATCAGGAATTCTTAAAGTGGTATTGAAAAATTTTCTTAGAAATTCTTCATCGTTAAATACCGTTGTCTCAACATCAGAATGTTTATAAAAATTCGTTAGATGCTCTTTGATGGCACGATCATCGCAAGGAATCAAAAAGACAACTCCTTTACCATTTATATTTTCGGTTTCTAAAAAGGTTTTAGTTGTTGCTAATATCTCTACTGCTTTTTCATGTGTAACTCTGTCTAAATTATCAAAAATTACCAATAGCCTATCTGTTTTCATATTTAAAAGTAGTTTTTTGAATTCCCTTTCAAATTCATGAGGATCTTTATACCTATCTATTTCATGAGTAATGGTTTCAGAAGTTAAAAAATGGCTCATTACCTTAGAAACAATGACGGTAAGAATACCGCCACCGGAAAATATAGATAAAACTATAGAAACGTATGTTTTTAAATTTTCAAACCCTAGAAAGTTATAAATAAGGAATCCCAATAATATAAGACAAAGAACTATTAGCAGGGTTGTCTCCCAGTACTTTTTAAAAAGCTCTTTTAATTGAAGTTGACCATCAACTTTACGAATAATTATTGAATCTAATCGTTCTTCAAGTTTAAAGTCTTCTCGCACATTTTTCTGCTCTTTTAATTGAATTACCGACTCCTTGAGAAATGTTCTTCTGAGAGCATCAGACTCATGTTTCCAAACATCAAAAAGAACAAAACCAAATTTATTTTCTGACATTGCATTTTTGAGCATGTAAGATATTGTGCTCTTCCCCGCACCCCATCTTCCAAATAGGCCGATCGTAAATGGGGTAGGACAACTAATAATTAACGAAGTAAGAGTCTCTGAAATTTCTTTATGTCCAAACTTAGCATCTTCAAAATCGTCTTCTGATTTTAATGGTTGGTCGGATAATAGATTAAATTTATCCATTACGTCTCCTGATAATTTGAGTCGAGCTTGTTTTTTCATGATGATTCATTGTGCCATTTAAGGATGTGAACTTAATAGGAAGGTGGATAACAAAGCTATCTGGATTTTCAACTACTAATATGCATTGCTTGATCCTGGTGGATATGTATTGTTTTATCAGTATTTTCTCTATTCTATTTTCTCCTTTTATTATATGCCCATCAATAATATCCTTTTGAAAGTTAATTGCCTTATCTTCTTCGATAGTTGTTAAAAATATCCCCTAAACTCTCTTTACTACAGAGGGATATGAAGTACTATATTTTGCTACCCGCATTTGGTAAACCCGCAGTTGCGGCAGACGAGGCAGCCGCTTTCCCGTTCGACGGCGCCGCCGCATTCGGGACAGGCGCCCATAAGCA
>JAGVOC010000152.1 GCA_020052975.1 Desulfobacterales bacterium | reverse complement strand
GTCCCGAGGTTCTGGCGGAGCCAGATATCGGCAAATCCCGACATCTTAATGCGTCTGGGATCAACAACTATGAGTTTTGCTCCCTTGAATTTAACCGCCCTTTTGACAAAAGCGGACAAAACAGGATGGTTTTCAGTGGTATTTGAACCTGTCAGCAGAATTACATCCGCCTCTTCCACATCCCCGATTGTATTTGTCATTGCCCCGCTTCCGAATGCCGCGGCCAGACCGGCCACTGTGGAGGAGTGTCAGAGACGGGCGCAATGGTCTATGTTGTTTGTTTTAAGAACCGCCCTCGCAAATTTCTGGACAATGTAATTTTCTTCATTTGTAATTCTTGCAGAGGTCAGGACGCCTACGCTGTCCGGACCGTGCTTTTCTTTTATTTCACCGAGTTTCCCGGCAACAAGAGAGAGAGCTTCGTTCCAGGAAGCTTTCCGGAATTCGCCGTTTTCCCTTATAAGCGGTTCTGTCAGCCGTTCGGGAGAATTTATAAAATCATATCCGTATCTTCCCTTTACGCAAAGGCTTCCGAAATTCGGCGGAACATCCTCAACTCCGGTTATCTTCACAACTCTGTTGTAATGGACATGGAGATATAGCTGGCAACCCACGCCGCAATAGCTGCAAGTGGTGCGGACTTTCTCTGTTTTCCAGTCCCTGATTTTATAGGTGCTCTTTTCAACAAGAGCGCCCACCGGACATGCCTGGACGCATTCTCCGCAGAATACGCAATCGGAATCCTTAAGATGCCTGTCCCCGGCGGCTATGATTTTGGTGGATGAACCTCTGTATCCTATGCTTATGGCATTGTTGACCTGGACCTCATTGCATGCCTGAACGCAACGGCCGCATAAAATACATCTGGAAAAATCCCTAATGATAAAAGGGTTGTCCAGTTCCGGAGGATAAAGGGTGTCGGTTTTAGGAAACTTGTCACCCTTCACCTGGTATCTGTAGGCAAGATCCTGAAGAGTGCAGGCGCCGCAGACCGGACAGCAGTCCTCAGTGCCGGAGCCGCCTATGTCACAGTTATGGTTTCCTGAAGAGAGAAGAAGCTGAATGATAAGACGCCTTGCTTCGATGACAGGCGCGGATTCCGTGAATACGACCATATTGTTTGAAGCCGGGGTGGAGCAGGAAGGCATAAGGCTTCGCGCTCCCTTAACCTCCACGACACAGATTCTGCATGCGCCTGTTGGAATAGTCCTTTTTAAATAACATAATGTCGGAATATCAATGCCGTTTCGCCCGGCTACTGAAAGGACGGTCTCTTCCTTCTCAAAGGAAAATTCACGACTGTTTATCGTTATTTTATTCTGCTGTTCTGACATGACACTTTACCTTTCAACACCTGACGGCTTCGTAAAAAGTCATTCTGCTGTGTTGCTCTTCATCTTTCGTCATTGCAGCGTACCAATAAGTACGCTTCATTCCTCAAGATTCGCGCGCCTTGCATAATGAGCTTTTTTCTTTGCCGTCTGACTTATGCCTTTTTATGAGTTCATCAATACTTGCCTGTAAATCAAGTTGTTCCGCCGACTCTATCACGAATCCTGCAAAGATAAAAATCTTATTCCTCGGTTACGGTGATAGCGACAGGCTCGCAAACCTCTATACAGCTTCCACAGCCCAGGCACTCATCGGCCTGATATGGAAAAGCTCTGCCGTTTTGAAGTTGAAAAACGTCTACCGGACAAACCTCTACACATTCCTCATCTCCTATACATATATCCGGATTAACTACGACTTTAAACATAATCTGTCACTTTCCTGGACCTAGTTTATCAGAATTGGCGAATGATATTTAAAACTATCTATGGAAAAATAATGAATATGTCAAGTTATCATGCAAATTCCGGCCGGGCAGCGCTTTTCTTTGATATGAATTTCGAACTCTTCCCTGAAATTGGACAGAAGAGCAAGGATAATATCCGAGGTTTTCCCGGCAAAGGCGCAATAAGCGGCCTGTCCGGCCAGCCAAATCAGGGATTCCATCTGTAAAACGGCATCTTCAGGCGCCTCTCCCCGGACAATTTTTGCAATAAGGTCTTTTAACTGATGAATACCGAGACGGCATGGGGTACATTTCCCGCAGGATTCATCGGCATGAAACTTGATCAGGTATTCGGCTATCTCAACCATGCAATAAGAGTTATCCATGGCCATAATGCAACCGCCTGCTTTTTCCCAAATCAGGTCTCCGCGTATTGACTGAAGAGGATTAAGATGCAGTAAAGGAAAGAGAATCTTTCCCTTCCGGATAGTTTCTTTTAAAATAACCGGGAGATGAGCCTCCTTCACCTGGTGGTAAAAAAGACCCAGATGGGGCAGGCTCAAAAAAGGCCCCTTCAGGCAGGTGCCGCTGCAGCCGCATTTTGCAGGCTCTATAATTATCTGTATGTTCAGCCGGTTGGCCTCGTAGAGAAGGCCCTCATAAATAGTATCCCCTCCGCATGCGTATGGGGCTTTTCGCCCCTTGCATACCGTTATTTTCGGTTCCCGGCCTGAAGTATGCGGTCCGGCTTCGAGCCGGGAGTCCGTATTTATATTTGTTGATGCTGACATCATATATCGTTATTCCTTTGTGACTCTGTCCCTTTGCCCCTTATTTTTCAACCCCTGAATCCTTGACCCCTCGACCCCTTTTTTAAGTAATAATCGTCTCACAGGCCGTCTTCGCCAGATCGATAAACAAGGTCGGCAAAGCGCCCATCAGGATAATAGCCGTGATCAACCCATAGTTTAATAACCTGTTTGAAAAACTCAGGGTCACTTCCGGCAATCCGTCGGGATCTTTTCCATAAGCGAATCGAACTATGTTCAGATAATAAAAGATGGAAACAGCCGTGTTAACGGCGGCTATGATTACCAGAGCAAGGTGTCCC
>JAGVOC010000233.1 GCA_020052975.1 Desulfobacterales bacterium | reverse complement strand
TCGTAAAAACTCTATTTTCTCACAAAATCGCTAAGAACACCAAGAAAATATCATTTAATATTAATAAGTTAACTTTGTGATCTTTGTGGCTTGGCGTGAGATCTTGGCTTTTTACGAAGTCGTCAAATTTAAGCAACACTAATATTATTTGATATTTTCGAGTAAAAATTACTTGACAAAATTATTAAGTGCATCTAAAAAAAGTCAAAATTTAATAGTTTAAATAAATTTGTTTACAACGGCGTAAGGAAATTTATTGGTGTTAAGACAAAGGCGTCTGTGTCCATCAGGTTGGACAGGCGCCTTTCTGTTTTATAATGCGTTATAAACAACAATAAAATGAGGAGAAGAGAAATGAATTTAGCCAGACCAAATTCAAGCGAAGCACTTCAGACAAAAAACCGTTCCCGTGACGTTGCTCCACAGTCAGGAATATGCAGCCGTTGTATTGACGGTTGCAAAGGTAATTGCGATCTTTTCAACGCAACATTCCGTGGAAGAGAACTTCTTTATCCTTCACCTTTTGGTTCAATTACGGCAGGTGCGGATAAGGATTATCCTGTTGACTATTCACACCTCAATATCATGGGCTACGCATTGGGCGCTGAAGGCATAGAAGCCGATTCAGATCAGGCAACCTTTCCAAGAGTGAACACGGAAACATGGTATGGCGCAACTGAAAAAGTCAAAATGAAAGTCCCGATGTTTACCGGAGCTCTCGGAAGCACCGATGTTGCAAGAATAAATTGGGAACATTTTGCTGTCGGGGCTGCCATTGCAGGGATAAGTATTGTTTGCGGTGAGAATGTATGCGGTGTCGATCCTCAGCTCAAGATTGATAAGAATGGGAAAGTTAAAGAATCTCCTGAATTGAAACGCCGCATCGAGCAATATAAAAGATATCATGAAGGGTATGGTGATATACTTGTGCAGATGAATGTCGAAGACACAAGGCTTGGTGTAGCTGAATATGCCGTCGGAAGCCTTGGAGTCGAGACAATAGAATTAAAATGGGGCCAGGGAGCAAAATGCATAGGCGGAGAAATTAAGGTAAATTCTCTCGACAGGGCTCTTGAATTAAAAAAACGCGGATACATAGTTACCCCTGATCCTGAAAATGAAGGAGTCAAAGCTGCTTTCAAAGACGGCGCCATAAAAGAATTCGAACGCCATTCGCGCTTAGGCTTTCTGGATCAGGGGGAGTTTATGAAAGAAGTTGACCGGATTCGGAAGCTTGGAGCAAAACGTGTAACCCTTAAAACAGGGGCATACCCGATGCGTGAGCTTGCAATGGCTATCCGCTGGTCATCTGATGCCAAGATAGATCTTCTTACCATTGACGGAGCCCCGGGAGGAACCGGAATGAGCCCATGGCGGATGATGTCGGAATGGGGCATTCCTTCAATATATCTTCATTCAATGGCGTATGAACTTTGCCTCAGGCTTGCCCGTAAAGGTGCGTGGGTTCCGGATATTGCTTTCGCAGGCGGATTTTCAAGTGAAGACCATATCTTCAAGGCGCTGGCCCTCGGGGCGCCTTTCTGCAAAGCGGTATGTATGGGACGCGCCCTTATGATTCCGGGAATGGTAGGAAAAAACATAGGCCGATGGCTTAAAGGCGAAGACGGCGGGCTTCCCAGCACGGTTTCAAAGTATGGAACAAAGAAGGAAGAAATATTTGTCTGCTACAACCAGCTTAAGGAAAAATATGGGAAAGAAGCTGATAAGCTCCCGCTTGGCGCTGTGGGGTTATTCAGCGCTGCCGAGAAATTGCGTGTAGGTCTGCAGCAGCTTATGGCCGGCGCAAGAAAGTTCAGGACGCATTTTATTACAAGAAACGACATTGCCTGTCTTACAGAAGAGGCTTCAAAGATAACAGGTGTTCCATACATTATGAATGCTTACAGGGAAGATGCTCTCAAAATAATTGATGCGTGATTAATTTAATGTGCTGAACCGAAACAGCGGGCGTTAACCCCAAAAAAAAGCGCAGCCCGAAAAGCTGCGCTTTTATATTATAACCGCTTATGATTATTTAATTTTTATCCATAACAATCTTGCGATATCGGACCCGGTATTTTTCCACTCTGACGGCATTAAGGAGGTGAGATATACAACATCCCCAGGGGTTAAGATATGAATAATCTTATTTATCTTCATATGCAATTTGCCGGAAAGGAGATATCCAAGTTCTTCACCTTTATGGATAAAGAAATGAGCCGGTATTTTTTTGTTCGGTGGAATCTCAATAATAAATGATTCGGCTTTTAGTTCAAAGTCAGCAGGTGTGAGCATAACGCCTTTGATGCTGCCCTTTGGAAGCCCCGGGAATTGAATATCGGTATTTTCCGAAGAAGGAAACACAAATTTGCCTGCAATGCCGACCGTTTCTTTGAAAAGAGAACTTACATCTATGGAAAGGACTTCTGCCATCTTAATCAGAGCCGGTAGAGACGGAAATATCAGGTTGCTTTCCACCTGTGATATATTGCTTGGGGTTACTCCCACAAGTTTTGCAAGTTTAGTCTGGGAAAGTCCATGCTTGGTTCTGAGCTCTTTTAAGCGCATTCCTATATCGATACCGCTTTTAGTTTGCTTGTCAAATTCAAAGGTTATGCCGAGGTCTTTAACCCAGTAATTATAAGGTTTGTTTAAGGTATCAAGATTACGTTTTTCCGCCTTAATGACAGTAAGCGCTGTTTTCCCCCTTTTTATCGAGAGATCTATTGCCACCTGTGCTATCTGGTTGATCTGTGCTCTTAAACGCAGTGAATGAGCGCGTTTTTCTATAATCCAGTAGGCAATTGTATTCAATTCATACAGACGGGGACATGAGTGTGAATAAAAACTTATTATATGCTCTTCTCCGTTCCATAATTCCTGCATGCCGGTTATGCTCTCAAAGACAAGCCTGACATCTCCTTCCAATGTCTCGTGTATTCCGTAAAGGGCATCGGAAACATTATCCGGTTTGCGGGGATCTTTTACTG
Source organism: Desulfobacterales bacterium (assembly GCA_020052975.1). Next base: position 1,763 of record JAGVOC010000233.1, on the reverse strand, counting down.
GTATTATCCTGCAGGGAAGTTTTGTTGTTTCGGTGCTGTAAAAATCAAGAAAAACTTTGGAACCTGCTCCCTTGCCATATGTAAAGCAGTCAAGAATGATGAGTAAAGGATTATCTCCCAGGGTGCCGAGCTTTTCAAGCAGGTTTCTGGGAGACCTGTCAAAGCTTACATATATAATGGATTTATTTTGTGCCCGGGATGCCTTAATGAAGTTTAAGCAAAAGACTCCGGCAAGGCTTCCGGCATCATCATGCCATACCACATTGTCACCGATATAAAGTCCGTCAAGCAATCGGTCTAATTGGCTGACACCTGAACCTACTCTAAGTTTTTCGTGAACCATATGCTTATGCCTCGGGTTACAGCTGAAGGTTGTGTTTAAGGGATCAGGTAAGGATACAACCACCATGAGCCAAGATAACGTAATTTAACCGCAATAGCAAGCGCATTCCCCTAGCCGACGACTTTACCGGAATGATTGTTTTTCCATTCTGTGGCATAGGCCAATGGATTCAGTTTGAGTGAATCGATAATCTCTGAAAGTTACATAAGTGTCATCCTTGGTTTATTGCGCTTGACAATCCGCTGATTTCGTAACATCTAATAAAAATCAAATCAACTACCGATCTTTGGCTTGGTGCCTCAACCAGAATTTCTTTTATTAAAATTATATTAAGGATTCGAAATGACTACTGGTATCGTCCGTGACCGTTCAGAAAAATCGGGTTTTCCACCCGGTTCCCTGATTTTCGTCGGCGAGCAGAAGACCGATATGGTCGTTCTGACAGTGAGCAACTATGACGAGAAGCGCTTTGAGGAAAAGCCGGCGGCGTCCATCGAGGACTGCCTTTCTTACCGGGACCTGCCATCTACCACCTGGATTCATATCTGCGGTCTTCACCGGCCGGACATCATTGAATCCCTTGGCCAATGCTATGGCATTCATCATCTTTTTTTAGAAGATATCCTCAATACCGCCCAGCGTCCCAAAATGGAAGACCTGGAAGACGGTCTTTTCATCGTGATGAAAGCCTTCACCACTAAAAATGAAGACGAGACCACGGACGGAGAGCAGATCAGTTTTATCCTGGGGAAAAATTATGTCATCTCCTTGCAGGAAGGCAATGCCGATATCTTTGAACCGGTACGCAGCCGCCTGCGCAGCGCCCGGGGCCGTATTCGAAGTTTGGGGCCCGATTATCTGCTCTATGCTCTGATGGATACCGTGGTGGACCAATATTTTTCCGTGCTGGAGGTGCTGGGTGAGCGCATCGAGATTCTGGAGAACGAACTGCTGACCGATCACGCCCAGGAAACCCTGCCGCGAACGCATCGATTGCGCAGAGAGCTGTTGTTTTTAAAAAAAATGATATGGCCCCTTCGCGAAGTCATCAGCGCATTGCAGCGCAGTGAAACCGGTCTGATTCGGCAGACAACACAGTTTTACATCCGCGATCTGTATGATCACATTATTCAGGTGGTGGACACGCTGGAAAATTATCGGGAACTGGCTTCCGGCCTTCTGGAAATCTATCTTTCCAGCGTCAGCAACCGCATGAATGATGTGATGAGGGTGCTGACCATCATCGCCACGATTTTTATTCCCATTACCTTTATTGCAGGAGTATATGGCATGAATTTTGAGTTCATGCCGGAGCTCAAATGGAGATGGGGATATGCGCTGGTGTGGGGGGTGATGATTGCAATGATCGTTGCCATGCTGAGCTATTTCAGAAAAAAGAAATGGCTGTAATTAATCGAAG
>JAGVOC010000112.1 GCA_020052975.1 Desulfobacterales bacterium | reverse complement strand
AGGTCATATGAAAGCAACAAAAAGAAAAGTATCCGATATGACGATTGATGAACTCAAATCCGTTATTCATGAGGTCATTACCGAAGATATGGAGGCATGACGGGAAACACTGGAAATCATGGCAGATCGGAAGTTAATGAAGCAAATCGGAGATGCCGATGAAGACTGGAAAACCGGGGATAAAAATACCTATGTATCTTGGACTGATCTGAAAAATGCATAAGATCGTCCTCCACAAAAACGCGGCTAAATTTTACAAGAATGCCGACGCCACGCTCAAAGAGCGTATATCTTCTGCCCTTAATGCCATTTCAAAAGATCCCCGTTAACATGTCCACATCAAAAAATTGAAGGGTGAGCTGAAAAACATGTATCGATTCCGCCTCGGCGACATAAGAATCCTTTATGAAATTGAAGAAGATTGAAGAAGACATTCAAACCGTACGGGTCAAGGTGATTGATACACGGGGTTCTGTTTATAAGCACATCTCAGAATAAAGAGCGAAAAATGATGACTTCAGAGCATGATATCCTCACGGGTTTTTACTAATCATTTATAAATTATTTCGGTGAGATATGTTATATTAAGAATTCTGAGCTGAATAGCCAAAATAAATCGTTATAGCGTAGAGATCTAAATTAACCTTTCGGTTGTGGTGTTATATAGAAACTTTAGAATAACTTATTGAGCCTGTAAGAAGAATCAGATGACGATCAAGACAAGACGCGATTTCTTGAGTGATACGCGAGCTGAAATTGCCTTTCGGCGACAGAGATAGTGCGGCGGTGGGATTGAATATGGCGGGTGTTACGAAGGCAATCGAGAGGGCTAAACAACGTTATGTGTATAAATATCACAAATAGAAACAATGTCCCTAAAGTTTCACTTTATGCAGGTAGACCCTCTAAGGAAAGAGGCAATTCAGAGATCTCATGATGATATGTGCAACAGTATTATACAATAGGGTGTTTGATGTAGAGTCATAATAGGCTGTTGCCCAAATCCCTTTTCGCTTGTCCAAAACGTTTTTTGACAAATCTAAGACTCGCTACAGGCGATTTCAAAACTCGCCCTTTGGGATTAAACAGTTGAAATCACTAATGCCCTGATATAATGAAAAAAGTAAACCTCAAGGTTTTGGTTGCTATTTAAAGATACGACAAATTAGACACAGAGAAAAACCGACCGAACTTGGGCTTAAGTGGCTTTATATGGGGAGTACATAGAAAAAATAGAGGAGGCATCAGATGAAATACTCAATGTTATTTTGGGGGATATTTCTGACCGGACTCATCTCTGGGAGTGTCGTTTTTTCAGGAGGATTGGAAAAATCGGCTAAAGCCGCAAGCGCATCAGCGCTGGCTCAGATCAAGGTCTTTTCCGCCGAAAAAGGGGGCTATATCATGAGCGAAACTGTTACTAAGACCAAAGAAGAGTGGAAAAAACTGTTAACACCCGAACAGTACCATATCCTGCGGGAGAAGGGGACTGAACGCGCCTATAGCGGAAAATACGACGGCCATCACGAGCGGGGTATTTATCGATGCGCGGCCTGCGGCCTCGATTTGTACAGGTCGGAAGACAAATATGATTCCGGTACCGGCTGGCCGAGCTTTACTGCGCCAATCGCTACGGAAAACATCAGTACTAAACCGGATAACAGCTTATTCACCAGCCGCACTGAGGTGCTCTGTCGCCGTTGCGGCAGCCATATCGGCCATGTCTTCAACGATGGTCCCAAGCCGACAGGGTTGCGCTATTGCATGAATTCGGCTGCCCTGCAATTCGTGGCAACCAAGAAATAATCTATTGTAAGGAAAGGAGACGTTTATGAGAACGTTTATTATCGCTATGATGGGATTGTCAGTTATACTCATCGCAATCAACATAGTCATTGCTGCAACTAATCTTGAGAAGGCGACCTTCGCGGGCGGCTGCTTCTGGTGCATGGAACACCCCTTCGACGAGATCCCAGGTGTGGTTTCAGTCACATCCGGCTACACCGGCGGGCGGGAAAAGAATCCCACTTACGAAGAGGTCTCGGCTGGAGGGACCGGGCACGCCGAGTCGGTTCAGGTCGTCTATGATCCTGCAAAAGTGACCTACGAACAGCTCCTGAACGTCTTTTGGCACAATATTGATCCGACCGCCAAGGACCGGCAGTTCTGTGATACGGGGCATCAGTATCGTAGCGCTATCTTTTATCATAATGAGGGGCAGTATAAGCTGGCGTTGCAGTCCAAGGCTCTATTGGAAAAGAACAAGACTTTTAAAGAACCGGTTGTAACCGAGATTGTGCAGGCCGCCGAGTTTTATCCTGCCGAGGACTACCACCAGCAGTATTACAAGAAAAACCCGATCCGTTACAAATTCTACCGTACCACCTGCGGTCGTGACCGGCGACTCAAGGAGCTGTGGGGTAGTGCGGCCGGGCATTGACAATGTGCGACTATATTTCAACCAATGATGCTTTGAGGATCTCGGTTATTATCCCAACTTTGGATGAGGGGGAAAATATCGAATCAACTCTCATAAACCTTACGCATCAGCATCATCCACATGAGATTATCGTGGCGGATGGAGGCAGCAGCGATAAAACCGTGGAAATTGCTTCCAGATACGCGAAGGTTGCTATTTGCGGAAGAGGACGTGCTCTTCAAATGAACGAAGGGGCCAAGTCCGCGACTGGTGATGTGTTTCTGTTTTTGCATGCTGATACTCAACTCCCCAATAACGCTCTCGTTAAAATTGAGGAGGGCGTTCAATTAGGGAAAAAGCAATCCGGACGCTTTCGATTGAGTTTTGGTCATAGACATCCGCTACTAAAATTTTATGAGTATCAAACGCGCTTTCATTGTTTCTCTTACGGGGATCAGGGCTTCTTTGTCAAAAGAGAATTGTTTCAAAATATGGGAGGATTTAGTGTTGATGCTGCTTTTGAGGATATTGACTTTTATAGACGTCTCTTAAAACATGAAAAACCGGTGATTATTAAAGATCCGGTTATCACTTCTCCCAGGCGGTTTTTACAAAACGGTATTGTCAAACAGAAGCTTATCAATATTTGTCTTGCGATGATGTATTATTTAGGATTTCATCGTTCAACGATAAAACATTTCCAGAATGCCTGGTATAAGGATATTCGCGATCATGCAGAACTTAAAAGCTCTTAAATTAAGCCTTAACCGGTCCGCCCCCCATCCGTAAAGAACGAGCCCCAAGACGAAGGAGGTCTTCAGGCCGGTCAATATCAAAATACCTTGGCAACACATGTGTGGACAGATTTATGTTTATCGCATTTTGCATCGTCATGGAGAAAACGTTCGATGTGGACCACTCCACATTTATGAAAACTTCAGGAACAACCTTGTTTTTGAAACCAATCAGGTAAAAGCCGCCATCCTCGGTCGGGCCGATCACGATATTGTTATTCCGCAAAGATTCAAACGCTTCCAGAATATATTTTATAGGAAGACCTGGAGAATCAGATCCAATAATGATCACACGCTCTGCCCCATTCTGAAACGCCTGCGTGAAGGCGTGAATCAACCTTTCGCTGAGATTTTTTCCTCTTTGCCGGAAAAATGAAACGTCTCTGCTTTCTCGGCTCAACCAGTTGGGAGTTGGAAAATCAACATGTGCGTCGTAAGCAATTTCCAGGTGGACATCATTCAACAAACAGAATGTCTCATAAGTGTCCTGAGCCCAGCTACGATAGAGCTTGCAAGCCTGTTCATAGGTCAATGGCGGCACCAACCGCGTTTTGACTTTGCCGGCCACCGGCGCTTTCACAAAAATAATTAATTCCTCATTCTCCATATCAATAACGGGAAGTCCTGTCATGCTATCTCCTTAATACCGACAGAAGCTCACGTTTCCCCTCCGGTATGTCCGCTTCCGGTGTGAGTAGCGCCTCACACAAAGACTTGCGACAATTATCATCTATTTCCGGCAAAGGAGAGTCCAGCAATGTCAGAAGCAGTTTTTGTGCTTTTTGCAGGCTTTCGCCATAACGGGCAATCACCGCATTGACGCTTACATGGCATGAGATGTCTTCCATCCAGCAATCGTAATCGGTGACAATAGCAACGGTCGCATAACAGAGCTGTGCCTCACGAGCGAGGAACACTTCCGGTATATTTGTCATCCCTACCAGATCACATCCGACAAGGCGCAAGAAGTTGCTTTCCGCTTTCGTACCCAAACGTGGGCCATCCATGCAGGCATAGGTTTTTCCCGTATGTAGCTTTAATCCCATTGCTTTAGATGCAATCCACTTCGTGAGATTTGGGCAGGCCGGCTCTGCGGTGGAGATATGCGCCGCCAGTCCTTCGCCAAAAAAGGTACGCTCGCGGTTGCCTTTTATCCATTCAAAATATTGTGCAGGGATAGCAAACTCGCCGGGATGAATATCCTCCCGCAAGCTGCCTACGGCGGAAAAGGCAAGCACCTGTTTTGCCCCCAGTTTTTTCAGAGCAAAGATATTGGCGCGGTAGTTGATTTCATGCGGTAAGAATTGATGGCGCTGACCGTGGCGCGGCAGAAACAGCAGTTCCTTGTCCTTATAACGCGCCTTTACTACCGGTGCAGAAGGATCGCCAAACGGTGTCGCCACCGGCACTTCCTCGATGATCTTCAGCCCTTCGATGTTGTAAATTCCTGTTCCTCCGATAATCGCAAGCATTTTTATAAAATTATCCTTTTAACGTTTTTACGAAACGGAATGAGCAGCAGTTCCATCAAGGCGGTTCGGCTCACATCTCCGTATTCCTTCAGGCCAATCTCCATTTGCAGATGCCCTTTTTCCGGCTGGGCCTTATATGTGCCAAAAACCCTATCCCAAACAGGCAGATTAAAACCAAAATTACTGTTGTTTTCCTCTTTAATTATCGAGTGGTGCACACGGTGCATATCCGGCGTAACGACAATCAGACGCAGCCATCTGTCCAGTTTCTCCGAAAGGCTGATATTACCGTGATTAAACATAGAGCTTGCGTTTAGTAAAATTTCAAATATCACTACCGCAATCACCGGCATCCCCAGCAGTATCACTACAGCGCATTTAATCAGCGTAGAAAGAATTATCTCAAGAGGATGAAAGCGCACTCCGGTAGTCACATCAATATCCTGATCAATATGGTGAACTTTATGGAGCCGCCAGAACAGAGGCAGATAATGGAAAGTCACATGCTGCGCGTAGATTAGTAAATCGAGGAGAAGGACGGAAAGAATCACATTAACGATAAAGGGAACTGATAAGAGATGTAATAGCCCGATTCTATGCTGCTCTGCGTATAGCGCCACTCCTGCCGCTGTAAACGGCAAAATCAGCCTGACAGTAATGCTGCTAATGCCGACAAGAGAAAGATTGCTGAACCAGCGAATTCTTCGCTTTATGTGCAAACTGCGTTTAGGGCGTGCATGTTCCCATAGTACAACAGTTGCCAGCACTCCGAAGAAAAACCCTAAACGTAACCCTATATCATTTTCCAGCATCGCTTCCTTCCGGATGAAATTTCACAAAGGGCAGCCAAACAATCCTTAAATTTCTATTCACAGGCCCTGCCTCTGAGATGGAAAAAGAATTTGAGCGCCATTTTCACCTTATCCGAAAAGATATTCCCTGAGAAAAAGTTCCCGGCGACTCTTTTATTTATTTCAGCGAGGGTAGGGTAGGGGTGCACAGCCGAGGCAAGGGAAGAAAGCTTAAGCCCTCCGTTCATAACCGCCACCCATTCGCTGATGAGTTCGCCTCCCTGAGGTCCGAGTATCTGGACGCCTATAGGCTTTTCTTTTTCATCAAGAAGCAACTTCACTTTCCCGACCTCTTCACCCTCTGCCAGGCTCCTGTCGTTGGCCCTGAATTCCTCTGTCAAGACCCTGTACTTGATGCCGGCGTCTTTTGCACGCTTTTCGTTCATGCCGATGCTCGCAAGCTCAGGGTCTGTGAAGGTGCACCAGGGGAGGTTGCCGTAGTCAGTCTTTCTCGGCAAATGGAGGATGGCGTTGCTCAGTACAATACCCCCTTCATATCCTGCCGCGTGTGTGAATTGATATTCGCCGGTGACGTCACCCGCACCGTAGATATGCTTATGGTTTGTCCTCAGTCTATTGTCTATCTTCAGGCCTTTTTTATCAAAATCTACGGAAATGTTTTCGAGCCCAAGGCCGGATAGATTAGGCCGTCTTCCGAGGGCAATCAGGAGTTTTTCCGCTCTGATGCTCATTGTCTTGTCTTCACTATCTTTTATGATGACCTCTCGTTCGCTGCCGAGGTCTTTTACTTCCATAATCTTTGAGTTCAGTTGGAATGTTACACCTTCCGAGGCCATCACGTTCATGACTATGTCGGCCATGTCCTTGTCCTCCTTGCTCAGTATCTGACCGGACCGCTGTAGGACTGTGACCTTTGTGCCGAGCCGGCAGAATGCCTGCGCCATCTCAATCGCTATCGGGCCGGCGCCGATTACGATCATGGATGATGGTAGGCTCTCGAGAGAAAATATCTCCCGGTTCGTAATATACGGGGTTTTTTTGATGCCCTCTATCGGTGGAATATCGGGAGAAGAGCCTGTTGCGATCACCCAGTTCTTCGCGGAAACAGTCTTGCCGTTTAGTTGCACGGAATGCCTGTCGGCAAAAACCGGTTCTCCGAACTCCACTCTGACACCGAGCCTGCAGAACCTCTCCTCGGAATCATGTTCCTGGATCGTGCCTATGACTGATTGTATCCTCTTTACCACGCCCCGGAAATCTACTGCCTTCAGATCAACGCGGGGAAGGCCGAATCGTTCAGCGGTCTTCATTATATGAAACACGCGGGCTGTCCTGATGAGCGTCTTGCTCGGGACGCATCCGTAGTGCAGGCAATCACCGCCGAGTACTTTTTCCTTCTCGATGAGGAGGGTCTTTGCACCAAACTGGGCTGCGCCTGCGGCAACGGTCAGTCCCGCTGAACCGCCTCCGAGGATGCCTATATCAAAATCATACTTTGCCATCATTCCCTCCTTGAGATGTTTATTTTTTCTTTCTGAGATTTATACAGGATCATTGCCTTTTTTGTTATGAGGGGAAAGATACCGAGAATCAGGAAGGACAGGATGAGCCCAGGAGAAAGTATGCCTGAAAGAGAATCTATCTTTGCCAGTTCCTTGCCTGCATTCACGTAAACAATAGTGCCGGGAAGCATGCCGGCCTGCGATACCCAGTAAAACGTCCGAAGCGGCATCTTTGTAAGTCCCAGGAAAAGATTAATAAGCCAGAAAGGGAAGACCGGTATCAGTCGCAGGGTAAAGAGATAAAAGTGCCCTTCGCGTTCGATTCCGTCATTAACAGTTTTCAGTTTGTCGCCGAACTTTCCCTGCACCCAGTCTCGCAAGATAAACCTCGATACAAAGCAGGCTATGGTTGCCCCAATAGCGCTGGCAAAGGAGACGATGATTGCGCCTTTCAACAGTCCGAAGAGGGCGCCTCCGGCAAGGGTCATGACTGCGGCGCCCGGCAGGGACACTGATGTCACCAGGACGTAGATCAGCATATATCCTGCGACAACCGGCAGTGTATGCTCAGCATACAAAGATTCAAATTTCTGCCGGGATTCCTTTATATAGGAGAGTGACAGGTACTCCCCAAGGTCGAAGATCTTGAAGGCAACCACTGCGATGATGATTACTGCGATGATGATAATCTTATTGAGATCTTTTTTCATCTTGCGAAGGCTTCTTTCAATCGGGGAAAGGTCAGGTTGATGTTCTTAGCCATATTGATTGTCGGCAGGCCAACTGCCTGCTACTGTATCGAGCCTGCTCAGGTAGAACCGTGTCCTGCTGTACATCCGTGACAGTGATCATCAACAGCTACCTGGCGATTGGCGAGAAGATGATGGTCGAAATCTTTGATCGTGCGGGGATATCCGTCGAGGAGACTGAGTCCGATCATCTGGTTGAAATCGCAGTCATAGAGTTTCCCATCCCATCCGACACTTATCGTGTGTCTGCACATTAACCCTGACAGCGTTTCCGGATTAAAGGCATCTTTGAGTTTTTTTATGTAGTTATCGAACTTACCGGTACGTATGAGGAATTCCCTGAAACGGCCGATAGGCATATTGGTAAAAGCATAAAGGGAATCGAAGGATATTGCAAATTTCTTTTCCAGTTCGATTCGGTATTCGCCTTCAAGCGCTGACTGAACAGCAGGAAGAAAAGCGCCTCCGGGATTATAGACCAGATTGAGTTTTTTCAGGCGCGTATCTTGACCGTATCCAAGACTATTTAGCTTCTGGAGGGCATGTATGCTCTTGAGGAATGAGCCGTTTCCCCTTATTATATCAACGCTTTCCTTGCTGTACCAGGGAAGTGACGCGATGATCTCAACATTGTTCCGGCTGTAGAATTCAAAGAGGTCTTCCATCCCATCCTCGAAAAATATTGTCAGATTACTCCGCGCTATTACATGGCATCCGATATATTTTGCCTGTTCAACGAGAGGCCTGAACCATGAGTTAAGTTCCGGAGCTCCACCGGTGATATCAAGGGTCTTTATCCTGTTTTCTTTCAGGACTCTGATAACTTCTTCGATATTCTGAGGGCCCATCATTTCTTTCCTGTGGGGTCCTGACTGGACATGACAGTGCTTGCAGGCCATATTGCATTTATATCCCAGATTTACTTGCAAGGCGTCTATTCCCACGGCATACAGAGGCTCTGTATGGACTGTTAAAATCCTCTCTTTAAAGTTCATTTTTAAACTCTCTCTTTTGGCCAGGATGCCCGGCTGCAGGGCTGAAATATACCAGTCCATAAACTTCCTGAAGAGTTTTGGACTGTGTTTGCCGACCTCACCAACGCTGTCCACGATGTATTGACACTCAACAACTCCCTGCTGATTATTCTTGTTTCCCTTTCGCTATTTTGTTGCTCCTTCAATACAGTAGTAAAAATCTGTCAAGTCATATTTATTCCAGAGATCGCACAGGCCACAATTGCAACCCGATTTCCGCTTAGGTGAGATGCTTTTTCCTCTGGCGCAGAATAAGAGCTCACTCTTAACCCCGGGATAGGTCGGACACACCCCACAAAATTTAATACAGATGGTCTCGTTTTCATAATTGTCTTCCACTTTAACCATATCGCTGATACAGTAAATGTATGGATCCCCCATTTTTCTTCCCACAGGTCATAAGATGGAAGCGGAAGGCCAGTTTTACTGTCTCTATATGATGCGAGAAAATCTCCACACCGGATCACAAGATTTTCATACTGCCTTGCGATAAATTCGATATCCCTGAACTTATTAAAATAGAACCACAGCGCCCAGAGAATAAGGCCTGTCCCATCTTCCTGGATGGGCAGTACCTTTTCGTTTTGACTGATCCACGGGTGCCATGAACTCCCGAGGGAACCATCGGGATTATATTTGTGGAGGAAATACCCTGATGATTCTTTCCCTTTACTGATGATGTCGAGGCAGAAATCAAAAAAATGCCTGGTGATTCCAAGATACCCGGCCATATCCAGGGCATAGGCAGTAAGGGCGCCATCCCTTGGCCACATATAGCTGTAGGTATCCCTAGCAAAATGCTGAATGTCCGAATCATTTCCAGCAATGATAGCTCCTTTGGAATCAATGTTGGTTCTCAAGATGAGCAGGCTCTTTTTATATAGTTCAACAATCTTTTTTGGAAGGGTGGCGAAGTCCAGCTCATCTTTGTTGACCCATGCACTCCAGTAATTGCCGGTTCGATTAATAAAATATTCTGCCCCATGGCCCACGATCATTTTATTCAACCGATTGACCTCGGGGTAGTTTTCACCCACCGCAACCCAGTAATAAATCGTTTGCTCTCCTTCGGGTGCAACTTTAATCCAGAAGGATAAGCTTGAATCCACTGAACCCTGGGCCATAGGACTTCCTTCGAGTCTCCCATCCTCAGCATCCCTCCATGTGCCTTCCAGCCCATGTAATTCCTTTATCCCTGTTGCATACTGGTCTATTCCCTGTTGATTATTCCGTATCCCACTCATCAAGAAATAGCGGTTTTGTTTATAATGAATAATGGCCTTTTCATCGGGGTCGTAATAAGCCGTATCCCCTGTAGGAGATTCGAGGATGTGGTAGTCATGGTGGAAAAAGAGGCGAAACTCTCTTTCCCTGTTGACAAGATTTTTTAAGACGATTCTTTTTATGTATATATTTTCTCTATAGTCAACCATATCATGACAATGAAGATTTACCGCCAAATCTTTGTTAAATAGCGTCACTTGGGTCATTAACATTTCCTTGGCGTATTCAAGGCGGAGCACCCAGCTTCTATTGACCCAATCGAACTTACCGTCAACCCAAACACCCATTCTAAACTTGTGTCCATCCGTATGATTTTCTTTTCCCACACAAGGATAGTAAATATCCCTCAGGCAGTAGTCCTGGTCGAAAGTGATCAACAATGTGCCATTGCCAACAGGAATATCACGAGGCATATGGTCTCTCCCTCATTAAAGCGTATTTAGAAAAGCAATAATATTTAGCATATCCTTTTCCGGCAGTTCAGAAAATGAAGGCATGTTTCGAAAAGGATTCCGCAATTGATTGATGATGTTCTCAGGGGTTGCAGGCTTTCCACTAACAGGAAGCAAAGGATTTTTCAGGATCCCTTGATGGCCCGGCCCGAATTTTGTCTTCGTGCTACAAGGGTCATGACAGAAAATACATTTGGATTCATAGAGTCCTCTTCCTTTTGCAATGCTTCTCGGATCTGTCTTAATTATAATCTTGATCCCTTCTTGAAGAGCATCTTTTTTGCGTTCCCCTACCTTTGCAGCAGGAATATCAGTGCCAAGTCTCGTAACAAGGAGAAAGTACCCGCCAGAGGTTCCTACCATCCCAAAACTAATAAGGGCAATCAAGAGACCGATGGTCTGTACCTTCCCATAAAATTGCCTGTAAAATCTGACAATAGAAATTTTAAGACAGAGGAGGATAAGGACTGTTAGGGCGAAAACCGAATGGAATGAAGCGCGATATGAAAGCTCCGCTTTTGTTTTTATCATAAAATCCAGGCAAAAATAGGCGATGAAGATGAAAAGTAACAGGTATAAGATTCCATTCGCCCTGTGCAATTTTTTCAATTTTTCGATATTAAATCGCTTCTCGCTCCTCCCAAAAATCTCAAACATGGAGAACAGGGCAATAAAAACCAGGAGAATAACAACCATCGATAAAATAGATTTAAATAAAAATATATCCATTTAGTCTCCATGATCGGTAATGTATATATGAAAAAATGGAGAGAAATATAATTGTCTCCGGAGTAAGGAAAAATCAAGAGGGAGAAGGATGCCAAAATTCCTTCTCCCCAAATCCCTTTCTCCTATATCAATGAGCCAGTGTAGACAAAATCATTATCTTTTTTCATGCTATGACATTTGATGCACATCTCCACTTTTCCTTCGGCTTCAATTTTCCCATCGGGGGCATACTTTGCCCAGAACCAGTCTCCTGCTTCAGGATTGTATCCTTTGACTTTATACATTACAGTAATGGCAGCCAGTTTCTTGTCAGGCATATAATTCTCTTTTGCTATAATCGACCCGACTGGCAACTTTCCTTTCTTTCCTTTTATAGCCTTGAGGGCAGTAGCATTAACATAGGTAGTCAACAGAGCACCATGAGGTTCTGTCCCTTTGTAAAGAGCGGTTTTCCCAGGCCACATCTTCCATTTCGTAGTATAATCAACCTTCTTTAGGTGATCCCAAAGTGCAGTTCCAGAGGCTTCTACCGCCTCTTTCTTGGGTTTTGCCGCTTTCTCTTGAGCCAAAACAAATCCATAGAACGCAAGGCTCATACATACCAGTAAAACAATGGATACCAGAATTTTTTTCATACATCTTTCTCCTTTCTTTTAAATTCCCTCCAGTTGAGGTATGGTTAAAAACAATGATTGAAGTTTAACCCTTTACTGATACAGCATCCACAGACACTATGCTAACACCACCTCCTTTCCAATAAAACCTACCCAGCCATGGTTTTTATTCCTTCGAGAGTCTTTATCACAACATACTTCCCTTCATAATCTATAATACCTTCACCTTTAAATTTGTTGAGCGTTGTTGTCACTGTCTCTCTGGTGGATGCAATTAGATCAGCGAAATCTTTATGAGTGAGTTTGATTTTTAATAAGTTTCCATCTTTGTGAGGTATTCCAAAATCATCAAGCAAATTGAGGAGAGTCTTAGCAACCCGTTGTTCCACTGTACTAAAAATCAGATCAAGGAGCTTATTTTCAATCTTGCATCTCCGAAGCCCTATCATTTTTGTAATCTGCATCGAAAGATTGGGCATTTTCTTAATAAGGATGTCAAAATCTTCCCTTCTGCTTATGCATATCAATCCATCTTCAATAGCCTCAGCGGATTCATTCCTCTCCTAAGATTCTATAAATACCATCTCACCAAATATCGAGCCTTCTTTAAAAATGTCAAGAGTTATCTCCCTTCCTTGAGGGGTGAGTCGGGTTATCTTTACCATCCCTTTCTTCAAGATATAAATGTTTTTATCGGATGAACCTTCGAGATACAGAGTTTCGTGTTTCTTTATCTCTCGCATGATAGAATATTGATCTAGCATCCTGACTTGTTCATCGCTTAGGTTGCTAAACGCATCAATATTTTCAAGATACCAGAGTTTTGTCCTACACTCAATCATTTCCGTGCCCCTGTTTTTATAAATCGCTTATTTTACTCGACGATTTTGACGCAATTTTGGCTTCCGAGTTCGTTTAGAACACATCCGGGACAATAAGGGTCATTCTCCCAGTGACCATCGGCAAGAAAGCGATACTCATATCTCCCCAGCTTCAAGGGAAGATTTGTTCGTCATATTCCATCCTCACCCTTTTTCATTATATTCGCATGGATATCCCAATTATTGAACTCCCCTACCAAGCATACCTCTTTTGCTTCCGGTGCTGGATATTCAAATTGAACCTTTCTTGTCAGGACATTCCCCTTTGTTTTACCCTCTCTTGTCACTATCTTCTTCGCCATAATAGCTCCCTCCTTTGATAATTATATAGTGATTACCATCCCCAATGATGTAATGATCCTTACATAATTATTATAATTGAGCAAATCGTATCCCGAATGGCACGGCTCATTTCAGGGATGGGCGCCATTTCGTAATTGGGGACTTTGTTTCTATTCGGTCTTTTTCTTGTGGGAGAGGAGGCCTGTACGAACGCAGAGATCGAAGAGATTTGGGGGTTTTCCCTATCTTATATTGATAAGCTTATGCAACTGCATGCTCAATCGCCACTGCGGATGTTTGGCGACAAAATCCAGGCAGAGTTTAGTCGCTTCCTCGTGATTGTTTTCCGGCTGGACCGAGTGGCATGTTCCCCACGCTTCGTATTCCTCTGCAAAATCCAACGCCGCTTTCGAGTCGACGACGATTTTAATCTCATCCGCCCGCTCAAGCATAGCCTCAACAGGTCTCCGCTCTTTCTTGGGACTCACTGCCAGCCAATCGCATGTAACGGGCTGAAATATCGTCCCGTTCGTCTCTATCTGAATCAAAGAACCATCCGCCTTCAGCCGCCCGACCAATTCGTCCAAAGGTTGAATGAACGGCTCCCCGCCGGTTATGCAAACCCACTTTGAGGGGTACTTCTCCCTCTCGGATAGAATCTCCCCGACCATCATCTCCTCTCCCGCCTCGAACGCATACTTTGTATCGCAGAAGTCGCAACGCAAGTTACAACCCGTAAGGCGGACAAAGACCATCGGTATGCCTGTGTTTTTCCCTTCCCCCTGTAAAGAGTAAAAAATTTCGTTAACCTTCAAAAAAAGCCGCCCCCAAATTCGCCGATTCCCAGACAATCACCTTTACCAAACCCGAGACCCTTTCCTTGAGCAGCTTGTAAAAGTATACGGACAGGTTTTCCGCGGTCGGATTCGGGATAATGTCATTTAAAAGCGTGTGATCGGGCAAAACCTCATTGAGCGCTTCTTTCACCTCGATGAAATCCGTTACCATGCCATCGTTTAAGGATTCCGAGCGTATCGTCAATTCAACCCGCCACGTATGACCGTGGAGGTTTGCGCATTTCCCCTTATGACCGGGCAGGAAATGGGCTGCTTCGAACTTATGATTAATATAGATTTCGAACATTAGTCCGTCACCGTCTGATAGACAATGGGATCCACCAGATTGTTGGCCTTAAAAGCCTCAAGCCGTGATATGCAGGTTGCACAATGTCCGCAGGCCTTGTCCCAGCCCTGGTAGCAGGAGCGTGTCAGATCAAAAGGAGCGTTTAACTGTTTACCAAGCCCAACGATACCCGCCTTATCGAGCCACTCAAGCGGGGTTGCCAGTCGCACTTTATGATACGTTCCGACCCAGACAGCGTTCTTCATCGCTCCCAGGAACTCCGGAGTACAATCAGGATACGCCCAGTTCATCGCGTCTTCCTGGTGAGCCCCAAAATAAATTATCTCCGAGCCCATTTTCAAAGCGAAGGCTGCAGCAACAGAGATGAGTATACCGTTTCTGAACGGCACATAGGTAGAAACGGGGCCATCATCTGTTGGGTACGGCCCATGGGGAACCTTTACATCGGCATCAATCAGGCTTGAACCGGCGCCCTTGAATAAAGATTCGGGCAGGGTTACCTCATCAAATGACCCTAAACCCAAGCGTTTTGCGACCGCCCGGGCGGCTTCGGACTCGTTGGCATGCTTCTGTCCGTAAAGAATATTGAGAGCAGCTATTTGTTCTGCCCCAAATGTCTTAACGGCAAGAACCGCACAAACAGTGGAATCAAGCCCTCCGGAAAGTAAGACGACCGCCTGCACTATAGTCCTCCACAGCCAACCGCCCTTCCTCAGCATTCAATTTTCTGTTAGTAAAAGAAAAAAGGAAACCGGCGGATAGCTGATAATCAGGTTGTTTTTTTAATTTGTTTGTTTGGGAAGAACTTTTTTGTACTGTAAGTATAGTGGGGGAGTGACTGTGTGTCAAGGCAATTTGACCAAAAGATACGGCGTTAGTTTGGGGAGATGTCAAGGGTGGGGAGGAGGATTTTAGGGTCAATATTTGGGGTCAGGCTTAGGTAATTAGTCATTGACTTTCCCCCGATATGCTTATCTCCTTCTGTATTCCGTATTTCTCCATCCTCCGACGGAGGCTGTTTCTGTTTATACCCAAAAGCTCTGCTGCCTTTACCTGATTCCCCTTTGTTTTCATAAGCGCCTTTATTACAAGCATTTTCTCCAGAAACGAGAACACATCATTATCCCCATTTGATAATAAACTAGGGCTTTGTTCAAGAAGTCTATCTAAAATCCCATCCAGACTGTAGTCCAGATTCTCCTCTTTCCTTAAGGGATAAACTCCATTCGTATCATCTTCAAAAGAGATGTCTTCAGGGATGATAATGTTGCTCTTGCATCTGATAATGGCCTTTTTGACAACATTCTCAAGTTCTCTGACATTGCCGGGCCAATGATAAGCTGCCAATACACTGAGTGCCGATGGAGTAATATCCTTTACCTCTTTATTCAACTCTACTGCTGACTTTTTTATGAAGTACCTCACTAAATCCTCGATATCCCCCTTCCTTTCCCTCAAGGGGGGGAGGCAAATAGAGACTACGTTCAAACGGTAATAGAGGTCTTCCCTGAACCTTCCCTCAGTGACTTCCTTTTTCAGATCCTTATTGGTGGCCGCTATCACCCTGATATCAACCTTTATTGTTTCGTTTCCTCCCAATCTTTCAAACTCCATCTCCTGTAATACACGAAGCATCTTGGCCTGAAGAAGAAGGGACATATCCCCGATTTCATCCAAAAGTATTGTGCCCCCACTTAACTGTTCAAGCTTCCCGATCTTTCTTAGCCGAGCGTCTGTAAATGCCCCTTTCTCATAGCCAAAAAGCTCCGATTCCAGAAGATTGTCCGGTATGGCGGCACAGTTTATTGCCATAAACAGTCTGTCCCTTCTTATGCTGTGCTTATATATGGCCCTGGCAGCCAGTTCTTTTCCAGTACCACTTTCTCCGGTGAGAAGAACCGTTATATCTTTCCCGGCCACCTGCCCTATGTACTTGTATACCTTCTGCATTTCATGCGAGTTTCCAACCATGATGTCCCCGTTCAGTTCCCCCTCTTGGGAAGGGGATAGGACAACCTTTCTCTTCATCATCTCTGTTACGGATAAGGCACTGGATATGGTCGTCTTCATCCAATCGATATCAAAGGGTTTGAGGGTGTAGTCGTATGCCCCTAACCTCATGGCCTCCACCGCGGTTTCCATAGTTCCGTATGCCGTCATAATTATAATATGGAGTTTGGGGTCTATATCCTTGATTTTTCTCAGGGTGGTGATTCCATCCATTCCGGGCATCCTGATATCCATTATTACCAGGTCAGGGGTATCCCTGCTTATGATGTCTACGGCTTCTTCCCCGGATGAGGCAGAAAGGACAACATAACTCTCGGAAAAGACCTTTTTAAAAGAGTAATGAACGTTGGGCTCGTCATCAACAACCAGTATCTTTTTCATTGTGCTACCTCTATGGGCAGGCGTACAGTAAATGTAGTGCCAATATCCGGGGCACTCTCCACTTCGATACTTCCTCTGTGTTCTTCAACAACCCGATGGACGATGGCAAGCCCCAGCCCCAGTCCTTTGGCCTTTGTGGTTACAAAAGGCTGAAACATCCTTTCCTTTATTGACTCCGCAATGCCAGAACCGCTATCCTTTATCTTGACCTGGATAAAACCTCCGATAGCCTCTGAGGAGACTTCCATCTCTCCCTCATATTCCATAGCGTCTATGGCATTAAGAAACAGGTTAAGAAAGAGCTGAGCCGTCTTTTCAGGATAGCAGGATGTAGAGGGGAGCGGCAAAAGTGTCTTTTTGAGTTTCATCCTCTGTTGAGAAAGACGGTGCTCTATCAGAAGAAGGGTGTTTTCTAAGACCTGGTTTATATCTATTTTCTGCCGCTCGGGTTTACCACCCCGTGCGTAGTCCAAAAATTGGGTCACTATTCTATTCATGCGATCCAGCTCGTTCTCGATTATGGTCGCATCCTTTTTATCGGGGATAGAAAGGGAGTGAAAAAGCATTTTGACTATGGTAAGGGGGTTTCTGATCTCGTGGGCCACCTCAATTGCCATCTCTCCCAATACCCCGAGTTTCTCTGTCTCACGTATCCTCTCTTCCAGGCCTATCATCTGTTCATACAACATGGCATTCTCAATAGCAATGGCAGATTGGTCGGCGAGGCTGGAAAGGAGCTGGATTTCTGCTGAGGTAAACCTGTGTTGTGCAGCCGTATAGGTGTTAATAACGCCTATTATTCTCTCTTTCACCATCATGGGAACAGAAAGGAGGGAACATAGGCCCACTTTTTTTGCCAGATCAAGATGTCTGTATCCCTTCTCTTTTCGAACATCCAGGATCATCAGAGGTTTTTTAGTCCTGACCACCTGACCTATTAAACTCTCATTCACTTTAAGGTTGGGCTTCAATGTATAGTCCATACCCCCTCCATGGACGGCTTTAATCACTAATTCGTCTCCAGCCGAATTCAGCAGCATGAGTGAAGAGACTTTGGTGTTCATCAGGTGGGAGGCCTTTTCCACGATTGTCTCAAGAACCTTTTCTAAGTTCAGTGTCCCGGCAATGACCTTTCCTATGTCAAATAAGGCTGAAAGCTCTTCCACTCTCCATTTCAGGGTCTCATAGAGCTTGGCGTTTTGAATGATTTTAGCCGATTGGCTGGCCAGGGTGAAGATCAGTTCCATATCTTCCTGGGTGAAGGCGGATGCCTTTGTGCTGTCCACATTAACCACCCCTATAACCTCGTCTTCCAATATCAGAGGGACTGCCAGCTCTGATTTTACGTCTTTATCTATCTTTATATATCTTTCATCTCTTGCCACATCAGGCACCAGGACCGGTTTCCCCTCTTTTGCCACCCAGCCTGTAATGCCTTCGCCTATCTTCAATTTGGTATCACTGACCACCCGGGGAGAGAATCCACGGGCTACCTCGATATTCAAAATCCCGGAATCTCTGTCAACCAACATCAACGAGCCTGTTGTAGCCTTGGTAATCTTTACCGCGGCATCTATAATCAGATTCAGAACTTCCTGAGGTTCCAGGGTTGAACTGATGACCCTTGAAAGATTATAAAGTTCGGTCAGTCTGGAATTCTCAACCATAATAGTTTTACTTCCCCCACTCTTCCAGTCCGTCTTCCGCTATGGTCTCTCCCTTCCCGGGCTGCACCTTTCTATAGACTTCAAGAGGGTCTCTCTTCTCTCCGCTAACCCTTAAGAGGGCATCTTCGATCGAAATCCCAAACAACCGCTCATTCTCCTGCAGGTAGGGGAGGACCAACTCCCAGTCTCTCCGTTCCAGCGGCACGATCTCTCCGCCGTTCAACTGCTGATCGTCCACCGTGCGGTGGGGATCACGGACATAAATGGCGCCGCCGGATGCCAGGGAGAAGAGGTTGGAGCCCGGGTACGGAACAGATTGAGGCGTGACGGTTCCGTCACTGTCGAATTCCATACCGTTCAATACTACAAAGCCGCCTCCGTTATGAGGGTCGCCGGCCATAAACGATTCGGCAAGATAATCGAGGCAGGTTCCGTTTATGACCACCCGGGGCCGGCCCACCGCATTGATAAGCGGCCGACCGGCTGCGTTGCCCATAACATATACTTCCCCTCCCTTAGCGCCATACATGAAGGTCTGACCGATGTCCCCGTAAATTACCATCTTCCCTGATTTCATAATCTGTCCAACCTGGTCTTGCGCATTACCATGGACATGGATGGAGAGACCATCAATCCCGGAGCCCAGATAATCTCCGGAACTGCCGTAGATATCGATCCGCACGCCCTCTGACCCTGGACCAATGCCACATCCGTGAAAACGCTGCCCCTTGAGTCCAAATACGATAAACCGGCGCCAACCCATACAATAGGCATTTGCAAGCAGGCGGCTGTCACAGTCCTCTCCTTCCGGTGGGAAGAGCGATCCGTCAATAATCAAGACCTCTTCCCCTTTAATTGGTCCCCTGAGAATATCTCTGCTATTCCAATCTATCAATCTGCATGACACTCCATTGTCTTCCCTGTTCCTGCCGCCATCCGGTGTCTCAAGGGGAGGAAACCGGCGGAATATACCCTCAAGGGTACGGTCTGTCATTTGAAGGATAGATCTTCGTTTCTTGTCATAGGTTGGGTAACGCCTATCAATCAGCCTGGTCAGGGCATCCAGCGCTGTCTCAAAACAGTCATCCCCCCTTAATGCCCATGTATTCACCTCCTTCAGACAATCAAAGAACCCTTCGTAGCCCCAGTCCTTGATCCCGTCTTTCAGATATTCATAGAGGGGATCGGGCCGATTCTCATGGAAAAAAACGGATAGTTCAGCCCCGGATTTCTTCTCATTAGCGATCAGGGAATATCCCTTATCAGGTATATAGGCGGCTTGATTGGTCGGAACAGTAATCTCATGCCCGAACTTGTCAGTGCAGGTCAATCTGCGCTCAAGATAGTTGCCATTACCTTCTTCCAGGTTGAATACGAATGCCCCTCCATCGGTATAGCTTCCCCCGCGTGCATTCCAGTATCGATCCGCCACCGCACCGATCCTTGGATCCTCCTCTGCCAGGCTCTTCAATGTAGCGTCGATAGCCTGTTTCTCAGAACATATCAGCCCAACCTGCACTTCCCCGTCATGCAGGGCAAAGACCTGGGGTCTGAGCATCGAGGTATCGGTAATGCCAATGAGCTGTAGCCGCTTATTCTCGGTGTCATTCCTCGCAATAATAAAAAACCAGGGGCCGTCCGGGGATCCGTGAATATGGGTCGCCTGAATAGCCCGGTAGATTTTCTGTTTTTCTAAAGACAACCGGTCAAAATCCCTCTCCATGGTGGGAGCAAGCGCTTCAATAACATATTCCAGAGGATAACCGTAGGTTCTGCTATATAAATCGAAAAGAAGAGCAGCTACTTCCGTGTCGGTCAAAAAGAGAGGGTAGATATTCCTCTGTCTCAAATATTCGGCAACTGAGCGGTAGTTTGCAAAATCTCCGTTGTGGACAAGCGCCTCATTAAGACCGACAAAGGGATGGGCGCCACCCGGATGCCAGACCCTTCCTTT
>JAGVOC010000015.1 GCA_020052975.1 Desulfobacterales bacterium | reverse complement strand
TGATTCCTTATTATTACCTTTCAAGTCAATTTTACAGGGCAGGTATTCCTTATTCCGGGGGTATACCTATCTCATGTCTACTATACAAAAACTATACAGGGAAAGAAAGGAGGTTGCCTGCTGATAAAATTAAGGGGCCTCGGTCTTCGGGGCCTTTTGATCCCGTTGATTTGACATTCAATCCATGTCCTGATACATTTTTAGCAGTTGCAAATTTGATATAAACACTATAAGGGGGAAACATGAAAATTGCTTCTATAATGATAAGTCTCATGTTTTTATTCATTTTTACCAATGAGGCGTTACCACTTACCTGTTATATCACAGATGAACATGGCTATAGTATCAATGAGGCATATCCCGGAGAAACTATTTATCTCCTTGTCGAAGTTAATTTGACTCAATCCAAAAAGCTGAAATTTAATGTCAGTTCTAAATTTAATTCTCTTGATAGTAATATGTTTTCAATGACATCTACTTATAAGGGCAATATCTATCATGAAGGAAGTACAGATACAGCTTATTACTGGATAGGTGTTTGGATACCCTATAATTCCTTTGTAACGTCTGCAAGTTTTACAGGTAAACTTTCAAAGGTGGGGGATTGTTCAGCAACAATCAATATTAATCAATCTGGTAATAATCAGACTCCCTCAGCGAAAACATGGACTGTTTATCCGACATTTCCTGTGATCGGGAAGGGATTTGTTACGCTTACAGTCACGCTTACCACAGACCCAATAAATCGTACTATTCATATGAGCATTACTAATCCAGGCCCTTATGAGATATACAATTTACCCTTGGTCAACTTTCAATTTGCACAAGGCTCAAATTTATTCGTTGTATCTGAAGAAAACTTATCTTTTGCGGGATATTATGGAACTTATTTAATGATTCCAATTGGTGAGACCCGCCATGGATATATTATCAACATTCCTTCTTGGTTTAATTTCAATGAGGGTTTTACATTTGTATTTGGTCCAAGTCAGGTTTTCTACTTGGAATAAAGAAATAATCATTTTCAGGGGATAGGGTAACTTCCGAAAAGCTGACTCCATGTTTTTATAGGAGAATGATCATTGGAGAAAGAGAAAGAAGCTGTTAAAAAAGAAATGGAACGCATTATACAAACCAAGCAAATAAACACACCTAGAGAATTAGCAGAGTGCTACTTGAAATACAAAACGAATAAAACCTCAGAGTTGCCAGTTATCATGAGTATATCGACAGCCCTTGAAAAATTCTATGATATTTTCTCTGCTTTACCTGTTACAAAGGCAAATGATGACTTGAACAGAGAACTTGAAGAGATAAAAATATCCTTAATAGATACCCCTCTGAAACAAGGTTTTAAGAAGTTTTCCAAACAAACAGCAAACTTACTAAAGACAAATTATAGCCCTTCTGTCATTAAGATCATTTTACAAGCTCTTGCTGATTTTTCAATCGCTATCGATTTTTCAATGAAGAAACCCAAGGGAAACAGAAATTGTCTTGCTCTATCCTCAAAACAGTTATATACAAAACAGGCTAAAGCTTGTGATGATCTTCTATTGTTTTCCTTCCTCACCCTCACAGAAACAGAGAAAAATACTATTGAAACTATTAAGAAGAGGACTGAAGGATACCTAAAGGAGATCAAAAAAGTTAGCATCGACCCAGTTAAAGAATTCGAACTCCAAATGAGTTCATCAATGGGCTTACTTTCACCTTATGATCCTGTGGAATGGAGCAAAGCTTTTCGTATAGTTCTCCACAGCAATCTTATTGTCAAAAAACAGAAAGGCAGGCCCAAGGACATATTCTTTAAGGCTCTTCAGATCGTAATATACAAATACCTTGTATTAGATAGACCTCGCAACGTAAGCAGATATAAAGAATGGGCAAAAAAGCTCACCGCCAGTATTATTAATGAATTTTACAAAGATAAAGGACTACCAAATTTAACAACCAAAGATATCGATAACGCTCTTCATTCCTCATAATTACCTAAAATATATTTACCCTCAATTCTTTTTTAGTAATTCGTTTTATCCCTGTAAATTTAATTTAAAGACTACTTTTATGAGAAAGAACTGTTACAGGGGAGGTAACGCATGGACGAAAAAGAATGTGTCATTGAAGATCCCTCGATAGTCGCGTACTGTGCCCTTAAGGGACTCCAGATAAGACCATTCCGAAAAGAATCAAACCGGATAGCCTTTAAAGTCAAAGGCAATGTTGAGCCAATTCTCTCAGAAATACTTTCAAACAAGAAAATACCTATTAATGATTTTCTGCAAGCTCTCAAGAGTATCCGTTCAACAATTTTCACATTGAAGGGGATGCAAAGATGATCACAGACCTCTTTGAATATTGCACCTGCAAGGCTTGTGGAAATACCCAAGGATTTAGAAGACTTGAAACCTTATCATCTGAGTATGGAACAGATTTCATCTGCATCTGTAGAGAATGCGGAAACCTTTTCATAAAGCCATATGAGAGGCAGGTGCAAAATGGATAAACAGACCATTCTCGATAGACTCGATATAAAATCCTTCTACTCTTCTGAACTCCCTTCAATCAAATGGAATGGCTCAGGCATGGGACAGGCTATCTGTCCTTTCCATGAGGATACAAAACCGTCTCTTTCCCTGAATAGCAATACCGGACAATTCAAATGCTTTGGCTGTGATAAGAAAGGCTCTATATTCG
>JAGVOC010000249.1 GCA_020052975.1 Desulfobacterales bacterium | reverse complement strand
TGTCGCCAACTATTTCCAAGAAAAACAGGTTCATGGCGCAGCATAAAAAGTTAATCAGTTAAATGCCCTGAGTAATATGAAGAGGAAACCGACTCCAAAAACTTCTGATAATCTTGTACCACTGCTTTGGTGACTCCCCAAGCCTTGACTTCCCCTTTCTCCAGCCAGAGGGCCCGGTCGCAAAATTTCAGAATTTGATCGAGGTCATGAGAGACAAATAGGATGGTGCCCCCAGCCCGGCGAAATTGAGCAATGTGAGCATGGCATTTCTCTTGAAAAGCCGTATCTCCTACCGCGAGAATTTCGTCCAAGATCATGATATCCGGATCCACCGCAATGACCACGGCAAATCCTAAGCGGGTAATCATACCGGAGGAGTAGACCCGCAAAGGAGCTTCGATGAAATCCTTAAGTCCGGCAAATTCAGTGATTGCCTCAAATTTCTTATCCATGGCCCGTCGATTAATACCCAGGATAGAGCCGAATAGATAGACATTCTCCCGGCCAGTCAGTTCAAGGTCGAAGCCCCCCCCCAGTTCGATCATCGGAGCTATCTTTCCCTCCACGCGGATCTGGCCGGACAACGGTTTCATCACTCTAGCGATAAGCTTTAACAAAGTGGTTTTGCCTGCGCCGTTTCGCCCGACAATGCCCAGCATTTCCCCCGGGAGAACCTGAAAACTAATATTTTTCAAAGCCCAGAATTCTTCATATTCAATGTGGCCTTTCAGGGATTTGATCACAAATTCCTTAAAGGTGTGGATACGCTCCTTAGGTAAGCGGTAGCGCACCGAGATATCTTGTAAGGTGATGGGAAATTCCATGGATCAAGGCACGTTAGACATAATAAACAAAGGAATCAGCCAATTTAGTGAACACCCGGTATCCGATTAAAAGGCTCGTGGTAGACACCAGTAGGGCCAAAACAATACATTGCAGATTCGGGATCTCTCCCATATAGATCGGCACACGGAAGCATTCGACGATATAATAAGCAGGATTAAGTTTAAAAAAAGGGAGGAATTTCTTAGGAACAATATCGATAGGATATATAACTGGAGTAAGATACATCCACGATGTGAGAAGTATCTGATAGATGTCAATTATATCATTAAAATAAACCGCAGTAGCTGATAATATAAAACATATTCCAAGTGTAAACATAATTGCAAATAGAATTGACACAGGTAAAAATAACAAAGATAAATGATATCCTTTTCCTAAAATAGGTAAAAGTATGAAAAGTGGAATAAGTGCGAAGCCAAAATTTATTATTTGTGATAAAACTGCTGATATAACAAATATCATTTTAGGAATATAGATTTTTTTAAATAACGGTCCGCTATTTAGCAGGCACCGCGATCCAAAAGCGGTGCTCTGGGCAAAAAAATTCCACACTTGATATCCAGAAAGAAAATAAATAATAAAGTTTTTAACCTCAAACCGGAATATGGTTGAAAAGACGATAGTGAACACAATAGTATTCAGCAGGGGATTGAGCCAACTCCACCAAAAGCCTAACATTGAACGTTTGTACCGCACCGTAAGATCGCGGATTACCAGGTTAAAAAGCAGATCCTTGTAATGAAATAATTCGCTTAAATCTTCTTTAAACATTAAGTTAATCTTATCTATTCTGGCCTAAGCACCGCCCAAAACCAGAAATTAAAGTAGGAACAGGTCAGAAAAATTTCAATTTATAGGAAATTACTAGAGAGACGGTAGAGAAATAACCTCAAACGATCTCTCAATAGATACGCGCCGCGATAATTGCATACTTCGCAGAGTTTCATTTTTCGGTTTTTCTGCGACAGGTTTTCCCGGTATTGACTGGCAATGCGGCCGGAGTAAATTTCCAACAAGCTAGATTCCAGCAAGTTGCCAAAGATTACTTCTCCTCTCCAGTCACAGCAGCAAAGTACTACATCGCCGTTAAATTGCACGTAGAGCTGTTCAAAAGGGCGAGAACACGATTTCCTTAGAGGTTCTTCGATCGCGCCAGGGATATTACCCGCCCAATTCTCCCCGGTATTTTCCTTCCACCACGTCTTGTCTTCGATTGTTATCTCTTGGCTGATTTTAGCATGGTTCTCTGCACGAATCATATGATAGAAATCACCTTTGGTGTATCGGAGCCCGCAATGTTTTCGGGCCATTTCTCTTACTATATTTTGCATGCGGGAAACATGATCGCCATAATGGTCGTAACAGTTGACAATCATTTTGTGCAGTCCCGCCTTGAATAACGTCAGTCCATTTTCCACTGTTAAAGCATCACCATTACTCTGGATGAGCAGCTTTGCCCGAGGCAACGTCTGACGCGCCAGGGCCACTAAATCAGGCAACCGGGAATCTAACAGCGGCTCGCCCTGAAGATAAGGAGAAAACCTGCCGGAAAAATCAAGGGACGCCAGCTCGTCAAGGACCCTTTGGTAGGTCTCTATCGACATAAGATTAAGTTTGCGAGGAAATTTTTGACTGGGGCAAAATGAACAGGACCGGTTACACCAACTGATGGTTTGCACCTGCACATGGTTAATTTTCCATTTAGGGGTCAATGCTATGAACCTTTCGTAAAATAATGCTCAATCAGTTTTGGTGGTGATTCCCGCAATCAGTATAGACGAACTTATTTTTCGAAGATTAACCCCGCAATATATCTATTTCCTTTGCACACCCAGAAGATTCAATTTTCTTTTTTCTTTGAAATCCTCGTAATAAAGAAAAAATAAGAATTTTAATAGTATTATTCATTGCGCGACGGATAGTCGGATTATATATGAAGAGATCAAATACATCAATTAATCTCGTCCAGTTGAGCCACGATCTAAGAAAAGCCTGCTTAAATCCTTTCCGCCTCTGACGAATAGTCATCTCGTTATGGTGCCCAAGGATTGTATCCATGGGGACCGGGGCAGAATCGTCCAAATTTTCCGGTTCGCCTTTACCAATGAGTTCATGCCACAAAAGAGCTTGTGGGTGAATGGATAGACAGACACCACCGCAGACGTGCGGCCTGGTGGCGCGGATAAAATTTTGGGTCGCCTCGAAATCCTGGGCTGTTTCCCCTGGCGCTCCAAATATGAAAAAACCCACTACAGCCATATGCGCTTTTTTAGCTCTTTGTACGCCTTCAGCCAAACTTCTACTAGTAGCAGGCTTGCCGAATCGTTTTAGTTGTGCGTCACTACCACTTTCTATCCCCACAAGCAAAGCATCAAAGCCTGCCTTATGCATTAATTGAAATACGGACTCGGGAATGTGATGAATGGTCCCTTGAAAAGCAAATCTCATTTGCAGGTTATGGTCCAAGATCAGGTTGCAAAGTCTTTCGATTCTCGGGATGCTATGGGAAAAATTCTCATCCTGGAAGAATGCCATCTCGCACCCAGCATTATAAAGTTCAAGGATTTCTTCGAAGACATTCTCGGCACTCCTCAGGCGATAATGCCACTGGGGAAACATTTTCGGACAAAAAGTGCAGTGATAGGGACATCCCCTGGAGGTAATCATATTGGCTGTCGGGGGCATGGGCGGCAAGCAGAAGCCCCCGAATTGATGAAAATATCCCTCATAAGTGAATAATTCTCGGGCGGGAAAAGGCAGAGAATCGAGGTCCTCGATTTGTTGAGGGTCTCCTCTCACCACCTGACCATTTTCACGATAAGATAAACCTGGCAGGCCCGCAACGGATTCGCACTTGGAAAGCCTCCGGCAGAGCTCGGGGAAACTCCGGTCTCCTTCACCACGTATCACAAAGTCCAGGAAAGGAAGATCTCTCAGGAGGAGGTAATCAAAAGTTGTGGGGTGGTATCCCCCCATAACCGAGACCAGGTCTCCTTTCTTTGCCTTCGTTTGGGATATGAGTCCCATGCCGCTCTTAAAACAAAAACTCGTCGAAGAAACTGCGAGGAGGTCAGGCGATAGAGCAAGCGCTCTTTCGGCAGCTTGAGGGACGGTGAGACCTTCGCCATAAGCGTCCAAGACCCTTATGTGCACATCGGGGAGCTGTTTTAGAGATGCGGCAAGGTAGCCAAGACTCAAGGGGGGAATTGACCGCACCCCATGTATGTCTTCTCCGGCGGGTGAGGTTGCCAACACGATATTCACGTTGTCTTCACATTTTTGAGCAGAGATTAGGCGCTATAATTGGTCACCGCGCGATGGCTTTCTCCCTCACCTTAACCATCGGCCCGGTCTAACCGCAACCGGATCAGAAGAAGAGATCAAGAGGGAATCTCTTTGGTTCTCTCATTATTAATAACTTACGGCGAAAAGTTTATAAAGGGTTTATCCTGCAAGATGACCGAAATTTTTTTTTGCGCACCATCTCTCTTATATCGAAAAGATCCTCAGATCCAGTGACGCGAGCTTCGACTAAACCCTTGGCAGTCATTTCGAAAGGGAGACGGATAACCGTAAGACCGGGGTACACATTGTCAAGGCAACCATTGTTTAAAGTATAATTCCCAGGGCCGCCCCGCCCGTGATAGCCGCGCCAAACGTCAAAAATCTGACTACGAAGCCTTTCCGGACCCCGGGAATCGGAGCGTAATTTCCAGTTGATGGCGCGGCTAATCCCAGGAGAATATGGAAAAACCAGCTAACTTGGGGATGGAATAGACCATCGAACACCTGAAAGTGGAGTATTTCCCCCATTAATGGCAGTAATAGGGCCAGAGGCGGTAACACCGCACCTAAAGGAGGTTGCAAAGCCCGGCCCATCAATCGAACCAGGATAACGATGACCCCCGCGCTATAGAGCAAAACGAAAGGGAAACCCAGATCAGCCATAAAGGTCAGCAAATTGTTCTCTGAGGTCGTAAATTTCCTGGTCCAGTAGGAGAAAACCTCCCCGCTGAGAGAAGGATATTTAACCTCATAATCCTGGAGATACTGCTCTCGCATGGTCCACAAACCAATCCCGAAAAATGGGTGTTTTAGCGCAAGGTGCCAGGAGAACCTTACATTTTCTATCCGGTAATCCACCGATTCGGGATATTTATTCGCCAAAATGGTCCGGAGGAGATTACCGGCTACGGCGGAGACCACAAATAAAATGCACAAGATTATTATCATCTGCTTGACGGGCCAAGTTCGCAATGACACGGCAAGCAAACCGAGCATGATGGGAATAAATACCGCGGAGCTCATGCCATTTTTCCCGGCCGAAATCAGCACCAGATAACTGACCCCCAAGAGCAAGACCCCCAAGGAAATTTTTAGGCGTGAATGGCTGAACAAAAGAGCTAGGGGTGCGAACGATAAGAGGATGATGCGGCTTCCCACCGGATGATAGTGTTCTTCAAAAAAAAAGAAGAACTTGCCTGCAGCCCAGATTCCCGAAACACACAGCAAAAGGATACTTGCCCCTAATATCAGGCTGAACCACAGGAAGTATCGTTGCCTTTCGGTGGTTTGGAGGAGAAGCCGGGCCCCCCAATAACCTCCCAGCCCGGCGGACATAATCACAAAAGCTCGCGCCAGAGAAGAAGCCTGATTAGGGGCGCAGAAACTGCTGATAAGTGCCAGCCCCAGTAGGGCGAAAGAAATGATTACCGGGGGAGATTTCCAGGTTACTGCCTTAGACCTTTGAAAGATTAAAACCAGCAAGAGGGACAGGATACACCAGATGCCTGAAAATACCTTAGCTCTTTCGCCGGGGATAACCACCAGATATGGCTGCAAAAAAACCAGATGGACAGATGTGGCCAGGAAGCTGACCCAGGCAAGCCTTGCCCCTAAAGAAAGGGGGGCGGCGGAGTCGCTGCCGGGAGGTTTAAGGGTGAACTGCATTAATCTCCTACCTCATAGTGGACTTGAAGCGGGGATGAGAATGATTTATCCTCAGTACTATTTCAGTCCGTCTCCACTGATGACCACAACAATAGTTTTTGCCATGATGAACAGATCAAGCCAAAGGCCCTGATGCTTGAGATAATAGAGGTCAAGCACAACACGTTTTTCTAGAGATGGATCACCCCTGCTCATGATTTGTTGGTAGCCGGTGATTCCCGGTTTGGCTTTAAGACGCCGGCGCTGCCAAAGATTGTATCTGGCCACCAATTCAACCCGTTCCGGTCTGGGTCCCACCAGGCTCATAGCCCCCCACAAGACGTTAATAAATTGCGGAACTTCATCCAGACTCCAATTGCGGAGAATTCTGCCGATAGGTGTTACACGGGGGTCTTGCTTGATATTAAAAACCGGTTCCGGCAGACTGCCGAAGTTAATCATCTCTTTAAGCCTGGCATCGGCATTGTCTATCATGCTGCGAAATTTATACATCCGGAACGGCTTCCCTTCAAAGCCCACCCTCTCCTGAATATAAAAAACCGGTCCTTTGCTGGTGAGTTTGATCAAGAGGGCGATCAGAAACCACAGGGGTAAGCCCAACACCAGGATCACCAGTGACAACACCATATCCATCAGGCGCTTGACCACCTTGTAACCAGGATGCAAGGAGGCGTCGCGCAGTTCGATGATCGGATGATCCTGCCACACGCAGACCTCTTGGTTAGAAACCGCTACTCCCAACGAATCTGGAACAATATAAAAAGGAATTTTTTTCGACTCGCAGAAACTAATCACTGGCATAATAAGTTCTCGGTCTGGATACTTTAATCCAGAGACTTCCTCATCTGGAATGAATAGCAAGCAATCAAAGGGCATGCGTCGGAAAATCTCTGCGATTTCGCTTAGTTCTCCGAGAATCGGGAGTCCTGACTCTGATGTTCCTTGATCGTAATTTCCAGGGGTCCCTAACTTCCCGACAATCACGATTGAAGCATTAGAAGACCTAAGATTTTGCAAAAATTCTGAAGTCCTTGTCCCTTTTCCAATAACCACGAGTCTTTGCTTAAGAATTTTTTGAGTTTCAAGATAATGTTCTATCCATTTGAAAGCAAAACGGACGACAGTGGTTGTAATCATAGCAATAATAAACGCCAAGACACACACCACACGAGAGACCAGCAATTCACGGTAGAGAGCACTTAGGACCATCAGCAGCGCGAAGGCGTAAAAACCTGACTTGATTAAACCTTGAATTTGCAATCCCCAAGAGAAGACCGGAAGGGATATACCACGGTAAGCACCACCTCTTATTAAGAGGAAGAGCCAGCTGATCGTCAAGAGTGTGGCGACTTTGAGAAAGGGGGCTATAGGAGGGATGGATGGCCGCGGAGGAATCAAGTTGACGATACTATCCACATGAAAGCGCAGGTAATAAGCCAAGATTATCGAGAAAAAAAAGGCGAGGAGATCGAGCCCAAAAAGAAGATAGCTGCGCAACCTCCATGTACAGAGCAAGAGGTACTTCCAGAAAGAGTCTGTCCTGTCCATAGTTGAAAGTTAAAAAGGGATGGCGGTTTATCCAGCGGATTCAGTAGAACCGGTTAAGCAAAGAACTTCAAAGGGAGGAAGCACCATGAAGCCATGGTACCAGATTGTGGACCGGAAGGACAGTCAAATTTTTGCTTAATGTGAGGTGTACCCCATTGTCAAGACAAAAAATTGGCCTCAGTTAGGTGGAAACCGGGTGAGCGGGACAAGTAATTTCCATAGCATTTTTCCCAATTTGGT
>JAGVOC010000357.1 GCA_020052975.1 Desulfobacterales bacterium | reverse complement strand
TCATTATCCGGTAGTGCACCTCTGGACACTCATTTGTCTTTCTCTGGGAGTACTCGGGCCGAACGAACGGGAATACCTGGGAGATGATCTTAAAGAGGTAAATGTATTTCATCCGGAGACGGCCGAATAACATAGAGGAGGGCATATGATTGTTGCCAAGAGAAAACCCTTTGACGAGATAAAGAGCCTTCTTAAAGGTTACAGGAAAGTTCTCAATGTAGGCTGCGGTACATGCGTTGCAGTATGCCTCGCAGGGGGTGAAAAGGAAGTTGCGGTGCTTAATGCCGAGCTTGATATGGCGCGAAAGCTTGAAGATAATCCGGTTGAGATGGGCGCGATTACTGTTGAAAGGCAGTGCGACATGGAATATCTTGAAGTTCTTGATTCCATGGTCAATGAATATGATGCGCTCCTTTCAATGGCATGCGGGGCTGGAATTCAGTTTCTCGCCGAAAGATATCCGGAAAAGCCGGTGCTGCCTGCTGTTGACACTACGTTTATAGGCGTCAACAAGGCCGTGGGATGGTACGAGGAAAGATGCCGTTCATGCAGCAGTTGCGTTCTTGGCCTGACGGGCGGTATATGCCCTGTAACCATGTGCGCAAAAGGGCTGTACAATGGGCCATGCGGAGGAACAAACAAGGGGAGCTGTGAGATAGACAAGAATCAGCCCTGCGCCTGGCACATGATATATGAAAGGCTTAAGGCGCAGAACCGCCTGGATTGTATTCTCGATATTACTCCTCCTTCCGACTGGCAGAACCAGATTCCGAGAACCGTAATACAGCCCGGGTATAAAAAGCCGGAAAAGGTTAAGTGAGAAAAAACCAAAAAAAAGTATAGGATACTAAAATGAAATCAGGAAGCAATTTAGAAAAAGTCTTGACGGCAGGTCATTTTGCATTTACCGGTGAACTCGGCCCCCCCCGCGGAACGGATGCGGATGAAGTCAGGAAAAAGGCTTCGCACCTGAAAGGCATGGTTGATGCAGTCAATATCACAGATAACCAGACGGCTGTTGTTCGCATGTCGAGCTGGGCTGCTTCCATTATTATTCTTCAGGAAGGGTTGGAGCCCAATTACCAGATGGTATGCCGAGATCGCAACCGCCTTGCCATGCAGAGCGACATTCTTGGCGCATATGCCCACGGAATTCGCAATATGCTTTGCCTCTCCGGAGACCACCAGAAATTCGGGGATCATCCCCAGGCAAAAGGTGTTTTTGACATTGATTCCATGCAGCTTATCGGCATGGTAAAAAGGATGCGCGATGAAGGAAAATTCCTTGGAGGAACCGAAATCGGGCATCCGCCCAAAATTTTTATAGGAGCTGCCGCAAACCCCTTTGCAGATCCCTTTGAGTGGAGGGTTCACCGCCTTGCAAAGAAGATAAAGGCCGGAGTCGATTTTATTCAGACCCAGTGCATATACAACATGGATAAATTCAGGGAGTGGATGAAACAGGCAAATGATATGGGCCTTACCGAAAAGGTCTTTATACTTGCAGGTGTTACTCCCATGAAAAGTGTTGGTATGGCAAAGTACATGAAGAACAACGTGCCCGGAATGGATGTTCCGGACGAACTTATCAAGCGTCTCCAGGGAGTTGACAAGAAGAGCCAGTCTGACGAGGGAATAAAAATAGCCTGCGAGCAGATCGAAGAATTCAAGCAGTTAAAAGGCGTTGCAGGCGTTCATCTAATGGCAATAGAGTGGGAGCACAAGGTTCCGGAGATTGCCGAGCGCGCTAAGATGCTCCCGAGACCGGTAGTATAAGCAGGGGTCAGGGAACAGGGGCCAGGGGCAGATATCGAATATCGCGGATCGAATATCGGACATCGAAGGAAACAAAGGATTCAAGGGGTCAAGGGTTCGAGGGTTCAAGTGAAAAACCCTGCCGCCTCTTAATGAAAGAGAAAAGCCCGTTTTTGTCATAAAGACAGAAACGGGCTTTATATTTGCCTTTTTACTTATGTTATGCTGCTTTGGAAAGCTTTACCGCGCAGACCTTATATTCCGGTATTTTCGACACCGGATCAAGCGCCGCATTGGTCAGCTTGTTTGCCGCCGACTTCGCGAAATGGAACGGCATAAAAACGGTACCCTTGACGGCAGCCGCCGAGACTTTCACTTTTGCGGTGATATCTCCTCTCCTTGAGGCGACTTTTGCAATTGCTCCGTCTTCAAGACCGAATCGTTTGGCATCAGCCTGTGAAATTTCAACAAAGTTTTCAGGCGCCCTTTCATTGAGCCCTTCAGTTTTCATTGTCATAGTGCCGGTGTGATACTGGTAAAGAAGCCGCCCCGTAGTGAGGTAAAGCGGATATTCATCATTAACCTGCTCTGCAGGCGGAACATAATCAATTGCATGGAAAACGCCTTTCCCGATTGGAAACGTCTGGGTGTGAAGAACCGGGGTGCCCGGATGGTCGGGAGTCGGGCATGGCCAGTGGATGCCTTCTTCTTCTAATCTGTCATAACTGATGCCGGCATAGGAAGGAGTCACCCTCGAAATCTCTTCCATTATGGCTCTGCTGCTTTCATATGACATCGGATATCCCATGCGGGATGCTATTTCGCAGGTGATTTTCCAGTCATCTTTAGAATCTCCGGGAGGATCAACAGCTTTTCTGACACGCTGAACCCTTCGTTCAGTGTTCGAAAAGGTTCCTTCCTTTTCCGCAAAGCAAGCGGAAGGAAGAACAACATCGGCGAGCTGAGCAGTCTCTGTCATAAAAATATCCTGCACAACAAGAAAATCAAGATTCTTTATGCTCTTTTCGGCATGATTAAGATCCGGATCGGAAACGAGCGGATTTTCACCCACTATATAGAGAGCCTTCAGAGTTTTGTCGTGCGCTTTTGGTATCATCTCTGTAACCTTTAAACCGGGCTTATCCGGAAGGCCTGAAACGCCCCAAGCATCCTCCATTTTTTTCCTTATCCCGGGGTCGACAACTTTCTGGTAGCCGGAAAAGACATCAGGAAGACCCCCCATGTCGCACGCACCCTGAACATTGTTCTGACCGCGGAGCGGATTTACTCCGCCTCCCCTGATGCCGAGATTGCCGCACAACATGGCAAGATTTGCCAGGGATTTCACATTGTCGGTTCCGGTGGTATGCTGTGTGATGCCCATGCAGTACAAAACGGCGCCTGCTTTTGCCCCTGCGTACAGTCTTGCCGCCTCAGCGAGACTTTGGGCCGGGATTCCCGTTATTGATTCCACATATTCGGGAGTATATTTTTCGGAGAGCTTTTTTAACTCTTCAAAACCGGTTGTGCGGTTTTCGACAAATTTTTTATCGTAAAGACCTTCTTTGATGATGACATGCATCATTCCGTTTATCCAG
>JAGVOC010000096.1 GCA_020052975.1 Desulfobacterales bacterium | reverse complement strand
TCGGCAGCTTTTGGAGCATTCATGGGGCTCATTATGGGCAACAATTCCTATTTCGACCATTTTTTTTGATCGTCTTAAACCGTTTTGCAATTGGCTCTATTTATGAAAACATCTGAAGAAAAAGTCAAACCGTTCAGGCTTGTTAAATATTTCACCTTTTCAAGTCTCATAGTAATTTTTATAGGCACAATAGTGCTGTCTGCTCTGAACACCAACTGGGTCCGAACAACTCAGCTAAAAATGAGCGAAGATTATGCGAATCTTATTGTTGAAAACCTTAATCATCAGATTTTTTTACAATTTATTCTTCCTGTTTCTGTAAAATACGGAAAAATCCAGTTAAGAAATCCGGAACAATCTCAAATTATGGATAATGTCATACACAGCACTCTTCATGGCTATAAAGTCGATTCGGTAACCATATACGATGTTAAGAAAAATATGGTTTCATATAGTTTTGATAAAAGCCTGGTGGGAAAAGAGAATTTAGGCGGACAGGAATACGTGAAAGCTGTTGTCGGTGAGTCATCAATAAAACTGGTACAAAAAGGCAATTTTATTGAAACCCTGCTTGGTTTTCCAGCCGAAATTAAAATGGTTGCTTTCGCTCCACTGCGCCTCGAAAGAGCTCGACCCGG
Source organism: Desulfobacterales bacterium (assembly GCA_020052975.1). The sequence continues at coordinate 12,955 of JAGVOC010000096.1, read as the reverse complement.
CACTGAGGGTCCAATAGTAGGCGTTATTGAAATAGTCGAAGATTTATCTGATGATTATAAAACGATTTTCAGATTTCAGCTTCTTATTATAGTAACAATAACCGTTGTCATGTGTGGTCTCTTTGTTACTCTTATTTTTGTGGTCAGAAGAGGTGAAGACATAATCGAAAAGCGAGCGGTAGAGCGTCTAAAACTCGAAGAACAGCTGAGACGCGCTGAACATTTGTCATCTATAGGTGAAATGGTCGCTGGTATTTCTCATGAAATCCGGAATCCACTGGGAATTATCAGGAGTTCGGGCGAGCTTTTAAAGAAAAAAATTGCAACCCTCGATCCAACAAATTCTATTCCTGATATAATAGTTGAAGAAGCTGTCCGGCTGAATAATATTATAACTGATTTCCTTGATTTTGCTAAGCCCAAAAATCCGGATTTTATGCCTTGCCATATAGAAGATATTCTTGAAAAAAACATTGTTTTTCTTGCTCAGCAATTTAAAGAAAACGGATGTGTTGTTGAAACTGTGAGGGCCTCCAATCTCCCAGAAGTATTCGCCGATTCCAATATGTTGTACCAGGCATTTTTAAATATTCTTATTAACAGTATGCAGGCAATGCCTGGTGGCGGAAAAATTTCTGTTTCTGTAAGTTCTAATCATACCGGAATCAGTATTGTATTTGAAGATGAAGGGGAAGGAATTCCTGAAGATCTTTTGAATAAGATCTGGGATCCCTTTTTTTCAACCAAAGATAAAGGAACTGGTCTTGGTCTTGGAATTGTAAAAAAGATCATTGAAGCTCACAGCGGTATAATTGAAATCTCAAACAGGCCGGTCCGGGGTGTTCAGGTCCGGGTAAAAATACCTGCAAAGCAGGGAGTATAAACATGGAAACTGTTTTGATAGTAGATGACGAGAAAAACTATCCTCCTATTTTAAGCGCTATACTTGAAGAGGAAGGATATGAAACCCTAACCGCAAATAATGGCATTACTGCACTTGAAATTGTGCGGAATTCAGATATCGATCTGGTGCTGACAGATATGAAAATGCCTCTTATGGACGGAATTGAACTCCTTGAAAGAGTTAAAGCAATAGATCCGGATCTTCCCGTCATAATGATGACAGCCTATGGGACTGTTGAAAAAGCTGTGGAAGCCATGCAGAAAGGGGCTTATAATTATATACTTAAGCCCTTCAATAACGAGCGGCTCGTTATTTATGTCAAAAAAGCCATGGCCATGTACAGTGTTGTTAAAGATAACAGGCGACTGCGCAATGTTGTTGAATTGCAGTATAATTTTGGGAACCTGATCGGTAAAAGCAGCGCCATGCTAAATGTCTTTGAAACTATACGCAAGATTTCCCCATCTTCTGCTACTGTATTAATAGAAGGAGAAAGCGGTACCGGAAAAGAGCTTGTCGCAAAATCAATACATTTTAATAGTCCGAGGCGGGATAAGCCTTTTATAGCCGTAAATTGTTCGGCTCTTTCTGAAAACCTCCTTGAAAGCGAGTTGTTCGGCCACGAAAAGGGCGCCTTTACAGGAGCAATTTCCATGAAGAAAGGCCGGTTTGAACTTGCAGATGGAGGCTCCCTTTTTCTTGATGAAATATCTGAACTTTCTCAGGGACTTCAGGTAAAATTGCTTCGTGCACTTCAGGAAAGAAATTTTGAAAGAGTAGGCGGAGTTAAACCGATTCTGGTAGATATCCGCGTTATTGCTGCAACAAACAGGCAGTTAAAAGAGGAGGTTAAACAAGGCCGTTTCAGGGAAGATCTGTTTTATCGTCTAAATGTTATTAATGTTGTAATTCCGCCTTTACGTCAAAGACTGGAAGACATACGCCTGCTTGTTGATCACTTTATAAAGAAATATGCCGCAGAAAGAAAAGCAGGGCCAGGCATAACAGGCGTTGATACGGACGTTGAACGCCTTCTGTACGATTATACATGGCCCGGAAATGTCCGCGAACTTGAAAATGCAATCGAAAGAGCCATGATTTTATGTGCGGGAGATAGAATAAGAGTTTTCGACCTGCCAAGAGAATTTAAAGATAATGTTTACAATACTCTTAGTTTTGACGGAATTCCCGCTAACGCAACATTATATGAAACTCTCGATATGGTTGAACAATCAATGATAAAAAGAGCTATGAAACTGGCAAATAATGTTCAATCAAATGCCGCTGCATTGCTTGGTATTGGGAAAAGCGGGCTCAGCCAGAAACTTAAAAAGTTTAATCTTGACGGCTCTGTAAAAAGTCCCAATATGCTCACTTAATGAGCTTTTTAGGGATTTATACGAATCCATCAATCTTGATTCGGGTTCAAAATTCTAAACACTGCATATCGGGAAATACACAGATATATCAGCTAATTACAGAAGATAGCCATGCGCCTACGGCTGGTTCAAAATATTGAACACTGATAATTATTATAATATTCAAGTTGTTATGTTCAAGGCTGGCTATCGGGGGTTCAAATTATTGAACCGAAGGGGAGAAAAACAATAAACCATTGTGAAGTATCAGGGAAAAGAATTACTTATTTACAACTTATAACTATTTTAATTTAAAAGCAAATCAAAAAATATGGCTGTCCGCATGATATTAATACGGTGTTTTGGCAAGGTGTTTGCAGATATAAATATTCAAACCTGATAAGTTTTTCATCTTTCCTCCTTAACGGTCTTCCGAAATGTTCGGTTGACCGTTATTTTTTTTGTAGAACCTGTCACGAACGCTCTTTTGCAATTGCAAGGTAAAAAGAACCGGCAAATTCAGATACGATCTTCTTATAAGCATCCCTGCTCATCTTCTCGTTTCCCATTGCAGCATAAATTCTTCCAAGATTAAACAAAGCTTCGTCTTTCAGAAAAGTATCAGGTTCTGATACAATCATTTCAAAATACTTTACCGCAGATTTTAAATCATTTTTTTCTTCATAAGCATAACCGAGGTTGCTTAATATAATGTTTTTTACTGTCTGATCATCACTAAAATCTTTAAGCGCTTTCCTATAAAGATCTATTGCACCGTCAGTGTCGCCTGCATTGATGGAAATATTGGCAAATTCTATCCGTGCTATCTTTCCGCCGCGGTTGCCGGAATATTTATCAATTATTTTTACAAAATCATTTTTTACTTCTGTAAAAGCTTTTTCTGAGCCGTTTTTCTTTAGCGAAACCTCATAGTTTTTCATTGTCTTTTCGAGCATTGCAAAAGCCTGGCCTTCAGACCTGTATGAAAAATAGTTGATCCCGGAAAATATTATTCCGATTAAAATCAATAATCCGACAGCATACAATAATTGCACTTTATATGTTGCCATGATTTTCAGCAATTTGGCTGAAAAAGTTATAAACTCATCAGGCTCATTCAATAGTTCTTTTCTTGTTACTTTCTTTTTTGCCATTATTCCTCCGCGTACTGTTTAAGCAATTCTTTTATCCTTTGCCAGCCTTCATCAGGAATATTCGCCCCTACTACCTGGCAGACTTCATAGCCACACGCAGAACCAAGCTCGCCGCATTTTTCAAGGGGATAACCATTTACAAATCCGAATAAAAATCCGGCCGCCCACAGATCTCCGGCGCCTGTAGTATCAACCGCAAGGCCATTCCCTTTAGGTTCAACCCTGATTATTTTCCCCTTTCTGCAAATATAGCTTCCACGTTCCCCAAGCTTTAATACTGCTATCTCAGCCCTTTCTGAAAGAGCATTAAGAGCCTGCAATTCATCTGATTGACCTGTAAACGCAAAGGCTTCGTCTTCATTTGCAATTAATATATCAACATAATCATCAACAATCTTTTCGAGAAAATCTTTAGATTCTTCAACGACGTTAAAACTGGCAAGGTCAAGAGAGATAAGAGCGCCGGCAGCTTTTGCGGTGTTCAAAGCCGTAAGTATTAAATCCCTGTTAAATAAAAGATAACCCTCGATATGAACAACAGCGGCATCCTTGAAACAATGATGTGTAATCTCTTCAGGCCTTGTTTCAGAAGATGCGCCAAGACAGGTAAACATTGAGCGCTGTGCGTCAGGAGTTATTATTGAAAGGACTCTTCCGGTGGGAGAAGAAGATGTAAATAACAAAGCTTCAACATTGTTTTCTCTTAAATCATTTTCAAAAAATTTTCCTAAGTCATCTTGTCCCAGTTTTCCGACAAAACGCGCAGCACCGCCAAGCTTCCCTATTCCAACCATCGTGTTGCATGCAGAACCACCCGGAACAATTCTGGTTTTTTTTGTTGCCCGGGATAACGTGTTTTCAATAACATTATTTGCGACAAGGGTCATGCCGCCTTTTCTGGCGCCCAATTTATTTAAGAATTCGTCGTTTTCAAGGGCCAGTATATCAATCAGGGCTGAACCAATACCAACTATCAGTTTTTTCTCACAATTTCTATTTGAACCACCGGCCATTCTTTTTTCCTGCGACATACAATCAATATTTGAGCCAAATATGACGGCTTCGTAAAAAATCATTCTGTCCGCCGCGGCGGACACTTCATCTTTCGTCATCGTAGCGTACCAGTAAGTATTCTTCATTCCTCAAGATTCGTGCACCTTGCATAATGAGCTTTTTACTTTGCCGTCTGAATCTCGACTTTTTACGAAGGTATCAAATATCAAGAAACACCCCGAAATGGCTTTTTCAAAGAAACACGGGATTTATCTCTCAAGAATAGCTACTTCGCAGAATCCTTCAAGAGATTTTTTAAATTTTACCGCATCGTTTACTGACCCCACTATTGAATCATAGTGCATAGGTATGGCAATTTTCGGCCTGATCAGTTTTGCAGCTTCAACAGCTTCATCCGCAGTCATTACATAGGTTCCGGAAACAGGCAGAAGCGCTATATCAACAGGAAAAGAGCCCATTTCAGGTATCAAATCAGTATCCCCTGCATGGTATATTTTATTGTTTTCTATTGTAATTACAAATCCCAGCCAGTTATTTGTTTTTGGATGAAAGGCCTTATTGGTGTTATACGCAGGAACAACTTCAATTTCAATCCCGGAAACAGATAAATTATCGCCTGGTTTAACTACCCGCACATCTCCGGAAAGGCTTTTAGCAGACTCTTTCTCCGTAAAAAAAATGGTCGATGGTGTCCTTATTTTATTAATATCCGGAACTGAACAGTGATCATAATGAGAATGAGTTATAAGAATTATATCCGCTTTATCATAATCAACTATATCATAAGGATCTATGCAAACAACCTTTTGGTTTGTTTTTATTAAAAACCCAGCATGTCCCAGCCATTTGATATTATTAAGGAATTTCTGTTCCTTCATAATCCCTCCATACCATTACTATAACTTGATAGTATTTTTTCAAACAGCATTTTTCCACAGACAGCTGAAAAACGCATCACCCATGTAGAATGATTATTTTCATAAAAACAAGCAAACAGTTATTTCTGTCTTGGATGACATTCCACGCAACCTGTTGGACCCGGGTTTTGCAAATCTGATTTTAATACTTTTTTTGACGATTCAAGATCGGCATTTTTTTCTTTATTTGCCTTATGGCACCCGATGCACTGATTATGATAAGCATTCTTGAAATATCTATATGCCGTATCGGGTTTTACTTTTTTCCCCTCTGTCCGCGAATTGCTTGAAAGATCATGGCAGTTTGATGTCCCGCAGGAAAGGTTTTCGGTGTTTCCTTCCCACTTATGATGACACTTGCGGCACTCATACATAAAGTGTTTGGAATGGTGGAAATTGACTGGTGCGTTCTTCTGTTCAGCCTGTTCAGGAGCTGAAAGCACTATAACTCCCATCGGAACGCACAACTCCCCGTCATTTTCAAAAGATGCCGAAATACCCGCGAAACACAGCACAACAATAAGGCCCGCGCCCACAAAAAACATTTTTTTATTCATCACCTTCAATGCGTTATAAAATAACATATGTATTCTACTTGGCCGGCACAATCCTGCTTGTCCTATAACACAATAAGAAAATTATTGTATGTTCCAAAGCGGTTTTGGCAAAGCTGGTTGTTCCTGGGATCATTTTGCCATTGTCCGTCAACTAAAAACCTGTATTCGTATCTACCGGAGTTAAGAAAAACCGTTTTTTTCCAAATTCCATTATCGTCTTTTTTCATGGGATGCGTTTTTTCGTTCCAGTTATTAAAATCACCCATTAAAGCAATATTACTAGCCCCTTGAATTTCCAGAATGAAATTAGTTCTTCTTTTGCCGGTCTTTCCTTTTATTTTCTCTTTTCTCATATATACCTCCCTTTATAGCTCTGGGTTTTGCGTCGTTAAAAAATTATATTTAACAGAACGGTAACCGTTCAGCAAAAACCATGGATAATAATTTATTGAGACACTGGTGTTCACAATAAAAATTTCAAGAGCGGCAGGACGGAATACCAGAATGAAATTGTCTTTTGATATCAATATATAGTAATGATATTTAATGTTTATTAATTTTATTGTCAAGATATTTGTTCTTGCTGTTAATATGACATTACAAATTTAAGGTATGGTTATATTGTAAAAAATAAGTTAAATTATTAATCATTTCGCTTGAAAATTTCATAATAACAGCTATTTTAACGGTATTGAATTTCATATTCTATATTTTACCGGAATTGATAAAAACAGATGAATGATTTTCTATCTTTATTTCCAAGCATCAGATGGCAGGATATAGTTGATATTATATTAAACAGCTATATCGTGTTCAGATCCTATATTCTCTTCCGTGGAACCAATGCTTTCCGTGTTCTAATTGGAATAGCTCTTCTTTGGTTCTTCCAGAAATTAGCCTTTTCTATGGGACTAATAATAACGAGCTGGGCGATTCAGGGCATAACAGCTGTTGCTGCGCTGATCATTGTTGTAGTTTTTAGAAATGAAATACGCAGCGTTTTACAGGCAAAAAACCTAAAAACGATTATATGGGGCGTTTCACAAAAAACAATCACAACACCAGTTGAAACAATTACGGATAGCGTTTTTGAACTATCCCGGAAACATACCGGGGCGCTTCTTGTTTTCCCGGCAAATGAAGATATAGACGAATTCGTTCAGGGCGGTATACCCTGGCGGGGAGTAGTCTCCAAAGAAATGATAATGAGCATTTTCTGGCATGATAATCCTGTGCATGACGGCGCAGCTATAATACGCAGGGACAGGATTACGGATGTTGCCTGCATTCTTCCCCTCTCACACAGTAATGATCTTCCTTCTCATTATGGAACCCGCCACAGAGCCGCTCTCGGACTGGCTGAAGTGTCTGATGCCATGGTGGTTGTTGTCTCCGAAGAACGTGGCACCATTACTGTTGCTAAAGACTCCCGGACATATTCCATAACCCGGAAGGAGGAATTAAAACAGCATTTGCAGGAACACATGGGAGATATGCCAAAACTCAAAAATCAGCGAAAAGAAAAAATCGAAATATCTGTTGCTGCTCTGGTCTCTTTCCTGTTCATAGTCGGAGTCTGGTTCAGTTTTTCAAGAGGCATGGAAACTTTGATAAACATTGAAATTCCTGTTGAATATATGAATCGTAATTCGGAAATGGAAATTATAGATACCTCGGTAAATTCTGTAACCCTTAATCTTAGCGGATCAGGCTCGCTTATTAAATCTATCCGCCATGAACAAGTAAAAGTCAAAATAGACCTTGGGAAAGTGACAGGTGGAAAAAACTCTTTTCTGATAACAGACGAAAACGTTTCTCTCCCGCCCGGAATAGTACTAAAAAGCGTGAATCCGCCCATTGTTGAGGTAACGCTCGGAATACCTGTTGTCAGGGAATTACCAGTACAGGTTGACTGGGCCGGCAAACTCCCAAAAAACCTTGTACTTGAAAATGTAAAAATTGAACCAGGCAAAGTCAGGGTGATCGGTGGCAGGCGCATTCTCGATAAAATCTCGAGTATTTATACTGATAAAATTTATCTTGATAATATATATTATTCCGGAGTCAAAACTGTAAGGCTCGCTCTCAGTCCTCCTTCCCTGAAAATCGCACCGGAATCAAGCGACACGGTTACTGTGGAATATGTTGTGAAAAAAAAGTAAGACAAATTCCGATTTATATCTAAACTTTAGCAGAAGCTCATACCTCAACCGGGCTTCCAATCCAGGCATTGAACCGCAATAGCAAGCATATTCCAAGCGGCTTGTGGCGGGGAGCTAAATCAGAAATTTGTATCCCCCTCTATGACCGAGCCCTTTTTTATAACAGCCCTCGATCTCCCCCTGTTTGTTATTACAACATTGCCTTTTATTTTGATGTCCTTTTCAAAATATACATCTCCGATTACTGTCATGGACTCACATTCGATCAGAGAAAGAGAGCTTTCTTTGAATCTGTCATTAAACTGATCTATTTTGCCATAATAATCGGGATCAAGATTGATGCGCAGTGTTTTATACTTTCTCTCAGGATTAATTATCAGGTTCTCTTCATCAGTTACAAGATAACAATCGGAACGGAGCGCAAGCAGATCATTGCATTTTTTCACAGGAAAAAACCTTGACCGGGGAACCCTGACAGCGGTTGCACCATCAAAAAGGGAAATTGCGGCTCCCATTGCAGTTTCAATATGATATACTCTGGGACTATTGTCGTCTCTTGGATCCAGAGTCTTTGGATTAAGAATCAAGGGAAGATGAACGGTTCCTTCTTTTTCGATAAGATCCTTTAAATAACCAAGATTTATCCAGATGTTATTGGTATTAAAAAACCTGTAACAACTTGTATCTTTGAAAGCATCCAGTTCGTTAACGGGGCACTGGGCAGCCTCGCGCAAAAGAAGTCGTCCGTTTTTATGCCTTGCCAGATGTCCTCCTTTTAAATCAGATGGCGTTCTTTCTGCAACCTCCATAAGAAAGGGATATCCTATTTCAGCGAAATATCCCAATATAGCTTCGTCCATAGTTGCTCCCAGATTATCCGAGTTCGAGATGAAAGCATATTCGATACCTTCCGACAGAAGCTTATTTAGTATTCCTGACGTATGAAGAGCAGTATATATGTCTCCGTGTCCCGGAGGGTTCCATTCCAGCTCATTATTTTCCGGCCATATTGCAGGAGCAAATCCTTCCCGGAGTATTTTGGGAAACTTATGCTGGAGGAACAAAATAGGAAAGGCTGATAAATTCATTTTCTTAAGCGCGGCGACAGTCTCTTCGTGGGTATTAAAACTGTTCATAAAAGCGAGCTTAACATTGCTTTTCCCAGCCTGCCGAACGATTATGTCAAGGAATGTTTTCCCGTTTCTGACTTCAATAAGCGATTTGGCCTTACTTAAACCCATGCTTGTGCCAAGCCCGCCATTTAATACTATCCGAATGGAATTCTTTATGACTTTTTTCCCTGCACCAGTATATTCGGACAGGTCTTTCGCATCATCAATTTCATTTTCTCTGACGCATTCAATATCTTTGTCATATATAATCCCTTTTTCTCCGCTTATAACTTTGTTATAATAATATACAAAATTATCAATGAGCACAGGAGGAAGATTCTCTTTTTTCATCTTTTCAATAAAAGAAGGCACATGCTTCTGAGCATCAGGATTTTTCAACAATATTCTCCAGAATTATAAGTAAATATATACTATTTACCAACCTCCTCTATCCAGCCCATAGTGTCTTTTTCTCTTCCATATTGAATATCTGTTAACGCTTTAAAAAATTTGCCGGCCATCGGCCCCACTTTCCCACCCGAAACAGCAATAACCTTGTCTCCGTACTTGAGTTCCCCGACAGGTGAAATTACAGCTGCTGTTCCTGAGCCAAAAACCTCTTTAAGCCTTCCGGATTTGTGAGCATCCATGACTTCATCAATGCTGATTCTGCGTTCCGACATTTTATACTTCCACTCTCTCGCAAGAGCTATTACAGAATCCCTTGTGATACCGCGAAGTATGCTTCCGTTTAAAACAGGAGTTATAATTTCGTCGTCAATCACAAAAAAAATATTCATAGCTCCGACTTCTTCGATATACTTCTGCTCAATTCCGTCAAGCCAAAGAACCTGGGTATAGCCAAGCCTATGAGCACTGGTGCCTGCATAAAGACTTGCAGCATAATTTCCGGGTGTTTTGGCCTCTCCCACACCCCCTCGTACAGCGCGTACATGCTCTGTTGTAACCAGAATTTTAACAGGATTAAAACCTGCCGCATAATAAGCCCCAACAGGAGAAAGTATGATATAGTAAAGGTATGTATTGGATGCGCGTACTCCCAGGAAAGGATCCATCGCAATAATTGTTGGTCTTATATACAAAGAAGTGCCTGGCGCATCTGGAATCCAGTTTTTTTCAATAGATATCAATTCCTTAAGGGCATTCAAAAGAAATCTTTCATCCAATTCTGGTATACAGAGAAGCTGGCAGGACCTGTTAAGCCGCTTAAAGTTGTCTTTTGGCCGGAAAAGCTGAATAGTGCCCTTTTGAGTCCTGTAAGCCTTCAGTCCCTCAAAGACTGCCTGACCATAATGAAGAACCATGGTCGCCGGATCCATCATAATGGGCGCATAAGGCTCTATCCTGGGATTATGCCATCCTTTTTCAGGGCTATAATCCATGTTAAACATGTGATCGGTAAATATTGTTCCAAAGCCGAGGGAAGAACTGTCCGGAAGCGGCTTTAATCTGTCCGCTTTTTTAATTGTGGTCTTCATTTCAACCTCCTTGAAGCCGTCATTTATAAATACAAACCTTCCGTCTATGATAGGATTTTTATGACTCTTTTTCAACTACATATAATTTATGAATATTTTATTATATCGATACATCATGATTATGATTCTAAATCAAGATTAATTTTGGCGGCTTTTTAAAAAATCATATGCGAACGACTTTAAGCGTTTTGTAAAATATATTTTTCAGAACACATCATTTTTGATGGTTTCGTAAAAAGTAAGAATTTGCTTTTTTATGTCATTCCCGCGAAAGTCCGCCGCGGCGGATCTTTTCAACTATTTCTGGACTCCCGTTTTCACGGGAGTGACGACTTTGAGACTTTTTACGAACACATCATTTTCGACGAACTCGTAAAAATCAAACTGCGCCAAATACCTTGACAGGCCGATTGGATAAGGATAGTTAGGAAAACCTTTATTATGTATGAACATGGAAACTAAATCCGTAGACGCGGAAGACTTTTTTATGAAGCAGTACACTTCTTTTTTTTACATATAGGAAACAGAACATGACTACTGATGATAAAATGGCTCGCATCGATCCTGTAAGATACAGCCTTGACAGTAAATTTAATTTTAAATGTCATAAAGATGTCAGGTGTTTTACCAAATGCTGCAGAGACATTAATATTATTTTAACACCTTACGACATAATAAGGCTGAAAAATTGCCTTTCTCTTTCTTCGGAAGATTTTTTAACCATTTATACAGAACCGCAGCTTCTTGAAAAAACAGACCTACCTATTGTAACATTGAAACTTTTGGATGATGAATTGAAATCCTGCCCTTTTGTAAGAGATGACGGATGTCTTGTTTACTCCGACAGGCCAACAGCTTGCCGTTACTATCCCGTGGGTGTTGCAGCCCTATCCCATAAAGAAGGTTCGGATGCCAAGGATTTTTATTTTTTCGTGAATGAACCCCATTGCCTGGGATTCGAGGAAGATAATATCTGGACGATCGAGGAATGGCGTATAGATCAGGGCGTTGATATACATGACGAAATAAATGCCGGGTGGACGGATCTTATAGTGAAAAAACGATCTTTCCCACAGAATATCAAGCTTACAGAACAAAGCAAAAAAATGTTTTTTACGGCAAGCTATAATGCTGAAAAATTCAGACAGTTTATCTTTGAAAGTTCATTTCTGACCCTTTACAATATCGACGATAACACTCTCGAAAAAATAAGAAGCGATGATGTTGCGCTGATAGAATTCGGTTTCAGATGGCTTAATTCCGTATTGTTTAAAGACGAAGCTTTTAAGATAAACGAAGAAGCGGCTGTGCAACGAATAAAAAAGGAATAAAATTATGGCGGCCGCCATAAAAGACGGCCGCCGTCAAGACTAAGCCGTTGTCCAAAAATAACCGTAACCTTGGAATGTCGTGAACGGCATAAGGAGCCGTAACGAAATGGTCAGAAATGTAACAGCTGTTTTGTAACGGCTCCTAATAGCTTTGATAACAAAGTCCTTCCATGATCGAAGAATTTTTCAGCCGATCATTAATATTTACACCAAAAAAGTCTTCAGCCGGCTTGAATATCTCAGGGTTTTTGCTTTGCACATTCCGTAATGATTCAAGAATTTTTTCGAGCCCGTTTCTTGTCAATTTCCCAAGAGGCTTCCTGCATCCCCCTGAAGGCATTCCAAGAATCACCATGATCGCTTTTACGGCAAGAGGATTTCTTGCCCGAAAAATAACATCTCCGTACGGAGTCTTTTCCTTTGTTTTAACGGTAACAAGCTCAAACAGAGGATCAAGTGCGGTTTTGTATTGTTTTGCATCGGCGATATTGCCCTGCCCAAGAGCTTTTACCATTTCAGTTACAGTTTTAGGAGCAATGTTTGATATAACCGATATAACGCCTCCGGCTTTAATCTCCGGATCAGTCATCATTTCATATGTCAAACCATCATCGCCCGAAAGTATGGTATAGCGAGGCCCGCAACACTTTCTTGTATGCTTCATGTTAGCTATATTGCCGGTCGCCTCTTTCACGGTGTCTACATTTCCGAACTCCTTGTACAGAAGGGCCAGATCCTCCGGCAGCAACTGAGTTCCGGTTCTACCCGGAATCACATACGGTATAATCTGAACATCAGGAAAAGCCGAAGCAACAGGACCTATATATTCTTTTCGTATCTCAAGGGAACTTGGCCCGTTGTAATACGGGTCTACAAGCAAGACGGCATCAACTCCAACATTTGCGGCATGATTTGTTGCAGCAAGCGCTTCTTTTGTATTATTGCTC
>JAGVOC010000457.1 GCA_020052975.1 Desulfobacterales bacterium | reverse complement strand
TTATGATTATTGATATTAGAAATCGCATTAAAGCATCTTGGACGCAAATGGCTCCTCATTGTGATACAACAAACTCTCCTTCCCAATATATTTCTTATAGGTCTAAATTGTCCAAAGGAAAAAGTAATATAACCATAACCCAATTCACTAATGGCCGATTGATGCTGCAAGGGAAATCAGACTATTTCCTCGACAATTGTTGTGATAACATCGAGAAAATAGCTCAACCCTCAAATAAAGATGTTGCAGCTCGCTTTGTATCTACAGACCAAACCGCTTTAGATGTTTTCGTTTCCAGATCCACACCTGACCTTATTCTGATCAACGACAATTATTTTTCCCGTTCAGCGACAATTATAATTCCCGTATTTCCAAGTCAAGAATCTTGTGTTTTATTTTACCTTCATGGGAGCCAGCTGATGCCAGGAAGGTATCATTCTTTATTCCCTTTCGCCTTTTTAGAATGCTCAAGCCTGTAGCTGGGTAGATTCAATTCAAGCACTATGCTGTGGTGTACCAGACGATCAATAGCCGCCGCAGTGGTCATCGGATCTTTAAAAATCTGATCCCATTTCGAGAACGGCAGGTTGCTGGTAACCATCAAGCTACCCCGCTCGTAACGGTCAGCCAATAGTGCGAACAATACTTCCATCTCATCACGGCTCTGCTGAACATATCCAATATCGTCTATAATAATGGCATCGTAGCGTGACAGCTTATTAAGAAGCCTTGTAATCATAAGTTCCTTTTTGGCAATCAGCAGATCCTGGACAAGCCTGCTGCAAGGAGTAAACAGGACTCGTTTGCCCCTGCTTATGAGCTCATGGCCAATAGCACATAACAGATGAGTCTTGCCGCTTCCCGGATTGCCAAAAGCCAATACATTCTCAGCACGATCCAGAAAAGATCCTTCCGTTAATACGTTCAAATGGGTTGCCACTTTGACCGGAAGTCGTTTCCTGTCAAAATTGTCAAACGTTTTTGAAGGAGGAAGCTTTGACTCCCGGCGGTTTCGTTCAATGCGGTTTTGTTCCCGTACCTGACATTCCTGCATTACCAGTTCAAGCAGATACTGCTCGTAACTCCATGACTCCTTCCGGCCCTGGCCTGCGACATTTTCATAACAGCGATTAATCGTCGGAACGTGAAGCTGCCTTAGATGTTCTGAGATTTCTTCCTGCATACCTAACATGACGACACCTCCTCCAATAACCCGTCATAGCAGGCCAGGTCCACCATATCGATGTGAACCTCGCCGGCTTCCGGCAACAAAGGAGATTCTACCGAAGCTTTTACAAAATCATCCGTGATGTCCATACCTTTTTCTATCAGCATCCGTAATGCATCATCCACTCCTGCTTCGCTGTTTTTAGCCGCGAGATATAAAATATGCAGATATTGTTTTACGGCAATCGACAGGGTGTGCTTATCTTTTAACATGTCGTAAGCAATGCGGAACCGGCTTCCGGGGAACAAATCTTTCTTGTAACGGTAATTTTCAAATGCACCGGGTTTTCGAATCAAACTGTCAATAATATGCCGATAATTGATGGAGTGTTTGCCTTCGCCTCTCTGCCGAAAAAGGTTATCCACTTTCTTCTGCCCATGCCAAATCTCAAGCCGATCCAAGTACAGGCGCACCTCAATCCTTTCTCCGATCAAGCGGCTGTTCACAGAATAAACATTGTGATTTACATTGATCGTGCTGCTAGGGCCAACTTTTATCAACAGCTTCTTGCATGAGTCGATTCTGCGCTCAGGCAGCTGATTCAAAACAGCCTGCTCCTCCAAAAAACGACTTCTACGGCCTGAATTGAGCTGTAAAAACAACTTGCGCAAAAAGTCCTCGTATTCTTCCCGATCGGCAAAGTTCCGGCTTCCCCTTAACATCAAGGCCTGATCCAACGCCCTTTTAAACCGGTGATGACGCTGCTCAACATCACCGTTCTCATGCGGACTGTCAGGATTGGTCTTGCAGCCTTCCACGCCATAATGATGCAATAAGTCCTGATACCTCCCGGTAAATACATCCGGATGACCAGCCTTCTGTACCGCGGTCGTCAGGCAATCAGTACGATGCATATATGGAACTCCGCCCAGCTCCCACAAAGCGTTCTGCAACCCCTCGCTCAGGCTCTCAAAACTCTCAGAAAAACAAACAACCCCCGTCTCCCAATTGCTGTACGTTAAAACAAAATGGTAAATTAAATGTCTGAAAGACTTCCCGCAAATACTTACTCCCAACTCCGACATATGCGTAAAATCGGATTGGCACAACCGCCCCGGTTTATGCACCTGAGCAAAAAACACCTCTTTCTGTGGGCCTTCCAATGCACGCCATATCTTTATGCGCCGTTGCAGCGTGCGGAGTTGATTGTCTGAATATACACCCGGATATCTGCGCTGAAGATCCTCAAACAGTGTCTTTGCCTCAAAACCGGGATTGCTTTCTAATTTAAATTGAATCTCCGGCCATACATCATCAAACGGATCTTTTCTTGTTCGCCAGGTACGCTCAGTATTAAGCTCACCCGGTAACTTCCCCAGTCTATGATACTTGCGGGCAGTCTTTTCGTCCATCCCCGCCCTTAAAGCCGCTATCCCGAAATTCTTTTCTGCCTGTACCAATTTGAATAACCTCCTTACCTGCTGGTCCGTAACCATCCAAATCTCTCCTTTTTATCAACGATTTGAATGGTATTAACACTTTTTTTATGTTATTTATTTCGGGAATTATAATTGTCGTTAGGCGGGAATTCTAATTGTCGCTGATCA
>JAGVOC010000340.1 GCA_020052975.1 Desulfobacterales bacterium | reverse complement strand
GTAGCTGAATGTGCGGTTCTGGGAGTTGATGACCAGCTTAAAGGTCAGGTTCCCATAGGCTTTATAGTGCTCAAAGCCGGAGTTACGCGCAGCCAGGATGAAATAGTAAAAGAAGTCGTCAAGATGGTAAGAGACAGGATCGGGGCAGTCGCATCTTTTAAAACGGCAACGGTTGTAAAGCGCCTTCCCAAAACACGCTCCGGTAAAATACTGAGAGGAACCATACAGAAGATTGCCGACAACAAGGAATTCAAGATACCGGCAACAATTGACGACCCTGTAATTTTAGATGAGATGAAAGAGGCATTGGAAAAAATCGGCTACGCAGGTGCGAGGAAATAATCCTGCAAATAAAATAACCCGGTCGTTGACTTTACTGCAGAGTCAATGACCGGCCTCCAAAAGATAAAATTTTCAAAAAAGTTGTTTAATCACAGTTCCCGGCTAAGAAAGACGGTGTTTTGGCTTTTCACGAATTGAAGCTCCCCGCTGCAAGCAGCGGAGAATCTTCGACCGTAGGGAATAGTGTCTGTTTTTAATTCGCTCGCTAACCCCGCCGCAAGCAGCGGGGAATATGCTCGCTGCTTCGGTTCATCAACAATTTCTGCCCACAGCTATACGTCGTGTTCCATGCGTTTTCAGCATCCGGAATATTTTAAAAAGCCTTTTGGAAACGGATGAAATTTCCTTGTATTAAAGTCAATTCCATGTTATCTGGCGTCTTGTTTTACCCTCAGAAGAGATTCGGCAATATCTAAAAATATTTTTTAGCCAAGATATAAGTTTTTTTATAAGGAGGAATGTCAGATGGAGCAGGACAATAAAATACGGAATCTTATGATGGTTATTCTGTTTGGAATTTTCTTGCAGGCAATTTTTATGTTTGGAGAACTTAAAGAGACTCCAAACAAAACGGTAGTTCAATTCACAAAGGCATACTTCACGCTGGACAAGTCCATGGCCGGCTATCTGTGTAAAACTCTGGCCCCATCCGATGATGGAAACATTGTTGAAAAATATATTCAAAAAGTTGAAAATGAAGCGGCCGAACGCGGCCTGAGTCCGGATTTCATGAAAAGCAGATTATTCAATATCGAAACTGAAACAATCAGCAGAACCGATAAAGAAATAACCTTAAAAATATCTGCAGACAGGATAGTTGCAATCAATCCATTATACGCTCTTGTTTCAAAACTGTTCCATTTAAGTAAAATCCACAAGGTTGACGACACAATTACCGTAATTAAGGAAGACGGTAAATGGAAGATCTGCGGAAAACCCTTCTCGTTGCTGTAATATCTTAAAACTTTATTCCATCAATAAAAAGGAGTCCGGTTTAACTCTGTCAGGCCGGACTCTGCCGGGTAAATAAATCGAATACATGGAGACTATCTACGCTCATATACAAAAGGTAGCCCGGCGGATAGCCTCCAGCTTTCCTCCCCCCGATTTTTACAGAGACCATGATTCAGCCGTTAAATCTTCTGTTCAGATTTTTGAAACAGACCCTCTGGTAGTAAAGGTTCACCAGTTTGTATCAACACACCTTGAAGATGATTTTGGTCACGGCATGGATCACGCCGTAAAAGTTACCGTGGATGCGGGAGCTCTGATGTTTATTGAAAGCGGGCTTGCCGGATATGAGGGTAGTTTTTGCAGGCGAAGAGTTCTGATTCTCCAGTGCGCAGGTCTGCTGCACGATATAAAACGAAAGAAAAAAAATCATTCGATCGAAGGGGCTGCTTTTGCGCGTGAAGTCCTGAAAGATTATCCTATTATTCCTGAAGAACTGGATGATATCTGCGCTGCCATAAGGAATCATGAAGCATTCAGAAGTACAGTAGAATCAAAAACCCCCGAGGGAAATCTTGTTTCCGACTGTCTTTACGATGCAGACAAGTTTCGCTGGGGACCGGATAATTTCACGAGCACACTCTGGGAAATGGTATCTTATCTCAATCCTCCTTTTTCTGAATTTATCGCCCATTATCCGAAAGGAATGGAGAGCCTTTATAGAATCAGGGACTCTTTCCGGACCATAACAGGAAAGAAATATGGACCAAGATTCATCGATACAGGGATTACCATAGGAAAAGAACTCTTCAAAACAATCAAGTCCGACTATGCCCACCTGATATGACCTTCATGGCGCTGATTTCCGGAAAACAGATTAAACTTTCTTTAATCCCCTGCTGAATAACTCGAAAGCTATCTCAAGGGTTGGTTTAAGGTAATCCTTTTCGTCGTTAATAATTTTCTTGCTGGATTCCCAGAGAATGACTCCGGAAAACAATGCCCAGAAAATATCGGCAAGAGCAACCGGATGTTTTTTGATAAATACTCCTTTTGCCGCACCCTCTTCAAAAATATCAGCTATTGTACCAATCGATTTGCCCGAAAGATCTTTTATTTGTGCCAGAAGCTGGGGAGATAAATTTTTTAAGGTTTCGCTCGATTGAAGCTGGAACATGTTTATTATTATTAATGGGTCAAACGCATACACATCATACATTGCCTCAATCAGGAGTTTCATCTTATCTTCAGGGCCCAGGTCCTTTTCCCTGTTAACATGTTCAATACGGATAAGAAGGTACTGGAGTATTCTTATAGATAATGAGGCATAAAGTTCTTCCTTGTTTTTAAAATACAGGTAAAGGGTGCCGGGGCTTAGTTCGGCTTCAGTTGCAATATCTTCCATGGTTGCCTTGTTGAAACCTTTGGTTGAAAAAACCCTTTTTGCGGCAACTATTATCTGCTGCCGCCTTCTTTCCCTTTCTCTTTCTTTTCTTTCCTGAATACCCATTAAACCACCCTGTTATGAATATAATTTATTTTTGGAATATAACGATAAATTATTTATTGTATTTAGTCAACATTTTTAGTTTAATACAGAACATTGAAATCTTTTAACGGCTTATCCTTTCTATCTATCGCAATCGTCCTGGGGCAATCGTTCTGACAATACAGGCTGAGAACATCATTATATAATATGCATAATTTATGAAACTTCAAGGATTTGGAAGCATAATTGGAGAATATTGCTGCTAAGTAACTTTATTCCTTAAAAATACGGGCAGCTAATTCGATATCTTCAGGGCAAAAGACAAAGAGACATTTTTCCTTTGGTGATGAGACCGAGCCATAAACATAATTGATGTTTATTCCTTCTTTTCCAAACTTTGTGGCAACCTCGGCAAGTGAGCCAGGGTTATTTTCAAGTATTATTGCAATTACAGGCATTATATCAAATAGATAATCGTTTTTGGAAAGAATATCTATTGTCTTATCTGTCTGATCAACAAGGATTCTTATCAGTGCAAATTCAGCGGAATCTTTTTTCATGGAATTATAACTTGCACTTGAAGCAATTCTCTTTAGGGATTTCCCCCTTGCATGGAAAAGTTCCTGAACATAACTTGAAGCATCCTGTATTGTCAGTGCATCTATATTAATCCCTTCGCCCGAAAGCAACGAAGCAAGCTTTCCCAATTCTCCAGGCACATTTTTCAAGAATAGTGATATTTCAGTTCTTACCATGTTTATCTCCAGCTTATTGTTTTTAAATCGTCCTTATAAAATAGACATTATTTTATACATGATAATAACTATATGAGATAAATATTTATTCTGTCAATACTTATACCTTCGTAAAAAGTCTGGATTTCTCTCTTTTTTGACTTTCTATGAAGCCGTCAATACTGATTACCCCCGTAAAGTTCTTTTATCTTCGCCCTTTCTGGAAAGCCGTCTTTATTTAAAGGAAACTCCCTTACAAATTCAACATGCTGGGGCTTTTTATAGCTTGCTATCCTTTTCCCTACGAAAGCAATTAACTCTTTAGATTCAAGGGATTTTCCATCTTTAAGAAGGCATACAGCCTTTATTCCTTCTTTCCATTTTTGGTCCGGAACACCAAAGACAACGACCTTGTCAACTGCAGGATGCGTTAATATAACCTTTTCTACTTCAGCAGGATAAACATTCTCACCACCCGGCTTGATGAGCTCTTTGTCTGCGGTCCTGCCGGAGTACCAGAGGAATCCGTCTTCATCAAATCGTCCGAGGTCCCCGGTATGATGCCAGCCTTCGCGGAATGTCTGGCCATTCTCTTCCGGAAGATTCCAGTATCCCTTAAAGACCATTGGACCCTTCATGACAATTTCACCAACCTGCCCTGCCGGCACCGGCCTGTCATAATCGTCCACAAGTCTTACCTCTGCAAGGTGTATCATTCTTCCGGCTGAACCCGGCCTGTCATTGAAACGGCCATATGTCGCAACACATGATGTCTCGGTCTGGCCATACATGCAGTAAAATGTCCCGCCCGATATTTTCTGATATCTCACTATGGTTTCGGGATTATCGAGTCCCACGACTGCCCTGAGACTTTTTATGTCTTTTTTTGTTTTTTCCTGCTGTTCAAGTATGGACGCCAGGATTGGTGAAAAATCAAAAAAGTATGAAACCTTTTTTTCTTCTATAAGTCCCAGCGCTTTTTCTGCATCAAACTTGCTCATGTTTATGTTAAGGGCTCCGGCATGAAAACAGTTTGTCGCCATGAAAAGACCGCCAACATGGAAAAGAGGGAGAAGGTTGAGGTGAACATCCTCATGGGTTATCTGCAGGCAGCAGTTCCAGTGAATGTCGGCAAAAAGGACATTCCCGTGACTTAAAAGGGCTCCTCTGGGCCTTCCCTTAACCGCTGCAGTGTGGATAATAACATAACCGTCATCTGCAGAAACCGTTGCTGGTGCCAAATCGCCGCTGTTGTCTGAAAGAGACCCAAAGTCATTATAACTTCCGCCCGGAGGTTTCAGATTATAATATTTTTTAACAGACAAAAGCTTATCCTGAATACCGGTTATCAGTTCCTGATATTCAGTGTCAACAAAGAGCATTTCAGGTTCACAGTCATTCAGATTGAAACGGATTTCATCAGATGAAAGTCTCCAGTTGATGGGAAGCATGATCGCTCCCAAAGCGGCAGCAGCGCCATAAAGAAGAAAATATTCAAGGCTGTTCTTGCCGAGAACTCCTATTCTGTCGCCCTTTTTTATACCTTCCAGTTGAAGACCACAGGCAAGAGAGTCAACTTTTTTCTTAAATTCAGCAAATGTAACTATCCTTCCATCATCAACCTCAAACCAGGCCGGCCTCTTTCCGAAACTTACGGCGTTGCGGTTAATAAGATCGTATATGGTAAAATCATAAAGGCCCATACGGGATAACCCTCATTAATACAGACAGAACAAAACTGATGGACTCTTGAAAAGTATAAAATCCCGTCACTTCCGTGAAAACTGGAGTCCAGAAGCGATTGAAATTGCTGGATTCCCGCTTCCGCGGGAATGACGAAAAAGGGAGAATCCGGACTTTTTACGAGTCCATCAAAACTGCGTGTTTCAAAATATTATAGAGATATTTCGAAACACGCAGTCCTTGAACCGAAATAGCGAGCGCTAACCCCGCTGTTTGCGGCGGGGATCTTCAAAAATGAACAATTTTACTTAGCAGGATATTTAGCGCCAAATGCTGCAACGCCTGTTACACCGTCAGCTTTAAAAACAGCGGACCCCTCTCTTACATTCACAGGAAACGCAAAATCAGGAATTCCCGTCCACCATTTTTCAAGCTGATCATGAGCAAGTATGTTTTTTTCCTGAAGCTTCAGACCACTTGCCACACCCAGGCTCAAAAAGGACTGCCAGACATCAAACAGGGCAGAAACTCTCAGCTGGTTTGTCTTCCCGGC
>JAGVOC010000146.1 GCA_020052975.1 Desulfobacterales bacterium | reverse complement strand
CCTCACCCTCTGCAATCTCTTCTCCCCTTCTTTCGTTTCACAGATGCTTGCCAACCGGGATAATACTGAAATATCTCGTTTCAATATCCCTTGTAGCTCCACCATAGTATATCCAACTTCCCTTGCCAGCATTACGAGTATTCCACGAGCTATACGAAGCCTTTCGCCCCGCTTCCGGGAGACCAAATCCAACAAGCCAACCCCTGTCTCTTGTTCTATCGCAACGACCAAATCTTTAATTGGAATTTTTCTTGCCTTCTTTTCCAGGCGTTCAAACCGCTCCTGGACTTTATCAATAAACCTTTCGTCGCCTACTATCTGCTGCTCATATGCAGCGTAAGGCATAAGATTTGTGTCGGGTTCGTGCTCAGTCATAAAATCCATATATTTCCGCCTTGCAATGCCCGGCCTCTCTGAGAAAAGACGGAGAACCTTGTCTGTATCGACAAACTCCTTCGTCCCGCGCAAATAGTCGTCGTGGCTGCTCCACTCGTATGCTCCGGCATCCTTCACCAAACCGGCTCTCACCGGATTGTTATGAATATACCGCACAAGACTCAAAAGATAGTTGTCTTTGTCGCAGAGATATGACTTGTACCGCCCTTGAAACAGGTGTCCAACCTTTCTATATTTCCTGTTGAAATGCTGTGTATAGGTAAAATTGATCAGCTGCATGATGCGCGATATCGGATCCCTTGGTGTTTCGATCAGCAGATGAACGTGATTTGTCATGAGTACATATGCATAAAGAATAAAGCCGCATCTGTTCCTGTATTTGTGCAGTCGTTCAAGGTACTCGCGAAAATCGCTTTCGTCAAGGAAGATTTTCTGTCTTTGATTCCCTCGGACGATGATGTGGTAAAAAGCCCCTTCATACTGTATGCGCGGTTTCCGTGCCATAACCGTTGTACATTTTATCAGGCTATTTGCATATTAGCATGCCTGACCCCGCTTCTTCCGCTTCTTCGCTTCTTCGCCGTGAACCCGAAGTTGCCGTCCCTATACTTCTCAGGAAACTCAGGGAAACCAAAAAACTTACCCAGGGAGATATCGCCAAAGCTCTTGGCATATCCTATCAGGCATACCAGCGGCTTGAAAAACCAGGCAAAAGCAATCCCACACTGAAAACCCTTGAGCGTCTTGCGAAAGTATTTAATAAGGATCTCCGGCTCGAATTTGCTTAAGGTGTTAATCGGCATGCAAAATTGACCCACTTTAAAGCCTAATAGGCAGTGAATTTTCAAACGGAAATTCTTAGGAAAAGATAATACGGTTAACCCCATATCACAAGTGTCCGGTTAAATTTGATGATAAAACTCACAGAGCATTGATCGGCAGCCTTTTCGTACTACATATGTCAACCAAGTCATCAACTTCCCTGTTTGCTTCCCCTTTAACCTTTTCATTTCAATTAACTGGTTCTAACCCTCTCTCTGTTCTAGCCTTATTAATCTCTTGCAACATAAGCATTATTTTTTCTTGAGGAGCTTTTGAGGGATAATCTGGAGTCCTTTGTTTCATTCTCTCCTCTATCGTCAACTTTCTTAAAGAAATAATCGCCTTGTTTCCTTCAGCCTATATAAGCCTTTCAATCCCTTCCATGTCATCAGCCCGTAATGCGTATGCCCAGCCTTGAATATCAAAACATCCATAGGAATTATATTGCTCATTACCAGCAACCCAAGTCCTTCAATCTTGAACTCCCCGTTTTGGTCAGTTACAGTTTCTCTTGCATCATAGTATTCATGAACTGCACCTCCGGCTCCGGGATATTCTCTATACCAGACCCCAAGCACTACCACCCCCTCGATCGGCTGGCCAGTATCTGCATCTATAATTCGTCCTTCGTAGTGTCCGTCGTAACGGACGAGCATAACTCGAACAAAACGTAAACATCGTCAGAATAATACTTAATAGTGTTAAAGACAGATACTTGTACATACTTGCTCCTTTCCCTATGTACCGAATTCTGGCATTCAATAAACAATAATTGTTTTGTCAAATTGTGGTTCTGGAAATAGGGGAGAGCGCATATTTATTGTTTTTCAATCCGTGACGTCTCCAGTTGCTTTCTGAGTTATGACGACTAACCTAATTATGTTTTTTACAATAGAAAATTCTTCTGATTTTTCCACACTCGTGTCATTTTAATACAGCACCTCTGCCGGACATGGCGACAGATCAGGGGGAATGATCGCCTCCTCCCCTGGATATGCGCAGTAATGGTTCCCCGTCACCGGGTCTTCTGCAAGAGGTTCACATCTGAGGACTCCGGCTTCAAAGTGCTGTCGTATTGTTCTGAATAGTGTGGCCTCAGTTGGGGCATACCATGTCCCGCCATAGTCCTGATTTATTACTGTTTCAAAGTAATAGTCATTGTCTCCATCCTCCGGCTCCCTATCAGGCAATTCCACATGCCAGGCCATACGCACATATGGATATGTCAGCTCATCATCTGCAAGAACTATTACCCTTATATATCTTCCGTCAGGAAGGTCTGTAACTCTTGCAGATGCATATATAGGCTCCGCAGGAGGAGACTCAGGCATGTAGCTAATTTCAAAGGTTATTGGATGAGGATTAATATATGCTCCGTTTGTACGTGACAAGAGGTCTGGGTTAGCCATTATCTGCTCTGCTGTGTAAAGATGTCCTTCAAGTGAAAACATATCCGTTAGATTCCAGAAAGCATGATGGGTCGGTTCTTTCAGGTCTTTCATCCCCACTGCCACCGCAATATCAGGTTCATTCCCTAAGGTCCCTTTGAAGATCACCTGCAAGGTGAGATCGGTTATGCCTGCCGGAATTTCGTTCCCGGTGAAATCAAAATCAAATTCAGACGGTTCGGTGTTTATGGATACAATTTGCTCAGAGGTGAGTGTGATTGGCTGGGATACGGAATACCTGTAGCTTATATCGTTCATCATCACTGTGCCGTCAGGAGGATAATTAGCAAGGTCAGGAGAATAATTCGGGGTTACCTTGTATCTTGCCACGGCAATCAGACTTCCCGATACAATATCTTCATAGCTCAGTATGTTTCCCTCAGGGTCTTTTTCCTTCGGAGTCATATTCACTACTTTTGCCTTGATTTGATTGAACAACTGCTGTTGTGTGGTATAAGTAATTCCCTGATCATCGTTGTACGTGTAGGGAAAGATATCGCTTCCATCGGTTATTCCATACACATACTCATCCGGGGCGCTGATTTCGAGAACACCACGGAAGAAATAATCTAGAAGCCCTGCAGAGTAACCTACGGCGCGGGGGATAAGCTTGGAAGCATAGTCCTCATGGCATTTTTCATCTCTGTAGAATGTCTTATAGAAAAGCTCTCCTTCACCTAAAACCGTATACACCCATTTAGAAAATTCGCCTGTTCTTACTATATGCGAAATGTTTTCTCCATCAGAGCTCTTGCTGATCCATATGCCTGTATCAGTTTCACCATCCTCCTCTACAACTGTTTCTTCAGGTTTTAACCCTGCCAGATAATTTGGGAGATCAGTTGATGATGTTTTCGGATAGGGGAAATAATGTCTATGGTCTGTAGAATATCTCTCTGCAGCAAAGATTGTTCCTTCACTGAAATAATTGGCATTTGTATATTCAGATAACCCTTGGGCAAGAGTTACCGACGGATTGGTTCCATCATATGCTTCAGCATCATAAAACTGGGTGGTCGGGGCAAGGCCATTATATGAGACATTAAAAGAGACTGCAGGGTAATAATTATCAATGTTTACACCTTCATTTATGCCATATTGTTGACATTTTGAAATAATTTCAGGTGAAAGAGATGCATGTGGTTCTAATAAGCACTTAATAAAAAAACCTTTTTCTTTTGCCCAGGTCTCAAAATAAGCGCTTCCATTGAGAGGGTTTTTTCCTAAGAATGCATCTTCAGGATGTGCGTCATTTCGAACATGATCTGGCACTGCCATATCCTGCACAAGATGCATCTGATGGCCAAGACCTTTGAAAGTCCTGGCAAAATATTCTTCTCTTTGCAACCGGGTTGAGGCGGTAACATTACCATCAAAATCTTCTCCTGTTAAACCTGCATAAAAATACTCTCTTACACTTTCCCATGACCAATCTCCTGCCAGATCAGTATAAGTCGCCTGCCTGGCGCTGTCCTGTGCCCAAAGCAGTGAAGACTCTCCGGTGACTTGTCTAATGGGTGGAATCAAAGGAGGAGGACATAGGTTCGGAACATAATCGTTTAAACCAGCGTTATCCCAAGGGTTAACCCATCTTCCGCAGTTCAAAATATGAAAGTCAATTATATCAGGGATTTACGTTTCAAGTTAGGCGATTTTCTTCACTACATTTTCAATTATTTTG
>JAGVOC010000416.1 GCA_020052975.1 Desulfobacterales bacterium | reverse complement strand
GACGGAGATGTTCAAGCTGGTATTGAGTGGCCTGATCCGAGGTTTATTGATAATAAAGATGGAACGGTAACGGACATGCTTACCGGACTCATGTGGCTCCAGGATGGCGCATGCCTGGGCAAGGCAAACTGGAACAATACACTGGACAGGGTAAGCGGATTTAATGATGCGCCCTCGCTTTACCGATGCACGGGATATACCGGAACCTATGCAGACTGGAGGGTTCCCGATATCAGGGAGATAGAGAGCCTGTTAAATTATGGCGCTGGTGATACTTCTGCATGGTTGTACAGTAACGGTTTTGTCAATATCAGCGCAGGTTCTTACTGGTCATCAACCGCTCACCAGAATGACAAACAGGCATGGGTTATTAAAATGACAAATGGAACCGGGACCCTCGTCTCAAAGGGAAAGAGTAATTACATCGCAGCGGTGCGCGTCGCAAATACTGATAATTATCCTTACATCGTTCCGATGAGCGGGCAGACGAACAGCAATGCAGCACAGAGTGAAGGCTCTGTGCATACAGGAACTCTGTGGCCTGAACCCAGATTTTTTGACAACGGAGACGGTACGATTACGGACACGCTCACAGGGTTAATGTGGCTGAAAGACGGAGGATGTCTAAAAAGAAAAAACTGGAGCGAAGCCCTGATCATGATAGCAGCAATGAATGAGGATCCGGGCAGGTATAACTGCCTGGAATACAGCGGTAATTATACAGACTGGAGAGTTCCTAATGTCAGGGAATTGGAAAGCATGCTCAACTACGGGGCGTCTGATTCTTCTGTATGGCTGAATACGAGCGGATTCATCAACATTCAATCATCCTCTTACTGGACGTCTACGGCCGCAGCATTTACGAATATCCAGGGATGGAAAATTGACATGAAACAGGCAAAGGTATTGCCGGTCAAAATGCGCTCGAATCTCTTTATATGGCCGGTGCGTAATGCGCTTACCGGTATTCCTCAAACAGGTCCGTAATCAGAAGAAGGGGAGGGTGTTTCACACACCTTCCCTCCCTTTTTCTCTATAGTGTCTGTTTATAAATGCATGGAAAAATCCAGAGGCCGTCATTCCCGCAAGCAAAGGGCGTCGGGAATCCTTCCCTGAAGCCATCGGAAAGATTCTCGATGCGAGTCTTCGCTGAGAGTCACTTCGAACGGACAGCCGGAATGACAGACTAAAGTTAAAAATATTGCATTTTTATAGAAGTAATAGCCCCTTCCCCTGAATTGTGCTCACCTATTTTGGTAAGGTCATCACAAAATGTGATAGTTATCACCGACAAATCGAAACGAATCCACTTACAATAAAATCAGGTGCAAAGATATTCCTCAAGCAATATGCGAGAGGATAAGCAGAAAAAGTTTCCGAAAAAGGTAAACCCTGGATAACCAGGGGGCACAAAGCCAAGGGTCCTGCGAGGGGATTCAAAAAACAGGATAGCCGGGTTGCCGAAGAAACAGAGCTTTTAAGGACAGAAAGCCTGTTTCCCTTATAAGGAAACAGGCTTTCTGTTTAACCGATTAACCGACAAAGGCAAACAATCCGAAAGGGTTGGACGCAAAGCCACTGGCCTAAGTCCCCTTCAGGGATATGGTAGCAGGGTTGCCGGACGATACTGACACCCCTCTACAAGCCCGTAGAAAGTGCAGCGAGTCTCCGGACGGCCGTAAACCAATCTAAAGAATGGAGATGCGCCCATGCAAAGGCAAAATCGTACAAGTAAAAAATTGAGGAACAACAGGAAACAGTATGACTTCTTTTCGGGAATTTTCGGGGTTCTTTTCTTCCTTATGCTGGCAGTATTCCCGGCGGCAGGATACGCCGGGCAGACAACATTGAACTGGAGTCCTCCCACAACAAATGAAGACGGCACCCCAATCACAGACCTCTCCGGTTACAAAATCTATTATGGCATTGCGACCCAAAACTACACAAAAACCGTCAATGCCGGCAATGTAACAAGCTATACTATACCGAGTCTGACCGATGGAACAACCTATTATTTCGCGGTCACGGCGCTCAATAGTTTGTCAAAGGAGAGCAAGCTCTCGAACGAAATAAGCAGAACAGTGCCTCTCCCGGTTCAGCAGTACGCTTTGAACGTAAACAAGGGGGGTACAGGGACCGGTACCATTACGTCTTCACCGGCAGGTATCAATTGCGGATCTGACTGCTCGGAGGCATATACCGGGGGGACTGTTGTTACCCTTACTGCAGCAACAGACGGCAGTTCTGTCTTCAGCGGATGGTCAGGGGCGTGCACCGGTACGAGTTCATGCGTGGTGACGATGAATTCAGCGAATATGATTACCGCGTCATTTACCCTGAAAAACTATACGATCACCTCTTTCGCAGGCGCCGGGGGAAGTATATCTCCATCCGGTACGGTTACAGTCAATCAAGGAGCAGGCCAGGCATTTGCAATAACTCCGAACGCGAACTATCGTATATCAGATGTGCTTGTCGACGGTTTATCTGTGGGAGCGTCAGCGGCCTATTCATTCAGCAACGTAATTACCAACCATACCATAAAGGCAAGCTTTGAGTTGCTGTATCCGGATATCACGGTTACGCCTGCCTCTTACTATTTAGGAGATGTAATCGTCAACGCTGATCCTGTAATAATGATATTTATGGTTTTCAATGCCGGAGCAGGCAATCTTACAGTCAATACAAATATGATCAGCGATTTAAAAACTGCTGAGTTTGTGCTCTGGGATGACAACTGCTCAGGCAAAACGGTGATCCCTGGTGACAAATGCACCGTTGGTATCAAGTTTTCGCCCAAGTCAAGCGGACTTAAGAGCGCACGCCTCGTCATTCCGTCAAATGACCCCGACACCCCGACAGTTTACATCCCCCTGGAGGGTAACGGAGTTGCTGCGCTTGATGCCGTATCAATTCATCTGCCCAGGACGGGTCAGTTGCTGAGCTATATCCCGGGTGATGACGGAAATGTTCAGGCGGGGGTTTCGTGGCCTGAGCCCAGGTTCACTGAAAACGGAGATGGTACGGTAACAGATAACCTCACAGGTCTTATGTGGCTGAAGGACGGAGCCTGTCTTGGCAAGAAAAACTGGGCTCATGCACTCAATGCGACAGGTGTCTTCAACGCAGCTCCAGCACAATATAACTGCAAAGGATACAGTGCGGCTTATACCGACTGGAGGATGCCGAATATCAGGGAACTCGAAAGTCTGATAAATTATGGAGTAGCAAACTCATCCACGTGGCTAAACTCATCCGCGTGGCTGAACATAAGCGGATTCACCAATGTCATATCTGCCTACTACTGGACAGGAACGACCTATCCAACCTCCACGCAGTCTCCGGTGGTAAACCTTTACTCCGGAGCAGAAGCAATGATAGCAAAAACAAAGAGCAACTATCTGTTACCGGTGCGCGCAACAAGTACCGGGAGTCCTTACGAAGTGCCGGAAAGCGGCCAGGCAGTGAGCTATGCTCCTGGCGATGATGGTGAAGAGAAGGCGGGGGTTGCATGGCCTGAGCCAAGGGTTGCAGACAATGGAGACGGTACGGTAACAGATAACCTTACAGGCCTTATGTGGCTGAAGGATGGAGCCTGTCTTGGCAAGAGAAACTGGGCCGGTGCACTTAATGCAATAAGCGGATTCAACACAGCTTCCGTAACGTATCACTGTAACGGATATGGCGCGGCGTATAGTGACTGGCGGATGCCGAATATCAGGGAACTCGAGAGCCTGCTTAACTACGGAGTCGCCGATTCTTCTCTATGGCTGAATTCGTTCTGGTTCAGCAACATCAACTCCGGCTACTATTGGACGTCTACTGGCAGCAAGGATCTTGCATGGTCGGTTAATATGCAAAATGCTGTTGTTGCATCACTCAGGAAAACCAAAATATATAATGTGATGGCAGTTCGTGATGCACAATAATTAGCCATATGCCGGCAGGCAGTTAAAAACCCCGTTCCGGAGAAGTATATGTCTTCGGAACGGGGTTTTTTTACTTTCCTGGGACCTGATTGCTATTGTTCCGGTTGGCTATGCTGATCCGGACTGTCCTCTGTCGAAAGTGAGAAGGAAAAAGATGGAGGATATTGCTACATTTTCATAGGAGGTGGAAAATACAGGTCGCTATTCTTTATGATGAATCTGTTGCAGTTGCTCAAAAATATCCGGATCATATTTTTATCCGTTCAGCAGGTTCCTATTCGTCAGAAGATGGGCAATATTTGCTCTTCGGCTTGTATAAAAGTTGTCGACACACAATACCTCTTCACCGTCATTCAAAAGCCTCTCACATAAATGAGACCCAAAAAAACCAGCGCCGCCTGTTACAAGAATTCTCTTTCCTAAGTAATTTTTCATCGTAGAAACTGTTATCCTTTCATTTTCATTGTAATCATATTTCAATCATGTCTCTTAATTTTGTGACTTTCTTTCAGATCATCTACAGTCGGAATTCGATAAATTATCCAATCCTTGCTTTCCGATTTCAACTCACACGTATTCATGACATGATTAAGAAATAAAGGATAATCATGGTGAAGAGCATCGATATGCTTGTTGACTATTCCGAACCAATCAGCACCTTCTGTCCGAAGCTCCTCGAACATCTGTATTAATTCCTGGTCGTCATCAGGGAGCTTATGCCATGCGGTGTGTGGTCGTGCAGGAGGGAGGACCCATCCGCGCAGGCCGCTGTAATAGATCGCGACGGGATTTCCGATATCGTTCGCCATGGTAACTACAAGGTCATCGGGCCCGGCAATCCGCTGGAGGGCTTTGCCGAGACTGTAGCTTTCTTTTGAATAAGGCTTGTACATCCACTTCAGATTATTCTGTCCGATCACCACGACTAATAAGATTATTACCGCTGTTCTTATCAGCGCAGCAGGTGAAGGAACAAGCTTTTTTTGAAGCGAGACGACCATGACCAATCCATGTCCTGAAAGGGCTGCCAGTGCCGGACTGACGATATGGAGATTCCACGGGTTGGTGATCAGCTCCCTTGCCCCGATTGCATAGTAGACGGCAAAGGCGGTAAGCCACCAGTGAAACAGCCACGGAAGAGGAAGAGTTCTGCCGGCCTGCTCAACATGGTCCTCACGGGCCTGTACGGGAGGCTTGTAGAATAGGCCGACAGTCAAAAGGGCTAGCGCCGGCACTGTCAACAGCCAGTCTTTTGCTATCCGCCACAGATGGGGGATAAAGTAGCTCCGGTTGATCCATTTCCGTATCCCTTGATCCCAGAGCCAGTTGCCGTCTCCTGCAAAATGAAATGGAGGATAAGAGATGGCGAGATGCCACGCCCAGAGATAGTAGGCGATCGCCGGCACGAGCATTAGAAGCGCAAGCCCGCCCAATGTGATGATTCGTGGAGAGCTGAACCGCTCCCTTTGAAGATACACGAATACCGCATACGCCATGGGGAGGCCCACGATCAGTCCGGGAATTTTCGAACAGATGCCCCATGCGCCGATAAGCCCCGCAAGAACCAGATAACGGATTTGTTCCGTACGAAGATAAGCAACAAGCATCCAAAAGCTCGTCGTCATGAGCGACACCATCGCCGGGTCTGGCAGAAAAGAGCGTTCGATGAAAATGCTTCCGGGCATGAGTGCCATCATTGCGGCCGCTGCGAGTGCTCTCCCTTCATCCCAGACGAGGCGGACGAGCTGAAAAAGGGCGAAGACACCCCACACCCCGAAAACAGCCGCGATGAGTCGTCCGATCCAGTCGTGCTGTCCGAATACCGTATAAAGAAGCGCAGCGAAATAGCTCACCGTCTGAAACTCCCGTCCCTGATAATTCGGACCTGGGCCAGTCCAGTTTACTTCAGGGAAGAAGATGTTCCAGTCCTTCCGGAAATAATTTTCGGCTATCATCGCAGTGCTCGATTGGCGCCAGCTGAACGCATCGGTGAACGGCTGAGAGATATGGTGGAGACGCAGCACCGTCGCAACAAGGAGTATGATGATAAGAAGGGAAAGAGTCATTTTTGAAATGGCTCTATTCACATTCATCGTGTGATACCTTAACTAGAACTGCGGTTGCCGTTTTCCTCATAACTGAAGTGCTCTAATGCGGAACGAGACGGACCGGAAGCGTCGACGGTTTCGCCAATCGTGAGGGCCTCACTCATCGGGCATGTCGTGAGCAAACGGAACATCGACAGGAAGACAGATCACTGTCTGAGCGAACGGCTCGTTTGCACGGAAGGTAATTTCGAACCCCGCCGTCTTCAAGAGAGACATCAGGCAGCTCGGGGTCAATCCCCAGAACCAGTTACCGTATCCCTCACGGGGATCAAAGCCGTCGGTGATGCCGACCTGTCTCAGAACCCCAAGATTTGACAAATTCCACAGCCTTCGATCTTTCTCGGTAAGCATCGGGAAGTACACCGCGCTGTTCCGCAGCCTCGGATTCTCGGGGATTGTCGAGGTGCGCAGAATGAGCACTGCTCCGCAGATCCTCCTGAGAGCCGTGAGGAGATCAAAGGGGCTGGGATGATGATAAAGGACTCCTGCGCAGAAAACCACATCAGCGACGCCAATTCTTGCAATTGTTTCAGGCTGTGTAGCATCACCAAGAATGAACTCAACGTAAGAGTTATATGCCTTTCTCTTCGCTTCAAATTCAGGCGTAGGGCCAAATACATCTACAGCCTTGACTGACGTTGCACCGGATTGTTCTGCAATGAATGCATATTCGCCATTCACTCCCCACATGCACCCTATGTCAGCAAAACTGCTGTTCATGGCATATTGACGTATATATTTGGGCAGGAATTTATAGTCGCCGACATTATCGCCACGCCATGCTCGCCAATACCGCCAGAGAAGGTTACCCCGCTTTGTTTTTAAGAATCTGACTTTCCAGGTATATAACATGAATTCTACTGAAATCTATGTCAGATTGTTTGAAACCAGGTGTTGTGAACTTACATTAATCGAACGCTTTGAGACTGGTATGTAAGGTTCACTACGACCAATGCGTTTAACTCGGAGAGATGATCTCAATAAAGCGAATGGCCCTGCGAAATTTCCCGCTACCTCAAGCAAAGTAAGCGAAAGAGGATAATTGTTCCTTCTCAACAGCCGTTGAGTTATTTTCCATACATGGTGCTGAGGCAACTCCACCAGTAATCTTATCAATGCCCGAAGATCATGGTCGTTCAACAAAGTCTTCAGGTGATAAGCTACGTGGCCTTTGCTGTAATTATATATCTGACGCCGAAAGGCTCCCATTGTCATTCGATGCTTGTGCCATACATAAGCTGTCGGTTCATAGACTATGGTATATCCAGCCTTCAATGCCTTGTAAAACAAATAAGTATCCTCACTGCAGCCAGCAGGGGTTCCCGCACCAAGGCTCTCATCCATTAATCCAATTTGGGAATCATGAAAAATGCCGACACGAAAAGCTGCATTCGCGGTTGAACCGAGTTTCCATGTCGGCAGAGCGCGTCGTACAGTTGATTCGAACCATTTTCTGTCGGCTGTAAAAGGCTCAAACCCTCGCCCTAATCCACCGTACAGTTCAAAGAGATGCTGTGCTTCGGTCTCCAGTTCTTTTGGTAAAACATTACCGGTAACAACTCCAATATCGGTTTTTGTGAAAGGTGCTATCAACTTTTCCAGCCAGTTTACCGGCATTGTTACATCATCATCAATGGTAATAATTATTTCACCGGTACTCGTGACAATGCCCTTATTCCGTGCGAAGGAAAGTCCCTTGCGTGGTTCATTTACCAATATCACTTTTGAAAATTCATTGACTACCGGCGGGGTTAAGCCTGAGGAAGGATTATTGTCGACAACGATAATCTCAATCTGCCGGCCCGACTCTATAGCGGAAAGGCATCTGAGACAGTTATGTAAATCCTCAGGCCTGTCATATGTAGCCACGACTACCGAGACGGGAATCTTAGCAGATAACCGGACAGGGTTCGCTGGTTTTGTTTTCTCAGAAGGCACGATGTAATGCTGTTTCAAAGCTGTATATATCTCTGCATGAAAGAAATCTCTGCCTGAAGTATGGTAAGGGTACAATAATTTAAGACCGAAATGATCAACTATAATTTCATGAAGCCGATTTATACCGACAGGCTGGCCATAAGTAGCTATCTCAATAGTTCCAAGGGGATGTTCTTTCCACTTAATAACAAGATGCACTTTTGCACAGTCACTCACATCGACCAACGGTAGCAAAGGTTCAGTGATATCGATACTCCGGATCGCAGTCTTGATTTTGTGCTTAGGAGCGACTTTTCCCGGTAAACTTTGCTCTGCTATTGCATTCGGTATGACGGGACCGAAGGACGCAGCTATTTTTTCTGCACGAGAACGAGCTTTATAGTAACGCATGAGACCAATAAACAGACCTTTTAATTCTGCCTGTAGCAGTTCGCGAGATCGTGTTGGACGCAGAAATGAGAAGAATACCGCGCGCATTTTATTTATGAACCACCAGGCCCATAGTTTCAGGAATGCCAAACGCTCATCCGGATGTGCAAGAGCACCCTTGACAATATAAGAGCTGAACCCGATTCCCCAATTGGTAATCTGTGTATGGAGCTGGCGGTAATCTGTCCGATGACGATGGCGCACTATTGCATTTGGTTCATAAACTAATGTATGACCTTTTTTCAGTACACGGAAAAACATTTCAAGATCTCCCCCGCCATTGGTAACTGTTCCTACATCCAAAGCAGGATCAAAGTAGCCGATCCTGTCAAAAAGACTGCGACGATAGGCCATATTGGCGCCAGTGCCAAATTTACCTGTTCCCCCATGGACAGACGCCACAGATTTATTATTTTCTGAATACCACTTCCGCCTGAAACCACGCCCGAAACCATTATATTCTTCAAATAATTGCTGTGCCTCTGTTTCCAGTTCATAGGGGACTACCAAGCCTGTAATTGCCATTACATCAGTGTCCTCGGCAAAAACAGCAGCAAATGCCTTTACCCAACCTGGATCTACTACTACGTCGTCGTCGGTGTATGCGATAATTTCACCACGTGCCTCCGTAATTGCTCGGTTTCGCGCCCAGTTCAGCCCGGGGCGCAATTCGCGGATATATCTGACCCCCGGGTACCTTTCATCCACCAATTTTTTAGTATCATTATTGTTTGGTGCATTGTCCACAACAAGGATATCAAGATCGGGGTAATCGAGGTTATTGATTGAATCAAGACACACCTTAAGATCCTCGGTACGATTATGGGTACAAACTGCTACAGATACTGACGGTAGTGAAGAGTATTTTTGGACAGGATGATATATATTAATGAAATCATCAATGGTGAATATGCTTGGTTTCGAAACTGCAAGAAGCCAATCACTTAAAAGATGACGTATGATATCCCCGCCTAATTTATCCAAAATAACGGTTACAATGTCTTGTACGGAGCAGTGTCCATTAATGACAGGAGTTCTCACATAACCAATGGGTATGCCATGCAAACGCACCAGAATCTGCACTACAGCATAACCGGCCAAATCGTCGATTCCCCCGGGAGGCAGCTGACTCAATTCAATATCTATAACTTTTGTCATCTTGAACAATTTAGTGCCTCATCCTGAACATATTTTTCATTTTATATTTCCCAACTTCATCGATAACAACAATAAACGATTGCTTTCCCTGTCATAGCGAGTCCCGAATGCTTGGGGGACGTGGCAATCTCGCT
Organism: Desulfobacterales bacterium; assembly: GCA_020052975.1. Next base: position 35,360 of record JAGVOC010000416.1, on the reverse strand, counting down.
GGAAAGATTGAGATTGCTTCGTATCACTCGCAATGACAAACTTAATCACTGGATTTGGGTATTTATTGACTTGTATGAACACTAGACCATGCAGCATCTATTGATACCACACCGGAAACATCAGTGGATGGCTTCTTACTGTCTAAAATATGCAGAATGTGCATCTGCCAGTGATAATCATAAACAAAGCTCCAATCAGACGGATATATACCTGTGTTGAGGTAATAATGGCCGGGAAGAAGTGGCAGAACGGGTAAATAACATTTCAGAATCCCCGTTTTATCGAATGCTCCAAAAGTTGCTCTCATCGAAGGAATGGCAGTTTCAAAACATTTTACATTTGTTTCTGTGTAAATTCCCAGGATGAGTGCCATATCGGTGATCGGTTTTATGATGGTGTATTCAATCTCAATAGTAATACCGCTGCCACTGAAGATGCTATTTGTAGCCCTGTTATTCGTATCATATAAGCGGATATCTGATATCGTTGCCTCCTGTGTTCCAAGGCGACTGCCCTGTTCAACTGTTATATTCGAAGGAGCTTCATTATAAATCTGTTTTGCTCTCTTCTCCGAGCGCTGTCTCATCAGGTCATGGTAACAACTAATGGCGCTTTCCGGTTCTCCTTGCATTACAACATGACCTTCCTCTAACACAATAACTTCATTACATAAGCTGCGTGCCTGTTCGAGATCATGCGATGCAAAAATTAAGGATTTTCCCGCCGCTCGAAAGGCTTTCAAACGATCAAGACACTTCTGCTGAAAACGCGAATCACCGACGGCTAATACTTCATCTATAATGAGAAAATCAGGATTAAATTGAATTGCTGTAGCAAAGGCGAGTCTCAAGTACATTCCGCTGGAATAAGTCCTGGTCGGTTGGTCGATAAATTCCTCAAGCTCGGCGAAATGTATGATCTCATCCTCGACTGCTTTTACCTGACGCTTTGTCAGGCCGCATAGAATTCCTCCGGTTAAAAGGTTCTCACGTCCCGTCATATCCGGATGAAAACCGCTTCCCAACTCGAGTAAGCTTCCAAAGCATCCCATACGTCGAATGCGTCCCGACGTTGGCAATCCCAAACCGCAAAGTAAGCGCAGTAGCGTACTTTTCCCTGCGCCATTATGGCCGATGATACCCAATACACGACCTTGTTCAAGCGATAAACTGACATCATGCAGCGCCCAAAACTTGTTAGCTCTGTTATAACGACCGGTTAACCGTTGAATGAAGGCTCCCTTCAGAGTAAAAGGACGGTTCTCCTGAACCGCAAAACATTTCGAGATATTTTCGGCTAGCAATAACGATGACATAAGCTAGGATGTTTGAAGGCCCTTATTATAAGAGATCATATATATGATGTAACCTGCGGCTGTAGATAAAATAACCAATAATTAATATGACCACACTGGTAATCATAGCGATAATCAGTGAACTCCACATGGGTGGAGAACCGTAAAAGAATATTTCCCGATAGCTTTGGATCATCACTGCGACAGGATTCAGCGTATAAACAAATTTATAGCTTTCACTAATTGATTGAGCACGATAAAAAACGGGAGTCAGGTAAAAAAGCAGCATGATTCCTAACCCCACAATATGCTGAATATCACGATAGAATACATTCAGGGTTGCTATTATCATACTCAGACCAACTATTAGAATGCACTGGATCAGGAGGAGGAAAGGAAGAAATAATAGATTTGTTGTTATGTGGCGACTATATAAAAAGAGTATGAAAATAAGTATAGGCAGGAATAATAAGTATGAGAGTAAATTTGAGAGTGTATTGGCAATTATGAGTATGAATGGGGGAAAATCAGGCTTTTTCAAAAGATCTCTATTGCCTAAAAAAAGGCTTGCAGAAGAATTGAGACATGTGCTGAACCATATCCATGGGAGCAACGCAGAGAATACGAAAGCAGGGTATGCATCGATTTTCAAGGGAATAACTTTTCCAAAGAGAAAAACAAGAACAAGCAGTTGCGACAGAGGCAGTAGCAGGGACCAGAATATTCCAATTGTCGACCCTTTGTAGCGTAAAGAAAAGTCACGTTTGACGAGATGTATTATTAAATCAGGATAATACGTTAATATATTTAGGTGTGTATTAGGCATTTTTTACAATATACTCTCAAAATATCGATCTGCTATAGTTGTTTTTTTTCTCAGAGGCATCAAGAATATGCTTCTAAGCATTTGCAGTCTGCGGAAATTCCTTGCCTCAATATTGCGCAGACGAGGTTGAAATTGGATCTTATTCTTTCAAGGCATTCTCTTCTTAAAATCACAGTTGACGAAGCTCCGACAAAGTTACGATACAACATATATTTGTAAATGGTCCCTTTGCCTGGTGATCTTGTATTTAATTGGAAGGCTGAACAACGGGAATAAATAAGCCCTGCGGGGAAACCGCAGAGCTAAAAAGTTCCGATAGTTGTATTCTTATGGCTTTAAAGTTGGTGCGCCCGGAACAGGAGCAGGTACAGGAGTCGGTGGGGGTGGAAGGGGTAATGGTGCCGGGGTACAATTTGGGCAGACTGCACAGTCACTGCAAACAGGTTCTGCCACTTTTAGTTTATTTAAAGGTATTCCAGACAGGTCTAAACTCATTGTTGACCATGAATATGATTTCCCTGTAGTATTTTCGATATAAACACTATTGTAACCTGGTCCGTCATTCTCCATAAAAATCATTCCATATTTTTTTAAAGCTCTGCATACAATTTTTGAAAAATTATTTTTTATGCTTTCACAGTCCACAGACTGATCGAGAAAAAGCCTTTCACCTCCCTTCATAGCCCATAGTCTGTCGCTTATACCGGCAGCATAAACTCCTGACGGATAAATTAACTGGTGAGAAGTTTTTGTGGCACCATTATACGCAAAGGCTATAGCATGGTTGATTTCCCCGGCCATGATTTCAGCATAGGTAATGAGTCCATGAAGTAATGGTACTTTGGCAAAGGTTGGTCCGCCTAAACCATCATAAGGATAATTTACGCCATCATCTAGTAGCAAGTTCCACTTCCTGATATATCTGGCAACAAATTTGCCTCGACAATTTAGATAATTTGGTGGACCCCCGCAAAGATCTGTATTTTTTGGCGTGTAGTCTTCTGGAAAAAGGATACCACCGCCAATATCCCATGCATATTGACCATCTGAACTTATAATAACCATCTTGCCATCATGACAATAATCCGGGAAACAGTTAAGCCCGGCAGTATTTTGTGAAGGCAGAGCATCTTTTGGGTAGTGGGCTATGACATCCCAGTTTTGTTTCTGATACGTCCAATAGTCGGTATTACAGTATTCGCCTCCATAAATAGCACAATACATAGAATAGATGGTTCTGCTTGATTCGTTTCCTGTAGCCTTCCAAATGGTAGGCGACCAATTTCTATTTGCTGCTAACAAGTTGTTATTTAATAGAATATCATTCACATAATTAGTCGAGTTTGCATTTAATTTCAGAGCTGCAGGGATTGACTGATACCATGTGCTGTCTTGCTGAAAGAAATGTTCAGCTTTTGCCTCATTAATTAAAAACAGAGTAATGAGGACAAAGCAAATTATTAAAGACAAAAGAAGTGATTTGCCTGATGGATATTTTGAAAACACTAATTTTGACATATTTCCCTCCATATTTCAAAACTAACGCTTGGCCATGACCGGTTTATCATGTATTCCTATATTTATACTACACCAGCCAAATAAAGTAAAATGTGATTTTAATCACTTGAGAGTTAGATTTTTCAGATTCTCAATAATTTGCTGTATACTGATCAGACTGTTCCAATACAAAATCTACTATTTTCCTTACTTCCTTTTCATTGATGCTTTTATGAGTGGGTAGATTGATAATATGTTGACAAATATCTTCAGCGATGGGACACGAGGCTTTCCTATAGCCCACTTTTTCCCATCCTTGAAGATTTGGATGTATCGGGGAGACAAACCAGTCCCCGATTTCTACACGTCTTTTTTTAGCTTCTGCCAGCATCTTGGTTTTGTCCCTGACAAGAAGAGGATATCTTAAAAAAACCGGTTCATATTCATCAGTCATGGTTATAGTTTCTATGCCTTTTTTTTTCAAAATGTCTTCGTATAAGCGACCAATGAATTTTCTGTGTTGAGACAGTTGCTTTAAATGAAGCATTTGATTTTCCAAAAGGTCTCTATGCCATTGAGACATTAGTTTTTTGTAACCCATGGGCATCTTGCATTCAAGCTCATCATTGGATGATGATCCAATAGTGAGGCCCGATTTTGAAAGGAAACGGTAAGTGCCTTGTGCAAACCAAAAAAGGGATGGTTTGAAGAACCTCGAATACATGCGATATTGCAACTTTAAAAGTGCCATTTCTCTGCGAGAAGGTGCCTCAAATTCTGTAATTACATTCTCTATATTTTCTCTTAATCTGTCATTAGTTATAACTGCCCAACCTCCCAGTCCGGTAGTAACAGGTTTCGACCATTGTGACGAAAAGAAAGCAGCATCTCCAAATGTGCCTACTTCCTGACCTTTATACATTGATCCCATGGCGTGACATGAATCCTCTATGACATACAAATTGTATTTTTTTGCAATCTCCTTGATGCTATCCATTTCAGCAGGAATGCCGAAAGTATGCTGCACAATTATAGCCTTCGGCTGAGTAACCAGTGATGAGTTGTGGGTGATGAGTTTTTCTTTGAGCTTTGAAACATCAATATTGAAAGTTTTTGGATCGATATCGACATACACAGGTTTTGCTTTTAGATAGGTAATGGCATTTGGGACAACAACACAGGTGAATCCCGGAAGAATGATTTCATCTCCCGCCTTAATGCCCATAGCTTTTAGTATGGCAAAAAGTGCGATTCTTCCTTTGAAAAAATAATAACGCTTCATTTTATTGACTATCCTCAATGATATAACGTCCCATTAAACGTGACCCGAAAGGTTTTGTGAGTCTGCCTCTACCAACATATTCAAACCCTGTTTTTTTAAAACAATTGAGTGAAGGAGCATTTGAGGGATCAGCAAAAATCCAAATGCGGCGGTTTCTAAAATCATAAAGTATACGCCTTAATGTAGTCGAAAATAAACCCTGATTTCTATAATGAGGTGAAGTCCATGCATAGGCGATGCACATGTCATCTTTTCCCATAAAAGGAAATCGCCACGTCCTGCCGAAAACCATTACATAATGTATACGTTCATTCTTATGAGTAACAGCGTATATGAAAAAAGGTTTCTTATAAAGATATTTTAGTATGGTATATTGCAACAGAAATACATATGATCGAAAGCCTGATGCCCGGGCTTTTTTTATAGTGTCAATAACGACAATGTCTCTTGCAGTTTTGTTTGCAGCTGATCTTTTTTCGGGAGAGACAAAAAATAACAGCATAATAATTTCAACGTCCAATCATTGGTTAAAATGAATCTTTCTCACAGGTTGAAGAAACCTCAACGAACGTTCGTCACGCAGACCTGAGCCGAATAAAAAGTCATGAACAATAACCGTATTGATCAGGCTATGCAAAGCATTGCGATTAACAAATTTCCCCTGCTCTGCCTTTTCAATAATACTCTGCACTTCTTTCCAATTGAATAACCCGCATTTTTTGAGATGGATGGTCTCCTCATTGAGCAGTGGAATGGAGCCATTTTGTCTAAGACCAAGATGACCTTTCAGCATCTGAAGTTTGCTGAACAAAGGCAATGCAATATTTGATCGCAGCACTCTCCCTGCATGGAAAATATGGTGGTACCGATACTCTTGAGAGATGGGGACCCTGGTAATCCACCGGGCGGCATTGGGAAGATTCTCAAGCCCCTTATTATAATTACTTAACAGAGACAGGTGAGCCCGCTCGCCTTTCAGGTGTTCCATGGGTATGGTACGGAATGCTGTGTACAGCTTCTTGTCCATATAGGGATAAACCGGCTGACAGAACCACCGGCTTGCATCGAGCCGGATACGGGCGCGGCGCTGTACCCTGTAATCAAGCTGATGATCCCAGTACACTTCCATTATTGCATTATGATTTATCTGGTGAAACGATGCATTCCATTCCGCCAGAACATCCTTCCATGAGATGCTCAGGGAAGGATCAAGTATGTGCATAACATTTTTCGGGGTAAATTTATCCATTTGTGCTGAAAGCATGTGGGAGGCAAGTTCCTGCTTAGTCTTTATAGCCCAGGGCCAGAAAGGTCCGAGAGGGGTATCTCTGATTGCCTCGGAGCCTATTATCAGAGCTGTAGCATAATTTTTTACGCTGGCAGCGAATAAAAAGAAACCGAATCCAGGGGATTCACCCTCATTGATGATACGCATATCGCGATACAAAGATAAAGCCAGGGAACTATCCAATAATATGGTTATATGATCCTCATTGCATTTTTTCGATGCCAGTTCAGCGATACGGTTATCGGTCTCAGACGGATGAAAGCAGAAAGTAAAATTATTATGCTTCAAGTGCTGTGAAGCAAGAGAAGCAAGGCAGAGACGTGAGTCGAGCCCGCCGCTGAGGCCAAGGCCTATATTGCCTCCGGCTCTGAGGTGAAGGCGCTTGAGGGTATCGTCCATGTTTTCGCGCAGAATGGCGATGGATTTCCTGAATGAACAGGATTGGCGTTCCATTGGTTCAAGCAGCATTGTTATATCAGTAGGACCATTTTCATGGGAGCTTAAAAGCCTGCCTCGTTGCAGTTGTTTAACATCTAACAGCCAGGTTCTGCCTGCCATAGGGAACCCTATTGTAAGCATCTGTGTAAGAGTCATAGGATCTATCCGCTTTTTTAATAAATCAAATCCGCGAAATGCCCACAGGTTGTTCGTTACCGCAAAAAACTGCTCATTGGAAATCCAGAATATCGGCCGGGTTCCGGAATGGTCTCCAAAAATATACGCGCATGAACGATCAGAATTCACGTAAACCGCACTGTAAACACCATTTAAATCATTAATACCTGAAGAAGGCTGTTCTCTCATATGAAAAGCAATATGCTTTGCAAGATCCTGATTTTCCCCGGAGTGGATTTTAAGATCGGGGAGGTCATCGTACATTTCACCCTCTATAAGGCAGACCTCCTTATCATTGTTATAGATGGACCAGCAGGTGAGGGGAGAAAATTTATCCGGCAATAAGAGCGCCCATGCTAACCGGTTGTCGCCTCCTTCAACCGCAGTTGTCCCATAAGGTCCGCAGGACAAACCGAGCATCTTCCGGACTATTTGCCTTGCATCCTGTGTTTGCTGTGCTGTTTTAAGCCAGACAAGCGTAATTAATGGGGTGTTGTTAATAGTCTCAAGCAGTGATGATTCTTTTTTCTGGTCTATTATCATGATTATTTTTTGATACTATGAAGAAGGTATTTTAAAGAATAAGTTGAACAGCTTTTCCGAACTGATTTTCACTGAAATTCTGATAAAAATACTCTTGTTATCCGTATCTATGATGGATTCGTCTGAAAACCATATGTCGCGGCCCATGAAAGACCCTCCGCAATTGCCAGGGAAGCCTTCATTACTGACAGCTCCTCGTTGGGTGGAAGAACCTCATATACGGAACTGGATGAAAGGTTAACGAGATATGGTTTCGGATCATTTACAATGCCGAAAGGAAGATGTTCGGGCACACTGAATCTTGAAATAACACGATGTGCGGAAAGGAACCGGATGCCGACGGGTGTAATCAATACATGGGAACGCACTTTGTATAATACCCTGCCCGACAGCAGGGGAGACCGTATATACTGCTGATAGAGACCATTGTGGTCTTCGATTATGGAATACAGCCTGTCGGTAAGTCTTTTTGAATGATTTGCCCTGAGTGTTTCCGCAAGAACCTGTCCGGCATGATCCGGAGAACATGCTTTCAGGAAAAAAACTCCTTTGCCTGCGTCGCGCTCCGGCAGTTTGTACACAAGATTCGGGAACGGCGCATCTTCATCGGTCGCGCCAATCAGGGGGGTAGGCCCGGATGCCGGAAGCAGCAAATGCGGGTCTGAAAATCTGTTTTTATAGAGCTCAAGCGCCCTCTGGCAGGCAATTTTATTGTCAAATATATAATCGAGGCTTGTAGGGAAACATTTTGTGCGAACGACAAGGGTGTTTTCTCCATCAACTTCCGGAACGAAATAACTTTGCCTAAAAGAAGAATGCGGCAAATATGCATCTTCGACAATTGTTAACCTGACATTTCGAGCCAGAGCCTCTTTTTTAAACTGTTCAGACATTATATTGTTCATGTTCGATGACTTATTGAATACAATCATCAGATGCCGGTATTCCCGATCAGCAGCAAATGTTATAAGATTCATGACAAACGGATCCCGATCATACAATGCACTTCTGGTATTGCTCATGCCGCAATTCAGATTGCTTTCGATATACCAGCAACCTTGAGAGGTCGGAATCAGGTCAATACCGAGAACAACACCATATGTATTATGTTTTAGAGGATCATGCCAGAATCCGCGATATGCTTCCGGCTGCGGAATATCCCGGGCATAGCATACAGCCAGGTTTCTCGGTTCCAAGCCTGCGAATTTTAACATGGAAGTCAGTGCCGGACGGACAGACAAATTTCCCTTCAACCGATGCTGAAGCTGATGCAGCGAATACAGCATACGCGCTGGTCCGCTTTGGATCAGAATCGCAAGAATCTCGACAAAGCTTTTCAGCATGCTCCAGTTGCGCCGGGACATATTTCCCCTGAATTTCCAGAGGGAACGGGTGATGCGGAGATGCCCATTTCCTATGCCATGACCAGCCATATGCCGTCTATCATCACATGCTATTGCCCTGACTATTGCATGCCGTGCATTAAGGGGCAGGGATTCAAACGGCCCCAAAAATACATCGGGATTAAGAGCGATGCTGAGCCTGATGTCTGCCGGCAAGTCTTTTACAGCCCGGCGGAATTCACGGGCAGACTCCGCGCCCAGGAGCCCTTTTGCGTCAGCCGAATCGAGAGCCCTTACCAAAGCATCATGAAATAACCGTGATCGGGATGTGGAATTCATAAGATCAGCATTCCCAAACGAAGACATTTCCATTATGACCGCTCAATCCTGACATAATTCATTGCAGCTATCCTGCATGTAAGACCCGGGCTGATAACAATCTGATGCCTCCCCACAGGGAACCTGCGCCATACGAGAAGTGTAGAGTGAAAAATGAAATTATAAGGAATGGCAGGTATTTGATGTTGTGCTTGAACGAAAGACGCAGGGAAAAAAACAGATTGACGGTTACATACAGACCCATCATGAAAACAAACAGATAGATGAAAGGATTATACAGCAGAGAAAGCAGCAAACTGCCGGCGAGCGACAGGACAAAGAAAAGGGGAACTAAATGTCTGAGAGAAAACGGTATTTTTGCAAATTTAGAACCGTAAATGACCCAGAACCCATTCCAGAAATTCTGTTTGAAAAGATCTTTGAAATTTGAGCGGGCATGATAGTAACTGACAAGATCAGGTACGAGCAGGATATTGCCTCCCGCTCGCTTCAGGCGCAGATTTAACTCAAGGTCCTGATTCCTGACAAGGTTTTCATTAAACAAACCGATTTCATCAAAGACCCCTCTCCTGTAGCAGCCAAAAGGCACGGTGTCAACATGCCGCGGTTCCTTCGAGCCTATCCTGAAATAAACGTTTCCAACTCCGAACCGGTGCGAGAGGGCCAAAGCGATTGACTGCGAAACAAGTGTGACATCAGAAGGCAAGGTAATGCACACCCCTCCTACATTGTCGGCATTATATTCCTGTAACGATTTAATACATTTGCCTATATACCCATGTTCATAGTGAGTATGGGCGTCCATTCGCATGATAATTTCACCTTTTGCATTCTTGATTCCAATATTTAAAGCACACGGAGCTATCTTATCCGGATTATCAATAAGTTTTATATACTGATATTTCTTCACATATTCCTTCACTATTGCCCTGGTATTATCCTCACTCATTCCGTCAACGACAAGCAGTTCAATATTGTCTTTGGAATAGTCGTTCGAAATTATGGAATGAAGACACTTGTCTATGAATTTTTCTTCATTCCTGCAGGGAATAATTATGGAAACCAATGGTATATTTTTATCCATGCGCAGGATCACGATGTTGACTGTTGACGGTCTTCGAAGGTTCTTTGCCTATGTTCAGGTTAGCGGGCTTTATATGAGAGACGATTAAAGGGATTTTCCCCTGGCTTCCTCTTCGCAGAGGCTCTTTCTCGATTAACTCGCCTATGACAACACCACGACCAACCATCTTTTCCAGTTCCCGTCTTACCTCGCTTATCTCTCTGTTCACGCTGCCGCTTGCATCGGGCACGATCCTTATGACTATCTCGTCTGTTTTCTCCTGGATGAATTGACATGCCTTAAATGAGACTTTGTCTTTCAGTACCTGGTTAACAGCCCTTGGAGAGAGCAACCTCCCGGAAGAAGTGACAAGATAGTCCGAATCTCTGGTGATCGTCGGCTTCACCAGGGGGTAAGGTCTGCCGCAGGGGCATTTTGCATGTTCCCATATTCCCCGGTCCCCTATCCGATAACGTATAAAAGGCATGACTTTATTTATAAGACCGGTCCATGTCATATACCCCTCTTCCCCGATATCTGCCTGCTCACCATTCTCCCGCAGTATCTCCAGGTAGCCGTAATCAAGCATTACATGATGCCCTCCCTTCTCGCATTCGAGAATAAGCCCGGCACATTCGGTCATTCCATAGCAGTCGAAAACTTTTGCCCCGAATGCATCCTCTATTGACTCGCGCATGTATTGATATAAGGGTTCGCCGGTTGAAAATACAGCCTTGAAATGCAGTTTTCCTTTGAGTGACCTTATATATTGTGAGATCATGTACAACACGGTGGGGAAACCTTCCACGACCAGACCTTGATGATTTTCGAGAAACTTTACATAGTGTGTCGCGTTCTTGTCAGAGATATGGAATATGCTCGCCATATACTGATGTTCGGGATGATTGGTCATCCAAAAGGGAGGTGAGTCATTTTGCAAGGGGACAACCCTTGAACCAAAAAAAGTGATCCTCCATTCTCTTGGATCAACCTTTGCCCACTTGAGTTGTTTCATTCTGTATGCCCAGTTAATCATGTAGGTTTCATGATCATAGAATACAGGCAATCCACTTCCTGTAGATCCGCTTGTGAAAAGTTTTAATTCCGGCTTTCTATGTTCATTGATCAGTGAGCTATATTCGGACTTGACGGTTGTCCGGCTAAGAACGGGAAAGCTTTCTATGGAAGATCCATTTCTACTGAAACCCTTATAATATGGGACCATCTTCGAAGTTTTCATTATATGGCTCACTTCTTTTTTCACAAAATCCATCAACTCTTCATAACTCCACGAATCTCGAAGCATCAACCCGTCAAGATATCGAAACATATCTTTTGAATATCTTAATTTCACAAGTGGAATAGCCCTGAGATTAAGGAGCAATTGCATTATAGGCTTGGGAGTAAAATGGTATATTTTCTGAAGAAATTTAGAATTTCTAATCGAGTTTTCCAGACGTGTAATCATAAATTAATTTCTATTAAATTATTGAGAGCATTGCGGTAAAAGAGATAAAATTATAATATATCACGGTATGTAATGAGTTCAACAGAAGATTTATTGATGATTTTTTTGAATTCCGAGCTTAGAAGTGCCTGAAATTCTGTTTCTCTTTCTTGAACATATCCACCCAAACAAAGTCTATCTCCAGAACAATACCCTGGGTGAACGGCAATTTCGTATACTCCTGGTATCAATTTCTGAAAAATATCTTGCAGCTTATCTAATGCTGTCTCATAATCGAGTGCTGTTTTTAGCAGTGAATCATATCGGTCTGTCACAGCAAAACCGGCCAATCTCCATTTTAGCTTTTCCAATTCGAGAAAAATGGATATGACAATTTTCCGTGGGCTTAATAATCTATCATAATTAAATTTTCTCGGAGTATATGTTCTAACGCCTTTGATCCCGTGCTTTAAGGCTAATTGCCTGATGATGGATGAAAAAAAAGGATATTTAATCAGCGATTCATGGGAGTTGATGTGATCTGGTTTTATTCCCATATCTACAATACGATTGATCTGGGCATCGAGTTCCATCGCTGTTTCCTGTTGACATATTTTCCCCTGGCTCGTTTTTTTAATCAGTTCTGATAAGCCAAGAAAAGTCTTTTTTTCATTGACTAAAGAATTGACTTTCCGAGGTTCAGTAACCGGTTTCCCTACAGTTAAATTGCAATGTACGCCGATGCCTATCCCGTTCTTCACATTTACCATCTCTGAATAATCCGGCATATTGCTCATCACTGATGTACTTGTCAAAACCCCGGCATTAATTAGTTCCAAGATAGCCTTATTAACACCTTTAGTTATCCCGAAATCATCTGCGTTGATTATCACTCTGGGTTTGCTGTTTCTCACTGAGACCTTCTCTCTTTAAAAAACTATTTATCTGCAAAATAACGATATAGTGTTAAAAGCTTTTCTTGCTCGTTATCCCAATTATATTTCTCAAATACGAGTTTTTTCCCATTCTGTCCCATTTCTTCTGCCATTTGGGGATCGTTCAGCAACAGTTTAATTGCTTTTGCATATTCGTCTATATTGTCAGGCTCTACAGCAATTGCACAATTTTCTCCTGCAATAAATTGTCTTGAAGGCGGCAGATCAGAAAGAACTATCGGCAAGCCACACCCCATAAATTCAAACATTTTTAAAGGGATGTTCTTCATAAATTTTTTATACGGTGGAAGAGGGATTATGCCGATCTTTGCCATGCTTAAGTAGTTAAAAACATTTAGGTAATCTGTATAAGGCAGAAAATCGAAATTGGAGGATAAATTCCTCTTTTTCAGTTCTTGATTGGCCCAGTTAATAATACGGATATCTTTAGTGACTATTCCCCATTTATTTCTTATATTTTTTGAGTCAAGATTTTCTGCAATGTCCATCATTCTTTCAAAATGATACCTCGGCAAGGAGCCGTGATAAAAAAGATCGTATTTTCTTCTCTGCCATGGAGTTCCATTCATATCCTTGAAAAAGTCTAGGGTAGGAAAATTAAAAATTGTGACATTATGTTTATGGTTAAAGCTTTGTGAGATAAAATTGTCGTTGGGTATTATACCGTCGAAGAGTTTTACTGCAAAATGCTCTAATACAAAAACAAACTGAGAAAGAAGTTTTCTTATATGTTTCGGGATGTATGTTTTTAATAACATATACTCCGGATATGCTTCATGCATGTCGTAGATAACTTTTGATCTCCTCAATACCTTTAGTAGGATTGCCCATGGAATAAAATCAATATCGTGAAAATGATAGACATCGGCTTTTTCCTTTAAAGAACGTAGAAAAATCTGATAATTTGTTACAAGAAAGCGGGCAAAACGGTTTCGTCCGGGTTGGAAACTGAGAAGTTGGATGCCATCAACTGTTCTATCGTGCTTGAATAGTCCCAGGATTTTTACCTTAAATCCTGCTTTGCAGAGTGTACGTCCTTCCTTGTAGAATGAGCGAGGATCAAGATAGTCAACTTTATGTATGATGCAGATTTTTGTGTTCATAAGGGAGTCACTGACTAAGAAGAGACTACAAGAAATATTTGTTAGGAATAAGAGTGATCATTTTTTACCCCAACAAGCAGATCATAAAGCTGGTTGACATTTTTATTGACGTTAAATCTATCATATATCAGTTTTTTTGCATCTGCTGCGCAAATTTCCCTTAATGTTTTATCTTCCAGCATCCTTATTATGGCTTCTTTTAATTTTTCAGCGTTCTTCGCCGGTACGGACAGACCGGTGACCTCGTTCTCCAACACCTCAGGAATGCCCCCGACATTGGTAGCAACAACAGGGAGCCCTATTGCCATAGCTTCCATTACTACATTCGGCAATCCTTCCGCCCACGTAGGCAGGACAAGAAGTTCTGCAACTTTCATGTAATACGCAACTTCCTTATAAGGGACTATTCCTTTGAAAATTACTCTATCGGAAATTCCTTGTCTACCCAACATGGTGAAAAGTTTTTCCTTTTCGATCTCTTCACCGATAAGAATCAAGTTGAGATCGGGATGCTTTTGAGCGATCGAGCCAAATGCCTCAACAAGTTCATAAATTCCTTTATCATAAATAAGCCTCCCGACAAATAATAAATATTTTTTATTTTCTTCTAAAGATAATTTTCGAAAGAGAAAATTCTTCGGAGGCAGATCATGAAAATTGGAAACATCCACGCCTTTATAGAAGGTTCTTATATTTAAGCTATTTGGAGAAATATTCTTTATGCTCCTTTCCAAAGCAAGACTTTCTGCAAATATAATAGTGCTTTCTTTAATACATTTCTTGGCAAGGTAACGAGTTGCAGCGTTATAAAATTCATAATTATTGACATCAGAACCAATTGCCCAAAATCCTACTGGTAAGTTCAAGGCCTTTGCCAAACGGACTGCTGCAATCCCTTCCGGTATCATGTTATATCCCAGTATCAAATCAATTTTCTTCTTCTTGACCAGCCTCTTTATTAGTTGAAATAAACTGAGGTGCATCAATATCCCATTGATCCCTTCAAATGGCATACCACGAAAAGAAAAAAAATATGGTCTTATAATTTCCATATTAAGTTCATTAGACAGCATTGGGTCAAGGTACCATTTTGCCCAGCTTTTTTTGACTTTTGTGAGCATTTTGGGTATATAAGGTCTGGGGGTTACCACAGTTAACTCTTCAACTTTTAACGCTAATTTTCTTATCAAGTTGGCGAAAAAAATCGCAGAGGTCGGATGTCTTTTACAGGGAAACATCTGTGAAATTACCAGGATCCTCATTCTACCAAATGATAAGGGCTATTCACGCATTTTTAATATTTTTGCCGGAACTCCGCCAACGATTGCATACGGAGGGACATCTTTTGTTACAATTGCTCCTGCACCGATAATAGCATTTCTGCCAATATGGACTCCCGGCAAAATAATTACTCTGTATCCAATCCATACATTATCATCTATAATTACAGGCTTTCTTATCCACCCTTCGAATGTTTCTCGTGTATATTTATGGTTTTCTGAGACAATGATAACATCAGGGGCCATCATAACATTCCTGCCGATGACTGTTCCCGAACCAATCCGGCAATTTTCTCCAATGCCGGAATTATCTCCAATAACTAAATTATGCCCAAATCTTGCACGATTCTGAATATTTACGTTTTTCCCGCATTGCCTAACAATTCCTTTTGCAAGGATATATCTGACCCACTTGCACCAACGGAATATGAAGGGATCAGAATTAGGCAGCCAGCGAGGCCCTAAGTTATATAGGAAGTAAACAAAATAAGATAATAATTTTCTTAATGAAGACTCTTTTGTAATATTCATTTAGTAACTGATGAAATAACGGTAGGCTGTGAATAATTGAAAAATTATTTATCCGCAAACAGTAGCTTTTTAATATATGTAAAAAAAAAGTTGTTTTCAGCTTCCTTGATTTGTACATATTTATACATTGTTATCATCATAAAAATAAGCCAGAAAGATTTTAACCAGACCGTATCAAGAAAAAAACTAGATACCAATATGCCTGATAATGCCGCCCTTAACATTACTTTGTTAAAACTTCTATCGAATAGCACACGTGCCGTTGCCTTGAAATGTTGCCAGATTGCCATTATCATAAACGAGAATCCAACGATTCCCAGTTCAACTAAAAAACCAAGATAGATATTATGGGGAGCTCTGCTTGGAGTCTTGTATCGAGGAACATAACTCATAAATTCAGTGAATGCCAATGGAAAGTTACTTAATCCAGCTCCTGTCAGGATATATTTTTGAAGTGAAAATAAGCCAATTTGCCAGATTGTGGTTCTTCCAGTCCCTCCGCTTTCAATAGCATCTTTCCATCTTTCAATAAAAAATGAAGGTATGAACGAAAAAAGAATAATACCGACAATTATAAACAACATACTCAAGGCAATCTTGTTTCTCAATGAAAGATAATAAACCAGAATAATCACCGCGACGCCCGTCATGGCGCCGCGGGAGCCCGTTATGACAATGGAAAAAGTAATAACTCCCAGGATACTCCCAAACAGTATTTTCAACAGCAATTTTTTATCGAGAAGCATCTTTTCTATACATAATGAAACAGGAATCAATAAGCCAAAAGCAAAGCCGTTCAGGCTGGCCGTATTGCTTCCGATAGAAAGAGAGATTCTGTCAACAGCAGCTATTGATTGAAAATTATAGATTGTCATTAAGGAGGCCACAACTCCACCGGCAAGAACAAACCATTTCAGTATTTCATAGTCGTTATTCTGAATCTTATATGTTGAAACGATCAGGTAGAGAGTGATTAGACCAACGGCGGTCGGAATTCGATAGAGAGCATGGTCGGGCGAAATCGACCATAAGACAGACGCGAAACAGAAAAGAAAGAATAACAGCCACCACGTTACCAGACTGTCCGGTTTTCTGAACTTATGCTCAAGGATGCCTTTCAACAGCAAAACAAGAATTGCGAGCACTGCGATCAATTTTGTCAAGGTCGGCCCGGTTCTTCCGCCTGTCAAAATGAACAGCTCATCAAAGGGGATGAAAAAAACATAAAATCCGAGTGGGAAAATAAAAGGTTTACTTAAAGATACATATACAATCAATGGAGTCAGGAAGATTGCTGCGAGATAAATGAATTTAGCGCTTATTATAAATTGGGCAATCAGGACGGCGAGAACGAAACCGGACAGTAACCAGATGCTATATCTGCACAAAACATCGCCGGTAGCACTGCAGACGTTTCTAATACGGCAAATCATTTAAAATATCCGAATATTGTTTGGCGATCGAGTAATAGGTATAGTTGGTAATGTTTTTTGTACTATAATCGCCCACCTCGCCGAATTTGATGAAATCATGATAATACCGAAGAAGAATGTCCCGCAAGACAGTTTCGTTTTTTGCGAAACATCCCGCATTTGTTGCTTCGAGCATATCTTTTACGACACCTCCGGCTCCGATAGCCAGGATCGGCCTTTTGGCGCCAAAATATTCGAAAAGTTTACCGGGTATGATTTTTTCTTCATCCTTGTTATCCCAGCGAAGTATAAGTAGAATCTGAGATTCACGTTGAAGCTGCAATGCATGCTCTCTGGGGACCGGGTCGTTGATGCTGACAACTTTTTCCAACTCATATTTCTTCACTTCATCATTAAGCCACTGTTCTTTTGGTCCAAAAAATCTTATATTAATGATATCTTCGTTTATTTCCTTATCGTCAATCAATTGCCTAACTGTGCGGAACAGCATAGCCGGATCTCTTTTCCCCGCATAGAGGATTCCAGTGTAAGTAATAGTAAATTTGTCAGTACGCCGAACCGGTATTCCCGGAAAATCATCGGGGTCGTAGCCATTCGTAACACATAAAACCGGCTTGTTTTTATGAAGCGACTGCAGAACATCTTCAAGCGGGTGCACCGTTACCAAAAAATCAGCATTCGACAAAGTTTTCAATTCCAGCCATCTCTCTGTAAGGCGAAGTAATTTATACTTCCTGACATAATGGTTCTGGGTCCAGAGATCGCGAAAATCGGCAACCCATGGAATCTTGTATCTGGTTTTCAATCTGTGCGCAATAAGATGAGATGTTACAGGATATGACGTGCTGATCATGGCATCGACTTTTTCCCTCTCAAACAAATTTGAGGCAGATTGCAGTGCGTATTTATACCAGCCTATGGAATCGTCCGGGAAGGCGATTATTTCTCTCGCAAGTTTAACCAATTTGCCCTTCCATGAACTGTGATTAAAATTTTTTTGTGTTCTAATACCTAATTGTTCATGGAGTCCCTTTTTTGCATTTAATCCCATTTTCGATTTCAGTGAGCTGACAATATCTTTATAGTCAGTTTCTATCACCCTTATGCTATTGACGGACCTGCCGGGAATTTTTATGGTCAAAACAATGGGCTCCCATCCGAACTGCGGCAGATATTTGGCGAGCTTATAAGGTCTTTGGGCCCCGATAGTCTGCGTTGGCGGCATATGGAAACTTATTATTAATACCTTTTTCATTACATATAAGCCATTGGACTTCCGTTCCCCGACTGAGAATTTCGGGGAGAGGCTTCACGGGAATGATAGATAAAAGGACGGGAGTAGTCTTTCAGCATCCTTATTAAACGATCGAAATACTTCAGAGTTTCTGTTTCAGTATATTAATGTGGTAGTCTCTCGTTTCGGTGCTCAACCCGCTCCCTATGGTACGAAGAACATTCTTTATCTGATATCGGAGAACGAGTTGGTTGTAAGCGACATCACAAACTCGCAGTGGCGGTCCATCCAGTTCAGGGTCCTCCGGGTCAGAAAATGCCTTATCCTCCAGTGCATTTATGAGAAGCATCCGGATAGATTGCCCGCCTGCAATCATACCTGATGCTTTCACAATGTTACCCCTTGTGATGGCATTCCCTGTTTTATAAAGGTTCAGCAGTCTTGGAATAGAATCATCAGGAAAGACTTCGAGAATCTTTTTTGCAATATAAAAGTTGGATACCTTGCCGCTGACTTTGGCACCTGTAGCAGATGTGTCAGGTGATTTAAGGCAATTTATTGCAAGGTTAATGCCATCAGCCCTTCGATGATCAAAAGCTTTAAAGATAGTCTTATGCAGGAAATCATCGTTCATGAGAAATTCGATATCTCTGAGCTTTTCAAAAGACTGTTGAGATTTGAGATTCATAACCTCATTAATCTTTGTTTCTTTCTCAAAATCAAAATATTTCTTTACATCAGGTCTATGAGGTTCTCCGGCACTCACGGAGATACCGGAAAAAAGGAGACTTGATAAACACAAAACAATAAAAAAATTGATTCTCTTAATCATTGACATTTCCTCCTATTGCTCTGACGGACGTTTCGTGAAATCGTAGTAATCATATACGGGCTGGACGGCTTGCATGCTGGCCCAGATCTCTTCGTCGCTTTTTCCGGCAAGATATTCCTGCAGATACTTAAATGTTCCATTGCCGTTTGAGCTGACTACTGTCATGAACATCAGTCCACGATGGAAGGTGTCGAGATAGTAGGTTGCCGTACTGCAGGCATCAAAGAGCATCCTGGAATACTTCATATTATCTATATCGATTTCAAGGTCCTTTCTGAAAAGGATCGGTTTGTTCCCATAATGCGTCTTTGGACAGTATGCATTGTCAACCGTAGCACTATATATGGCGGGATTGCCTGCGTGCGTTACTTTCACGGCATCCGCAATAACTTCATTGGCGGACGATGAATCGGATAGAACCACGGAATAGTCTCCGGCGGTGAAATAAAAAGTGCCGAGGTTATTCCATTTGGCGCCGTTTATCTGCTGGTTCATAACGACTGTCGTGCTGCCGGACGAGTGATTTACGGTATAGGCTGCCTGTTGTGTGTTGGAAGAAGCGGCCGGCCACCAGGCATCCACGAGGTAATTGCCGTCCGACGGAATTGAAAACCGCCACACCGTCTGTGATGTTCCGGCCCCGGCTTTAATGCGGCAGTAATGGTACCCATAATATCCTGCTTTGGCATCGGACCATAACCATCTGCCGATGGATTCGAAATGATTATTCGAATTGATGATATAGTACTGTCTGTGATCAGGATTATCCGGATCGGGCGGAGAGCCGTCTGGAGAAAACCATGCAGGTCTATATGAGGCAGGAAAGCTTTCTCTAGCGCTGTTATGGACGGGTTCCACTTTATAGAGTTCGGGATCACCCGGCACCCGATAGGTATGATAGTAATTGAATGGCGGGTCTATCAGCGGGTCCGAAAAATCATAAGGCATAATGGCGCCGGCGCCGTCCTGAAAAACGGGCCACCAGTTCGGGTATTTCTGGCTTTCGATCATGCCTTTGATGCTCACCCCGATCCAGGGCGATGAATAGTTCCATATGCGCGTATCATCAACATAATAAATATCGTTGATCGTATTGCTTACCGTTTCTTGTTGCGTCGCAAAAATGCCTCCCAATCCATAGTTGGAATGTGCTGTCATGATGATATGAGAATTTTCCGTATATAAGGCTTGTTTCATGGTTTCCATATCTTCAACAAGATGAATGAAATATGATTTCCCCTGGTTTACATTGGTATAGGTCCATACATCGCCATCCAGCTGTGCTCCCAGATTTTGGAGTACCGATATGAATTCTGCTTTTTTCGCATTGAACATTATACCTATATAAATATGCTCGTTAGTTAAAGTCTGATCGGTAATACTGATTGTTCTGATAACCTCCTGTGACCATGCTTCCTTATCATCCTGAACCTTGAAATAGATAGTATGATTGCCGTTTGATAAAGATGAGGTGCTGAAGGATGCTGAACTGCTCAATGGCCCGTCGATACTTGACCTCCAGTTGTAACCGGTTATTGTCCCGTCACTGTCTGATCCGGAACCAGTGAAGGTTACCGTCTCGCCCGGAAGGGCAGGGTTAGGGATTATTGAGTCAATTGTGGCTGTGGGTGGCATGTTTCCTCCGGAAACGTAGACGAACTTCACCGCATCTGAGCAAGTACTTGAAGGCCCCGGTTGAGACGTAATTTTGACTGTATAACTTTTTCCTGCTTCAAAGAGATATGTGCCGAGGAGGTTCCACTGGCTGCCGTTTTCCTGCTGGTTGATATACACTCTCGCTGTTCCGCCGGAGTGGGTAATGTCGACAGGTATATTTGTGCTTCTCGAAGGCCAGATTGTCCACCACATATGTAAATTATGGACTCCTGTTGAAAGGGGTGAGAAGCGCCATGTGAATGTTGCTCCGTCCCGGCTCCATACGGAATCGGTCCCGTAGAACCCCGTAGCGCCTGAGACAGACCAGGTACCGGTATAAGAGGTAGATGCAGAGCGGTTATCGATGATAGTTTCCTGCGTTGGGGCATCAAGAGCAAATGTTGCTTCTATGGTATGGTCTGATGCGACATCGAAGAATGTGTATAAGGTAATTGCCCCTTCTGATTGACCGTCAACGAGGACATCTTCAATATGGTAACCGGCATTCGGCGTTATGGCAAAAGTATAATCTTGCCCATCACTGACTGTTACCGCACCGGATGGAGAGATGCTGCCACCCGGGCCTGAAATGGCAGAAATAAGGGACATCGAAGCCTGCGGACATACAGGCAGGATGCCGTGCAGTGCATTAAACCACACAGTCGCCATTTTGCCGTAACCGGCGTTGTTCGGATGGAGAGCATCCCACATATCCAGTGAATAATTCAGAGCACTTTCCTGATTGACGATTATGATTTTGTCACCATTTGCGATACGGGTTCTTGCCGCAGCTTCCACGGCGTTATTGAATTGCGTTGTCTGCAGTGCCTTGCCATCAGTCCTGCTTATGATGCGTGCAAGAATGACAGTTATGTCCTGGCTGACGAGATCAATGTTGCTGAGTATTTCCATGACGTCATTGGGATTTTCAGCACTATCGGATATGTCATTTGTCCCGATATGCAGCAGTACTATATCCAATGGATAAGCAGTAAGAAGGCCCTGAACATAAGGTGCTACGCCACCCCCGTACGGCGGTCTTTCTCTTTTGGCTCCCCAGCCTCCATGCCCTTCGTGATCGAAATCAAAGAGGGGAACAACTGACTGTCCTGCATAGACGCTGCCCTTAAAATCTATATAGTGATCTGCATTGATTAATGACTGATAAAGGGGTTGCCTGTATCCTGTAATAAGGTTATCCGATGGTGTTTCCCCGTATCCCAGGGTAAGGGAGTCCCCTAAAGGCATAATCCTGATAGGACCATTACAGCCAAGATGCCCGATGATAATGCTTACCTCAGGTGACCATACACCCTTGTCATCCTGTACCTTGAAATATATGGTATGTATCCCTTCGGATAGGGTTGATGTGCTAAAAGAAGAAGAAGTACCGATCACTCCGTCTCTGCTTGATCTCCAGCTATAACCGGTGATCGTACCATCACTGTCTGAACCGGATCCGGTAAAGGCTACCGTTTCGCCGGGAAGGGCAGGATTTGGTGCAATGGAGTCGATTGAGGCTACAGGAGGAGCATTGAGGTCAGACACCCGTGAGAATTTTACTGCGTCTGCGCAGGTGCTTGATGGGCCGGGCTGTGACGTAATTCTTATGGTGTAACTCTGGCCGGCAACGAAGGAGAAGGTACCCAGCAGATTCCATTTTCCCCCGTTTATCTGCTGGTTGATATAGACTCTCGTTGTTCCGCCAAAGTAGGTAATATCAACAGGCACACTTGTGCTTCTTGACGACCATATTGTCCACCACATAGAAAGATCGTAGTTGCCACTTTGTGCCGGAGTAAATGTCCAGGTATAGGTTGTTCCGTCACGGCTCCAGAGTGAATTCGCTCCATACGGGTTTGGTGCGCTCGAAACAGACCATATGCCTGTGAATGATGTGCCTGCAGCGCCATTATCTATGATAAATTCAACTGCAGGTGTGCCCACCAGTAATGTTTGAGTAACCGGCGCAGACCATGCTCCCTCATTGTCCTGCACCCGGAAGGAAATGGTATGGGTGCCTGCTGACAGGGATGAAGTGGTGAATATGTTCTGAGTGCTAAGAAGGCCGTTGATACTTGAATTCCACTGATATGCAGTAACAGTACCATCGGAATCAGCGCCATGCCCTGAGAAAGAAACGGTCTGTCCCGGGCTTGACGGATTAGGCGTTATTGAGTCAATAAAAGCTGTTGGAAGCGAGTTTGTTGAGAGAGGAACAAATCTTACCGCGTCAGCACAGGTGCTTACCGCGGAGCCATTGGCAGCTATGATCGTTACTCTGCCGCTTGTGTCAAAATAGTACTGCCCGAGGCTGTTCCATTGTCCCGCATTCAGCTGTTGGTTGATATTGACTGTGCTTTTTCCATCACGGTGATAGATGTCTACTGCTATATTTGTTGCTCTTGTGGAATACCCGGACCACCACATATACACTTCGTATGTGCCTGCAGGCTGTGAAGCAAACTGCCATGAATAAGTGGCCCCGTCTCTTGACCACAGGCTGTTGGTACCATAAGGCAATGAACCACCGGAAATACCCCATGTTCCGGTATAGGATGTGCCTGCTTGTCCGTTATCAATGATAATGTCTGCATGAGCATCGAATGCTGGCAAAGAAAAAATAATTACCCAGAAAAACAATGACAGACAGACTATATGTTTTCTCCTGCTTTGCATGGTCCCCCCCTGTTGTGATGTGTTCTTGATGTCTAAATTAGATTACAAAATTAGCTATTTTGTCAATAGACTTAAAGGTTGTAGTGAAATGAAGGTTGGATATTATAATCCACAATAGTTGTAATTCCGTTTAAAGCTAAAGTTACAATGTCATTTCATACATCATTTGATTTGCATACAAATCGATTCTGACAGTTTATGGTATCTGTCAAGGTCTCAATGCTATGTTGAACTCTATGCTGTAGCAATACACCATAACTAGCATGTGAGGATTACGTATTACTCATGATATTGTTATGACAATGAGTATGCTTTGGATATCCTTTCACAGATACTACTAGAAATGTAGAAACGGAAATTATATTCGTATTGCATTATAAAAATGAGATGCATTAGTAATATCTGGCAGTGAATTCTCTGAATATATCCTATCAAGTTCGAAGTACTCTAAAATCTTTATTGCTTTTCTTATCTGATCATCAGAGATATGTCTTCGCCATTCATTTATTAAATTACTACCAGATAGAATTGCGCTGCCCTGCCTACTTACTTGTGAAGGCTTATGAAGAATTTTCAGAATATTTTTGTCGAGGCCTTTATTGAGGAAATGAAATAAACTTCTTATCTCCTCATAGGGCTCAATGCAGAAATATTCATAAAAAGCCAGATGAATTTTGCCTGCATTGAATTGCTTGAGAGGAATATAATTCTCAATACACCATAGAAAAATATGCTTTTCGAAAAGAGTTTGAGCATTTTGGATTTCTTTTTCAAAAGGGCTGAGAAAATCTTCCATGAGTTCTTTTTGTGACAATAATTCATCTAGATGAGTTCCCCAATTTAACTTAAGTTTAGAGTTTGCCACTGCACAGGGGTGTCTTAATAAAAGAATTATCTTGAGTCCAGAAAAATTAGCTGACAACCATTTCAATATGAGATTTGCACGAATATCTTTAATAAGTCTTTTTACAGAAATTATTTTGTAATTATAACGATCAATCCAATAATTTCTGATATTACCTGTCAGGATACATCTTGCCGGTTCAAAATATGCTTTATCCTGATTATCAGATCTTAAATACTGCCGATTTTTAAAATTATTACATATATCTACTTTGAGTGGATTAAAGGGCTCAAACATATAGCGGTATTCATGTTTGTAATTTATTATATTCGAAACCCATGTTGTTCCACTCCTTCCTGTACCAGCCAGTAAAATTGTATTTGATACATCAGAATTGCAATCTATTGAAATATGACACAATAATTTACTTAGCGTATTTTTAATTCCTGTTATCATTGTTCAAACATTCATTAGGGCATATAACCAATAAACTGAAACCTTCAATTCTCTTGCATGAATTTCGATGATAAGATAGAGAGAATCCTTTGCGCAGTTTTACCATCCCAGAGTTTCGGCATTACTGATTTATACTTATTGGAAATAGCATTCAAGAAGGCGGTTTTAATTTTTATTGGGTCGTTTCCGACGATTGTATTTGATCCTTCTTTTAAAGTAATAGGTCGTTCTGTATTGTCCCTGAGGGTTATGCAGGGTATGCCCAAAACAGTGCTTTCCTCCTGAATACCGCCGGAGTCAGTAAAAATGACTTTTGCTTTTGCCATTAAGGCAACAAAATCCAGGTAACCAAGAGGAGGCAAGCCATAGATATTGCTATTGTTTTTGCCATGCAGGATCTTGTAATCGGTATCCAGCCATGTTATCTGCCCGCCCAATCCAAAATCATTGATGTGTTTAGCTGTTCGGGGATGTATCGGAAACAGCATGGGAAGATCCTTTGAAAGGGTTTTAAAGCAAGTCAGTTCCTTCTCCAGTATTGCTTTATGGTCAACATTGGATGGACGGTGAAGGGTAATCATGGCATATTCCTTGTTGTTTCGGGCGAGGATTGAATCAAGTATCGAAAATATTCGGGATTTATGGATATGTTTCATGATATGCCTTAGGCTGTCCACCATGATGTTCCCAACAAAAAAAATATTCTCTGGGGGTATCCCCTCTTTCTTGAGATTCTCGTCAGCATCCCGCGAAGGGGTGAATAGGAAGTCACTGATCCGGTCAGTAAGGATTCTGTTGATTTCCTCGGGCATAGTCCTGTCGAATGAACGCAAGCCTGCCTCAATATGAGCTACGGGTATATGAAGCTTTGCAGCGACGAGCGCACAAGCAATGGTGGAATTCACATCACCGGCAACTACCACAAGATCAGGCTCCTGTTCCAATGCCACCTGTTCAAAAGCGATCATAATCTTGCCTGTCTGTTCAGCATGACTGCCAGAACCTACACCAAGATTGAAATCCGGTTCCGGAATCCCCAGATCATCGAAAAAGATCTGGGAGAGTCCCTTGTCATAGTGCTGGCCGGTATGTATCAGGACCGGAACAATTGCCTTGTTTGTTTTGTTCTGTTCTTTAATGGCGTGCATGAGTGGGGCAATTTTCATGAAATTCGGTCTTGCTCCAGCTACGATCAGCCATTTTGTATTCCGTGTCATCATGATTGTCTCTTGACTCTTAAAAAGATGCCAGTGAAAGGGTTTCCTATCAGTAATCAAACGTTCAAGCTTTATTTGCCAGTTATTTGATTAATCGAACGACGGAGTTTTCTCACGGACGGCAGCAATGGCGCAAACTCGGCCAGTAAACGTACTGCTGCTGCCCGTTTTGTAAAATGTCCATTCCGGCAGAAGCGATCAATAAGTTCCAGAGCTTTCTCCTTTTGCCCTAACTTGCAATATGTTACTGCGCTATTCAGTGCCTTCATCGACAAATATTTGGATAAGATATCTCTCTTGTGCTGAGGACAGGAAGCTACAATTTCTTCAGGATATGCAAAACACGGCGACAGGGCAGGCATGAATTTTGTTCCGCCGCAATATAAATCTGATGCTTCTGTATGATACACGCCATATGGTTCCGGAATAATGCATATCTTTTCATTAAAAAGTAGTTTTAATAGTAAATATGTATCTTCACCCTGAAGACATCTGACCCTATCAAAATATCCACCCAATTTTCTTACTGTGTCAGTTTTCATAATGGAAAAGCAAAATGAACAGAATATTTCTATGTTATGTATTAGTTTTATATCGGTTTCAGTGGTAATTTCATAGATACCATTCAATTGTGTAAGAACATTTGTGTTTGTTCTCATGAGAGGAGACCGCACATAGCCAGTTGAAATAAGAGATATGCTGTTTCTGTTATCATTGAAACACGATATCCCTGTTTCAAGAAACGACGGGTACCATTCATCGTCAGCATCCAGAAAAGCTATATATTTGCCTTTGGCAATAGCTAGGCCTGTGTTGCGCGCTGAACCGGGACCTTTGTTTTCCTGTTTGACAAGGATAATTTTTGGGTTGTTGAAATTGAGCACCTTTTCATGACCATCATCAGTAGAGCCGTCGTCAACTATAATTACCTCAAGGGGAGGGTAAGTTTGCGCAAATACTGAGGACAGGGCTCTCTCGACATAGTTCCCCTTATTGTATAGAGAAATTACAACTGATACAGTTGGTGAATCGATGAGATAATCCATTCTCTATAGGCTGCTTAGGACATTTTTCATGGTATGATCAAACTGTAGTTTTGAATAAGTGGAGAGCAGCAGGCTTCTGGCATTGTTGACAAGGGATTGATAGTTCTCTCCCGAGAGCAGTTTGCTGTATTGAATACAAAATTCATCAGCATTCTGAAACAATAACAGATCATGCTCCGCCTTGAAATCCAGCCCATCCGCACCTGTGGGAGTAGAAAGAACGGGCCTGTTCGCTGCAGCAGCTTCAAGAATTTTGATACGGGTTCCGCCACCTGAAAGAATGGGCACAATGGCAGCTTTGCATTTTTTGTAATATTCTTTGACATCAGAGACATTACTGTATAACTTTATATCATTTCGCATTGCGCACAGATTCTTTATTTCATCCGAAGGATTTCTGCCTGCTACGAGCAGTGTTGCATCGGGATGCAATTTTTTAAAATGAGAAAAAATTGACTTTATGAACCATGTAATTCCATCTTTATTGGGTTGATAAGAGAGGGTCCCGACAAAGAGCAGAACATTCGTATTTTCAAAGCCATCTCCGAAATGAAACTTGGTAAAATCATCATTCTCATAGATATTGGGAACAACAAAAGAATTATTGCAATTATGCCTGCAGGTTATCTCAGTTTTGTCGTTCTGTGAACAAAAGAGGGAAGCTCCAAAATCAAGACACTTCCGCTCATAACGCAGCAGCAACTTTCTGTTTAGATTCACCAGGAGTTCCCTGTGAAGACCATTTGGTGAGAAAAGTGTCTTATATAAGGATCCGGAAAGAATATCATCGAAATCAATTATAACTCTCTTTCTCTGTATTGCTTTCAATGAAAAAAGAATATTCGTATTGATAATATAGCGGACAAGGATATAATCATAGTTATTGGTTTCTATTTGTCTTAATAGGAAATATTTTGAATCCTCGGAGTATTCCAAAACAGGCCAGGGTTTTCTTGGGAGTCTGACCGGCATTTTCAGTAATCTCAATAATGTGTTTTGAAAGTTATCGGGAGCATTCTCTTTTAATGTTACAAGAAATTCATTTGAAAAAAAGGAATTTTTTGTATATTCCTCAGATGTTTTTTTGTAAAAAGCAATATCTACATCACTGATCATTTTAAAAAAGCGGATAAAGTTCATAGTCCGCATATCCATGCCGCTTTTTTCAGGCAGAGGATATTGACCGCAGATTACTAATGTTTTCTGCCTCATGAGTTACACTGAATAGAAATTATGCTTTTGGCGTAACAAGCGTTGCAGAAGAATTATTCGGGATGAAAATACATTTCATCAGGCCGACAAAGAACCCCATATTGTGCAGTGTCCGCAATTCCTGTCTGAACGCATTGTTTGGTTTTACCAGGCATAACCAGAGGAATTTTAGCAACCCTATTATTATTGCCCTGAGCGCCCAAAAAGAGACTTTTAATTTTTCCCCAAACTTTCGGTTGCTGATTTGAAGCCCTTTTAATTCTCCCTGATCAAAATGCCATTTTCTGAAATAGGATTTTTTCAGTCGTTTTTTCGGTATGCAATGATGTACTAACATATAGGGAGAATACATAACCGTTTCTTTATTTTGAATGAGTGTCTCGATGAAAAATGTTTCCTCTAATCCATAAAGCTTTGTTGGTGTTCTGCCAACATCAGTATTAAAAAGGCCGTATTTCTTAAACATTGCGGACCTAACGGAAAAATTAGCACCCCAGAGGGTAGGTTTGGTCAGCCGGACATATTCTTCTCCTAGATCGAGAAGAGCCAGATAAGAATAAAATTCTTTGCTGAGCCATGCAGGTGGTTCATGCTCCCATATTGGCAATATTTTCCCCCCAATACATGCAGCGGCTAAGATTTTAAAATCTTTTCCAATGTTCTGCAGCCATAGTTTATCTATTATAACGTCATCATCTGTAAAGGCAATGATCTCTCCACTTGCTTCCCGGATTCCCCTATTTCGTGCATGGGACAGGCCCTGACGCTCCTCCAAGAAGTATCTTATGGGCAATTGTGCATTATCATGAAACTCTTTCACCAAATTTTTTGTATGATCGGAAGAATTATTATCGATAATAAGCAACTCCCATGAAATATTATTCGGAACAGTCATTCCGACGAAGCTGTCCAAGGTTTTTTTCAGGCTTTCAGCCCGATTATATGTGCAAAGCATGACACTTATTCGCATGTGACGGAAACAGAGTTTATTTAACGTATTGTTTTGTAAAATGATTTCCCTTGAAAATGAAGGCAGGCCTGATAAAGGGGAAAAGGAATTCTGACATATACCTGATTTTGAATTTCATGATTCCACTTATGAGAAGGTAAAGTATTTCTGGTTTGAGCATGTCCATAACCATGTCTGACAGTGAATAATTTTGTCCGGCAAGTCTCCAGCCCAACCCTTCATTTTCACATCTCTTTGCGAGACTTTTTACTGTATACCTATGGAAATGATAATCCTTGGCATTTCTTTGAAAAAAGATTCTATGTCCCTTTTTCATGATTGTCTTCTGGAAGACCTTGTCTTCGCTCATATCTATCTTTCCGAGAGGATTTTCCTCCCACACCCTGCGCCTGATAGCACAGCTTGTAAATGACAGTCCAATATTGTTATGCGTTTTCATCCAGGTACGGCAATCCCGCGTATAAAAGAAACGCTGAACCCTGTCCCAGTAAAAAAGCTCTTCACCATTGGGCAGAACATCAACACCCTGTACAACTGCTATTGCAGTATCTTGAAAAGGGGATACCATATTATGCAGCCAATCTGAACCAACGGGCACAGCATCCTGTGAGAGCGCTATGAGTATCTCCCCGCGGGCAAGACTGAAGCCGCAATTTCGTGTTAACCCGAAATTGAATTCATCATGAGGTATTTGATAGACTCGTATGGGATAATTCTTCAGAAGAGTAAGCGTTCCGTCGGTAGACCCCGAATCTATTGCAATGACTTCAAATTCGAAATTTACTTTCTGGGAGAAGACCGATTCAAGTGATTTAGAGAAAAGCCGTCCGCCGTTATATGTAAGATAAACAATTGAAACGAAGGGGGGCAACTTTTGATGCTCCGTTCGATGCAATTTGCCCTGGCATTTGTGCACTATTCTGAATTTATGAGCGCCCAGGCTTGAAGTTTCTGTAAGCCCATCTCATTGCTGATTTAATTTTTGACCTGCCGGATGGTGAGAAGTTTTGCAGTTTATCTGTTTTTTTATAAAGCTTCTCCCAGTCCATTGCAATCTCCGCAAAATCATCAGGCGTAAGGCAATCAAAAGCCCGCCTGAACATTTCATAATGCATTTTCCTGGACATGTCAGGATCCTTTTTATGAATTGAACTTATAATGTTACTCTCTCCACCTTTTTTATTCAGATAGATAAAATGTTCACAAGTAGGAATATTAAGATGATTAGGCCTGGTATATTTTGCCAATCGTAAAAACATATCCCAGTCTATAAAAAAATGCCTTGATTCATCATAGAGGCCGGCATTATCCAGCAATTGTCGCTCATGTATAACATTTATATGGCTTATATACCAAAGTGTTGTATTTGTCATGACACCCTTATTAAGACTTCTCCTTGAGACCTCCTGAAAATTATTCTTTATTCTGGATATATAGACTTCATAAGCATCTGTATGAACAAACTTCGCACCTGTTTCAACCATATAATGTATCGTATCTTTTAAATGGTTGGAATACCATATGTCATCATCGTCAAGATAGGCTATATACTTTGCGCTTCCCATCCTGATCGCATGATTGAGGGCAGATGCTTTCCCCTTGTGTGATAATTCAGACAATCTAATCCGCTCGTCCATAAATTCATTTACGATACTCTGAATATCGGTGTCACCACCGTCTTTTGCGATATAAAGTGTCCAGTGTTTGAAAGTCTGATCCATAATGCTTTGTATCGCCTGCTGTATAAGGAATGAGTCAGGATTATAGGTTGGCATGATGATGTCAACGCTAGCAAGATCATTCTCGATGTGTTTCAAAGTTTCAGGAGATGTTTGTTTCATTGCCGGAACCCATAAACAGATTTACCTCTGCGACACAAGTAATATCTGCTGGGGGAAAATTATGCATTATGAAGGTTGAAATATCTCAGGAAGGAGTATTTATTCTCTGAATCCTAACATGCAGATAAATATTATGCAAATATGTCTAAGGTTATATTTTTAACTTGAACACATTAAATAAACGATTATAGAGCATGCCAAAGAATATCCATAAGATATTACCATAACTGACCTGATACCGCAGATCTGTTAATCTCTGCTTGTGATAATCCCATATTTCTTTTTTTCTTCTTCTGAATATGAGTGATGCAAGAAATCTATGATATTCTTTTTTTCTGATCTTCAGAACCGACTTTAATTCATTATCATTTAAATATGATGCGCCATATTTCTGCAGAATAATAAGATCCCCCAGGATATAAGTATTAAATTTACGTGCAAATGTGGTATTAGTCTCATTTTCTCTTCGTGTAAAGGATAAAACCTGGTGCACAAAGCCGAAGTCATGAGCTTGTAATACATCAAAACAGCTTTCTGTGTCGGCATGGAGATTATTTTCATTATAGAATGTCTCACGTTTTCGCAATAAATCAGACCTGATCAGAATTGTGGAAGGAGAGCCGAATACAAAGAGTTTTCCGTGTAGTGCAGACCGACATACGTCCCTTCCGGAAGTTATGGTGCTTGGATAGCGGAGGCCATCACAGTTGACTTTCACATCATCGAGCCGATATGAACTGACAATTCCCACAGAAGGATGAGCTTCTCCCACTTCTACCATTTTTTCAACGCATTCCGGAAATAACCAGTCATCTGCCTGCAGTACTTTACAATATTTGCTCTTTTCTGAAATCAGTCGAAAAGCATGATTATGATTCTGGATAACATTGCAGAAGTTTTTGTTATTATGGATGCTGATTCGAGAGTCTTTTTCAGCATAATTTCTTACGATCTCTGCAGTGCGGTCAGTACTGCAGTTGTTCACAATGATATATTCCCAGTGCTGATAAGTCTGAGCGAGCACGCTCTCAATACACTCCACAAGGTACTTTTCACCGTTGTAAACCGGCGTCAGGACGCTCACCAGAGGCTGGTTGTCATTTATCATGAGAGCCCCTTGGTCGGGAGTTTTTTATTTCCGTCTCCAGGTGGCATGTCATTTCTCATCCTGATTACCTTTGCGGGCACTCCGGCAACAATAGCGCTGTCCGGGACATCACGGGTGACGACTGAACCGGCTCCGATTACCGCACCTTTCCCGATGCGCACTCCGTCCAGTACAATAACTCCAACTCCTATCCATGCATCGTCGCTGATATGAATGCCTCCCTTGGACATCAGTGCTTGCCTGCTTATTGGCTCCTTTGGAGCCATACTGTGATTGTAAGGATAGAATGCGCAGTTTGGTGCGATCTGAACCCCGTTGCCAATCCATATGGGTGCTTGATATGCCGAGAACTGACAACGTGGCTGAATATGGGTGTTTTGGCCAATGGTAAGGCTGCCGCCTGATCCTGTCTCAATAATTGTATCATTGTGAATATGTGCCCCCGTTCCGATTGTAACCACCCCGCCTTCGTGAGCTTTATAAATGATAACCCTGTCACCGATAAAGATATGATTGCCAAACGTTAAGCCATCGTGGTTAATCATAGCAGTGGGTGATATATATCCTCTGACAGAAAGGCGTGCCAGAGGACATCGTGATTTGTACGCAGGGACACAACAGGCTGCAAGTAGTGTGCTGATTCTCCCTGTCCTGCTGAGTCCGGATCGGTTCATCCAGAAGCGGGTCCATGCGGATACGAATCTGGATCGTGTTTTTTTCAATATCATACGCTCAAATAGAGGTAGAGAACAGCATCACCGTCAAAGGGAGGACTGAAAGACTCCCTTGCACCCCCGGTTTCTATAATTCCTTTCGTATCAATGTGTCCTGTAGCAGGATTAAACCATTCGAACTGATACTTTCCCGACAGAAGCAGAAGGGTGAAATCTTTACCTGATTCAGGCTGATAGACGATATATTCTGCACCGGGATTTGCCAGACAATATTTAGTCGATGATACATCAACGCAGGGAGTCATAGATGCCAGGTCTATTCTGTTCGCATATTGAAGGACATGCCCCATTGCATTACGAGCCGAAACATGTTTTGCATTCTTGTCGAGCAGTTCGGGCAATTCCATATAGTTAACGACATTCATGCCTCTCATAAAGCTTTTCCAGACCCATGTATGGTCAAGAATACATCCGCAAAGATGATCGGTATCAGAGATAATTATTTTTCTCCCATCAGCTGCAGGGGGATCATCCACGTAGCCGCCATAAGGATTTGGGGAGATACAATCTGCGGGACTGTCAAGTAAAGCAGGGTTAAACTGCACGCCCGGGTCTAAGCGGACATACTGCGCAGACATCCATACAGGATGTTGTTTCGGTTTGCTCTTTTTTTCATATTCTTTGATAAAGGTAATCATGTGGTATTGCCAGGCTGTTGATCCCTCATGGGCTTCGTTGCATATTTCATACAAGACATTGTCGAGATCATTGAGAGTGTCAATGACTTTTTTTACATACTGCTCCTGGATACGGGTAATTTCAGGAATCTGAAGAGTGTGGACCTCTGTTCCCAGATTATCGCCGTTGATATCCCCGTTTATGTTCTGGATATTGTTCTGGAGATTGAATGGATGTCCGCCCCAGTTCCAGGGAGCCTCCATGTATCGCAGTGACCATCCTTCGAAGAGCATGACTGATACATAAAGTCCCTTCTTTGCTGCCTGTACGACCCGTGAACGAAGTTCATCAAAATAGGCCTGATTGAATTTTGACAGATCGAATTTTGGTTTTTCGTCTAAAGCAAGCCCCGGACCGGTTCTCATCCATATTTCTTTGCTCGTGTACCATGGAGCAGTTGGTATATGACGAAATTTAGTCAATTCATTCCATATCCACAATCTGATGAAGTTTGTATTATGCTTCCGGGATGCTTCCAGGAAAGTATCCCACGATATGGCCTCGGGGGCAGGTCGACCGTTAGCAAGGAGCACATCCCAGAACTCAAATCCAGAAAGAAGCACTGTTTTGCCGTTGCCATCTGCAAAATAACGGGGATTTCTGGCGTCAACGCTGAGAGGCCCTGATGCGGTAACAGTATTGTCGGAGCCGGTCTTGCCTGAAGGCCCCCCCCCACTGCACGCTGTCGATACGAGAGAAATGAAGCAAAGGAGGCCCGAGATAAGCTTTGTAGACTTATGTTTCATCATTTTCTCCTTTTTTTGCAATATTGCATTCGGCAGATCATTAGATTCCAGGGTCTAATGACAGTATGAATAAGAAGCGTTGATCTGCCGACGAATTATCTCTCATCGGCCGAATGTCATTCCGCAACTGTGGTAAAATCCTGTGCCACTGCATTTCTTCCATCGATCGTCACATATCTATCAGATGGAGTGAAGAGATACCCAGTCTTGGACGGGGTTATGGTGAAATTGCCATTTGGCAGTGCTCTGAACGTGTAATTCCCGTAATTGTCGGTTGTTACGGTTCCGGTAGCATCACCTGTGAGTGTCATGACTACTCCCGGCACCGGCTTCCCCGGAACCGCTCCGCTCGGCAAACGAACAGTGCCCGATATTGAATATATCCCTCCGCCTGATGGAGTTCCGGTGAAGTTTTGTCCTGACATGCTGAATCCGCTGATGGTTACCGTTCTGTATCCCGGTGAGAAAGTATAGCCAGTCATCCCCGGAGTGACTGTATAGTTCCCGTTCGACAGCCCTGAGAAGGTATAATTGCCCAGGATGTCAGTCAGCGTGGTGCCTGTTGCGCTACCGGTCAGCGCAACCGTTGCTCCGGATATCGGATTGCCTTGGGGTGTGAGAACCCTGCCGGATATCGAGTATATACCGCTTACAGAATATGTGCCTGTGAAGTTTTGCGAGTACATGTTCCTGTCTGTTAAGGCCACTACTCTGTTTGCAGGAGTAAAAATATAGTTCAGCATGCTGGGGGTAAGTGAGTAATTTCCATTCGGCAATCCTGAGAACTGATAATTGCCATATTTGTCAGTTATTGCAGTTCCACTCCCATCTCCGCCCAGTGTTACTGTCACGCCGGATATCGGATTGCCCGGGGATGAGCCGCTCGGTTTACGGACTGTGCCTGATATGAAATACTTACCCTGAAATGTAGCTGTTACAGTAATACTGCTATTCATAGTAACCGTGCAGTTTCCTGTGCCTGAACAGCCGCCACCGCTCCAGCCGGTGAACACTGAATCAGAGGATGGCGCGGCAGTCAGTGTAACAGATGCCCCGATGCTAAATGCTTCTGAACAATCATTACCGCAGTTAATTCCCGAAGGTGTGCTTGTTATTGTGCCGTTTCCAAGACCTGCCTTGGTAATTGAGAGGTTATACGTGTTGATGGAGAAGGTGGCAATAACAGCATGGTTTGCGGTTACATTGGAAAGGGTGTACTGGTTTTTGACGACCGAGCCGAGGACATTGGCCCCGTTGTCGGTGAGT
>JAGVOC010000359.1 GCA_020052975.1 Desulfobacterales bacterium | reverse complement strand
CGTCTTCCCGTGATCTATATGTCCTATCGTTCCCACATTAACATGCGGCTTCGTCCTCTCAAACTTCTTCTTAGCCATCTCGAATACCCTCCCCATGATTTTGGTAATAAAATTTCTGATATCTGTAAATTTTTATTATATAATGATGCCAACAGCCTTTCAACCATAAAAACGCGGGTATTTAAATAAAGCGTAAACTACTATATTTATGGAGCCCACGACCGGAGTCGAACCGGTGAACCTCTTCCTTACCAAGGAAGAGCTCTACCAACTGAGCTACGTGGGCTTTTTATGGCTTTAACTGAATACTCCACATGCAGGCCAAATAAATCGGTCAAAAGATTTGGAGCGGGAGACGAGGCTCGAACTCGCGACATTCAGCTTGGAAGGCTGAAGCTCTACCAACTGAGCTACTCCCGCTTATTGTTGCGTTATCTTCCCTTAAAAATCAAAAAAAGTCCTGAGAAGACCGCATTTCTCTCAAATCTTGGAGCAAAACTCCAGGAGAAAGCCATGTAGTTAAATAACGATTCCGGCACCCTAAAGGAATCTCCTACATGCGACTCACTTTCAAGGTTGGTGGTGGGGGGAGGATTTGAACCTCCGAAGGCTTCGCCGACAGATTTACAGTCTGTTCCCTTTGGCCACTCGGGAACCCCACCATGCTGACATCTGGAGCCAGAGACAGGAATTGAACCCGCGACATCCTCATTACAAGTGAGGCGCTCTACCTACTGAGCTACTCTGGCACGCTCAAATAAATCTTGTTTTTACAAAATAAATGATTAAAAATATTTAAAATTACTCTTATCGGTATCGATAAGAAAAGTTTCTTTTATCCGCCTTCAAATAAAATATCAACACTTATTTTACCAAATTTTTTGCGATTGTAAAGAATAATAATCAATTTAACTTACAATTTCTTCAATTATTGACCATAATCTTAAATTATCAACTGCAATATAGTGTTCATCCGGAAGCAAACTTTGAGACAAGCTCAAGGAAATCAAGGGATTGTGCGGAGGCATACTCAATGTACGCCGCACAAGAAATCCCGCAGATTAACGCCGAGATTGCTCAGAAGGACCATTTTCGGATGGAAACCAACTCATTTGTGAGTATTTGCTGTAATTATTTCAAGTTATTTTAATACAATAATCAATTATACAAATAAATTACGGGCCACATATTAATCAGCCTTGCACAGGCTGTTGACGATTAATCCTTGACAAGCCCGCCTCTGTTTGTGTAATTCTCCTGCAAAACAATTAAACCATATAAATCAATTTATTTGGGTGTGACTGAAAAAGAGCATTCCATAAAGATAAAGGGCATATTTAGAGAATCCCAAGATTGCCGTTTAACAGAAATCAAAAATTTGAGGACTTAACATTTTGAAAAATATATTGATAATTCCATTTACTGTCTTATTGATAATTTCGATAGCCGGTTGCGCTCACAATCCGGAAATCATCCAAACTTCACCAGATAAAAATCCTGTCCTGCTTTCTAAAACAAGCAAGGCTGCTACAGAACCTCTTGGGAATAATAATGTTACACCTCCCACTTCAATATCAACCAATAACAATTCAAGAGAACAAAACAATAAGCCCTCAAACTTAACAGAATCAAGTGCAGTTGATAATATTACGAATTCGAATAATAAGGATACAAAACATTATCCCCCTTCTGTTCAGGCTAATGTTGATACAAAGCCCCCGCAAACAAACAACAATAACAACAAGTTGGTTGACGATAATGGCGCTCTCCCAGTTTCTTCTGAAATAACATCCCCCCGCAATAAAAAATTTGAAAATAAAATGGATGAAGCCCTCGATTACTGTCAAATGTCCCAGGAGTTATGGCAAAAGGGTGAACTGGAAAATGCACTTGAAGCACTGGATCAGGCTTATTCATTAATTTTATCGATAGATACGGGCAACAATTCGACTTTGGCCCAGCAAAAAGAAGATATAAGATTTACTATTTCGAAAAGAATATTGGAAATTTACGCCTCACGGAATTTCGCTGTTAATGGAAATCACAAGGCTATTCCTATGGAAATGAATAGCCATATTCAGACCGAAATAGATCTTTTCACGACCGGCATAGAAAGAAATTTTTTCAGAGAATCATTAAAGCGTTCAGGAAGCTTTCGTCCTCAAATACTTGAAATGCTTAAGCAAGCTGGGTTGCCGGCAGAATTGTCCTGGTTGCCCCTCATCGAAAGCGGATTTAAGGTTAACGCACTTTCTTCAGCCAGGGCTCTCGGCCTTTGGCAGTTCATTCCTTCGACCGGCTATAAATTTGGCTTAAAACGGGATCTGTTCGTTGATGAAAGACTTGATCCAGTCAAATCTACTGAAGCAGCAATAGCATATCTTAAGGAACTGCATCAGATGTTTGGAGACTGGACAACTGTGCTTGCCGCCTACAACTGCGGAGAAGGCAGGGTTTTAAGGATAATAAGGGACCAAAATGTCAATTATCTTGATAACTTCTGGGATCTTTATGAACGCCTTCCGAGAGAAACCGCAAGATACGTTCCAAGATTTTTGGCAACCCTCCACGTCCTTTCCAACCCGGAAAAATACGGTCTTGATAAAGTTGATCTGGAATTGCCCTGGAAATACGAAACTGTTTCGATAACAAAACAGGCTCATTTGAAAGACATAGCGAAAGAACTTTGCGTCGATGCAAATGATCTCAAACAGATTAATCCGGAACTTCGATACAATATTTTACCGCCTTACACATATCTTCTGAAAGCACCGCCCGGTAAAACAGAAGAGCTTCTTGCCAAAATAGACGCAATACCCGTCTCATCCGCCAGACAACAGGTTTCAACTGCTTATCACAGAGTAAAACGGGGAGAAACACTTTTTGCAATTTCAAAACGCTACCGAGTCAGCGCTCAAAACCTCATGCGGGCAAATAATATGCGCAAACCGATAGTAATAGCAGACAAAATGCTTAAAATCCCTAATTATCAAGGAGGATCATCAAAAACTGAATCAACAACCCAACAAGCAAAATACACACCGCAAAAAAAGGAACAACCTTCTACACATATTGTTAAAAGCGGTGAATCCCTCTTGATCATAGCCAACCGATACAATACGACAGTTAAAAACATTCAGGAACTTAACAAGTTAAATACGATCAACCTTCATATAGGACAGGTTTTATTTATTCAAAAACAGAGCGGTTATAATGAAACCAATGATGTTATTAAGAAGTACCGCGTCAAATCAGGGGATAACCTTTTCAGGATTTCGCAGAATCACAATATGTCGCTGGACAGGCTTCTGCGTATTAACAAGCTGACGCCAAAAAGCAAAATACATGTTGGGCAATATATTTATGTTGAATAGACTTACGATCAGGGAATCAAGTGTGTTTGTCATGTTTTGGAAAATTTATTAAACGATTATTCATCTGTTTTTCAGGAGGATTTAATGGGTAATGTATGTTATGACCTCGAAAACAGGGTGTTTGTAATAACCGGTGGAAGCAGGGGAATCGGTTTGGAAATAGCGCAACTGCTTCTTGATCAGAAGGCAAAGGTCGTAATATGCGGAAGAAAACAGGAAGGGCTTGAAGCAGCGAAAACAAAGCTTTCGGGAGGAGCCGGCCTTCTTACAGTACAGGCACATATTGCAAAAGAATCTGATGTTGAAAACCTCTTTAATAAAGCTATTGAAAATTTCGGAAAGATCGATGGCCTGATAAACAATGTCGGAATGAATATTGTAACTTCAGTTGTTGATGCCGACTATTCGTTATGGCAAAAAATAATTGACTCCAATCTGAGCGGCACTTTCTTATGTTCAAAAAAGGCCGGAAAAATAATGAGAGGGCGGAAAAAGGGGAAAATAGTCAGTATTTCATCTATTGCCGCAAGAAGATCCGCACCGGCAATGGGAATTTATGGCATAGCAAAAGCCGGAATTGAAATGATGACCAAGGTTCTTGCACAAGAACTTGCACCTTTTGGTATCCAGGTTAATGCTGTAGCGCCGGGCATGGTAAAGACAAAATTCAGCGAACCATTCTGGTCAAACAATGATATTTATAATCAAATCGTAAAAACAATCCCGCTTGGAAGAATTGCAGAGCCTTCTGATGTGGCACACCCTGTATTGTTTCTTTGCTCGGATGCTTCAGATTTTATCACAGGCCAGACCATTCCGGTTGATGGCGGCGCAAGCGCCATATAACTTTATCTCTTCCATGCCTCTCGCCGCCTCATGCCTCCCGCCTTATGTCTCACGCCTTATTGCTTTTCCCCTCTGCGCGAAGAAGCTTTTTATCAAGTTTACCAACTGTTGTGAGGGGCAGGTCTTTTCTTATTTCAATCATCTTCGGAACCTCGTAGGGGGCGAGTTTCTCTTTCGCAAATTTTATTATTTCATTTTCAATCTCTTTGTTGTCTTTACCCTCGTATTCTTTGGAAACCATTACAAAAGCCTTAACAAGTTCGGAACCGGGCCGTTCCGGATTAGGCACGCCAACAGTTGCAATCATTTCTATCGCCGGATGCGCTGTTAATATTTCTTCAACCTTCTTGGAAAAGACTTTGAATCCACCTACGATTATCATATCCTTTGTTCTATCCACTATGCTCAGATATCCATTTTCATCCTGAACAGCAACATCTCCGGTATGTAAATATCCATCCGAATCAATTGTCTTTTTCGTTTCTTCCGGCTTGTTAAAATAACCGACCATGACCTGCGGACCTTTTACGCAAATTTCCCCGGGCTGACCCGGTGCAACTTCTTTGCCGGTTTCAGGATCGACCAGTTTTATATCCGTATTTAATAATGGCAGCCCGATTGACCCCAGCTTCTTTTTACCTTTCGATGGATTCATTGTAGTCAAAGGGGAAGTTTCAGTCATTCCATATACTTCCAGCAGCTTGCCCTTCCCCACGATTTCTTCAAACTCTTTCTGAGATTCTTCGGGGAACGGGGCGGCAGCACATATGCATCTATCCACTCCTGAATAATCCAAAGACTTGAATTTAGGATTACCCATCAGGATTTGGAACAGGGACGGTACGTTAACAAGTGTAGTTGGCTTATATTTTTCTATCTGGGCGCAGATGTAATCAGTATCTCTTGGGTTGGGGACAAGCACCTGTGTCCATCCGAGGAATATGCAGTTTGCATTGAAGAAAAGGCCTGCAATATGAAAAAACGGGAATCCTGACAGCGCCAATCCCTTACCCGGTTCCCACCCGAGCCAGGTTTGGACAATTATCAGGTCCGAAACTGCATTACGGTGGCTCAGCATAGCCCCTTTGGGTGCGCCTGTTGTACCGCCTGTATATTGCAAATATGCAATATCATCAGGAGTTACTTTAATATTCGGATTTTTTTCCGAAAATTTATCTGTTTTTATCACATCATGAAAATTATAAATGATTTTCCCTTTCAACGGGATTACCTTGCCTTTAGGTATTTTTTTCAGCATCTGTCCCAGTATTCTTTTTATGGCAGGAAGAAAACCTCCGACACTTGCCGCAACTACAACTTTAAGATCAGGGAGATTCGACTCAATTTTTACGAGCCTTCCCGCAAATATGGCATCAAGTGTAACAAGGGCTTTTGCTTTTGAGTCATTAAGCTGATATTGCATTTCTTCAGGAGAGAGCAGTGGCGAAACTCCCGAAACAACACATCCGGCTTTTAATGTTCCCAGCCAGGCTATCACATATTCGGGAATATTCGGAAGATTGATCCCGACCACATCCCCTTTCTTCAGACCGTTTTTAATGAGCATATCGGCGAACTTGTTTGAATACTTGTCCACCTGGGCAAATGACACCTCGACACCGAAAAAAGTAAATGCTGCCTTTTCCGGAAATTTTTGAAATGCTGGTCTGATAACATCAACATACGAGGTTTCCCATCTTTTCGGATCAATATCTTCGAGACCGGCATCATAGGATTTTCTCCAGAACTGTTCCTTTTTCATGATAAAATTTCCTCCTGCCTTTAATGTGAATTGATACGTTGAAGAGCTGAATAAAATCTGATAAATTTATGAATGTTGAAGTTTCATATCACAAGTTAATTTGTTATGCTAATAGAATAAATAATGAAGAGGTCAAGGATTCAAGGATTCGAGGGTTCAAGCGACACAAAGTGAAGCATCAGCGCTCAATACTTGAAAAAATAACAAGTAGTTAAAAGTTAAAATCATATGCGGACTGTTTTACGAAGCCGTCAAGCGTTGAGAGAAGAGTAAAAAAGATTATGTGTGGAAGATTTGCCCAGTTCAGCCCGGTTTCTTTGTTACAGGAGGCTTTTGATATCAGGGCCGTAAAATGCGATCCTGTTCAATCTTACAATGTGGCCCCGTTGCAGGATGTTCTTGCCGTTGTACACTCAGGTGAAAGGATTCTGACAAAATTTTTCTGGGGTATTTCGCCCCATATCGGGGAAAAAGAAACAAAACCGCCTCTTCTGATCAATGCTCGTTTTGAAACCATTGCGGAAAAACCGAGCTTTCGTGAAGCTTACAGATTCAGACGGTGCCTTATACCCGCCGACGGATTTTATGAATGGAAAAAGACCGGTTCCAAAAAAGAGCCCTGGTTTTTTAAAGTTCAATCAAATCTGCCTTTCGCCTTTGCCGGTATCTGGGGAAAAAGAAAAGAAAATGACGAGTCAATCCGTTGCGCCTTTGCTGTAATTACAACAGAAGCAACCGGCCCTTTAAGCGTAATTCACAACAGGATGCCGGTAATTCTAGACAAAAA
Organism: Desulfobacterales bacterium; assembly: GCA_020052975.1. The sequence continues at coordinate 9,170 of JAGVOC010000359.1, read as the reverse complement.
GGTATATGAAAACTGGCTCAATCCCGATGAAAATGACCCGAAAAGCTTAAAAGAGATCATACAGGAAGGAGCAATATCCGGGATAAAAGGATTTCCCGTATCCCGCAGGGTCAATTCCGTTTCAAATAATGATCCTTTCTGTATCGCACCACTTGACCTGTCGGCAAAGCTCTAACTATTTTAAATCGGTTCAACTGGCGGATCTATTTTAATATGCGTATAACAAACTGGTATGTAATAACAGGTTCCCCCTGTTCAGGAAAAACGTCTGTGATATTGCAGCTCGAACAGCTTGGTTACAAAGTCGTTCATGAAGTTGCACGTGCATATATAAATGATGAATTAAGGAAAGGCAAAACCCTCGATGAAATAAAAGCAGACATGTCCTTATTCGAACACAACATATTTTACAGGAAAATAGAGATGGAATCTTCTCTTCCTGACAAAGCGATTGTTTTTCTTGACCGCGCAATTCCGGACAGCATAGCCTATTTCAGATTTGCGGGACTTAATCCGGAAGAACCTGAAAAAGAAAGCGCCGATATACGCTACAGAAAAATATTCTTATTCGACAGGCTTCGGATAAAACACGATAAAGTCCGCAATGAAAACGAAGAAGATTCCACCCTCATTGACCGGCTTATAGAAGAGACCTATAAAACGCTTGGATATGAAATCTTAAGAGTCCCTCTTTTGCCGGTCAACAGGCGCACCGGATTTATCCTGGAAAATTTATGATTTCACGATATCAGATATTTTATAAGATCCGAAGCAATATGCATTTTAAGTAATAGGTTTCGGGCATGGAAATAAGGAATGGATGATCCTTGCCCTGGGTGCGCTTCTCGATCACCTGCACCCTGCATCCTGCATCCGAAGCGGCCCAGGCTAAAATATTTAAAAATGCATTTTCATCCATATGCTGCGAACAGCTCGACGTAATCAGCAAACCTCCCGGATTAAGCATCCGTAACGCCCGGAGATTAATCTCCTTGTACCCTCTTTCGGCAGCTTCAATATGTGCCCTGCTTTTTGCAAAGGCGGGAGGATCGAGCACTATCGTATCGAATTTTCTTTTCTGACCGTCATAAAGTTTCAGCCGGTCAAAAACATTGTCAGTCTCAAATTGAATGTTTGTTATCCCGTTTAACAGGGCGTTTTTCTTTGCAAGCTCAATTGCCGATTCCGAGATGTCAATTGCCTCAACCTTTTCACATGACCCTGCCATATTCAGCGCAAAACCGCCTGCGTAGCAGAAACAGTCAAGACCGGCTCCAAAGGAGAGCCTGCCCGTAAGAGCACGGTTTTCCCTCTGGTCAAGAAAAGCGCCTGTTTTCTGGCCTGAAGAGGGATGAAAGTTAAATTTAAGGCCGTTCTCAAAACAGATTATCTCACCGGGATCTTCTCCTTTTAATATTGAGACTTGCCTCGGCAATCCTTCCAGATCCCTGACCTTTCCGTCATTTCTTTCAATGATGGAAACCGGATCGATAAGTTCCGACAGAAGTTCTGCAATAAGCTTTTTTATATTCTCGGCCCCCTGACTTAGAGTCTGAATGGAAAGAACATCTTTATAACGGTCAACAATTACGGAGGGAACCCCGTCTCCTTCGCCGTTTACAAGCCTGCATACTTCCGAATTCGTAACCACTTTCCGCCTGAGCATTAAAGCCGATTCAAGCCGGTTTCTCCAGAATCCTTCGTCAACCGTTTCATCGAGGGTTGTAACCAGGCGCAGAGCTATCTGCGACTTATCGCTGTAAAATGCCTTTCCGTAAAATTTCCCGCCGCTGTCGCTGATGGTTACAACGGACCCTCCTTCGGCAGGTGGATCAATTATGTCGCTCCTGTAAATCCAGAGATGCCCGGCTTTTATTCTTTCAGTTGCTCTTCTTGATATTACCGCTTTCTGATCTCTCAAATTATGTTTTTCAACAGCTCCTTCTTCTCTTTTTCAGTAAGATAACGCCAGCAGCTCTCTTTAAGACTGCCGAGTCTTACGTTTGAAATTCTTATTCTCTTCAATTTTTTAACCCTGTTTCCGACCTTTTCTACCATGCGGCGTATCTGCCTGTTTCTTCCCTCTTTAAGAACAATCCGGAACTGATTTGGAGAAATTCTTTTTACTTCAGCAGGTCTTGTCCTGCTTCCCAGCAAATGGATGCCGGAAGCCATTTTACCGAGGGCTTCATCCGAAAACGGCCGCGAAACAACAACATCGTATTCTTTTTCATGGTCAAAGGAAGGATGTGAAAGTATGTTGTGCAATCTTCCGTCATTGGTTAAAAGAAGAAGCCCGCTCGAATCCTTGTCAAGACGCCCGACGGGATAAACACGCTCCGGTATGTCAATCAGATCAAGAACGGTTTTATCACCATCCTGGCTGCATGTTGTAACATAACCCTTCGGTTTGTTAAGTGCGATGTATATCAAATCATTTTTTGCCTCTATCCGGTTTCCGCCGACTTCAACGATATCCTTTTCAGGATCTATTTTTGTTCCGAGTTTGGTTATAACTACTCCGTTAATGCTGACACGCCCGGCCAGGATCAGCTCCTCGCCGTGTCTTCTCGAACAAAAACCCGCTTCCGACAGAAACTTCTGAAGTCTCATAATTGATATACCCGTAAAAATTCAAAGTTTAGACGGCAAAGTAAAAAGATCATTATGCAAGGCGCGCGAATCTTGAGGAATGAAGCGTACATATAAGTACGCTGCAATGACGAAAGATGAAGTGCAACACAGCAGAATCACTTTTTACGAAGCCGTCATGATCTGTAATCGGCATTTATCTTCACGTAATCTATCGAAAAATCACAGGTAAGGACGGACGCATTTCCGTCACCCGCTTTCAAATCAACCTTTATCGAGAACTCAGGCTTCTTCAGCACTTTCGTCGCTTCCATTTCGGCGGCATTACCGCAACCCATTCCGTTTTTTACCATCAATACATCGTCGAAATAGATGTCCGCAAGCCCTGGATCAAATTCCGCACCCGATCTTCCGGCAGCCGCAAGAATCCTGCCCCAGTTTGCGTCTTCTCCGAACAGGGCCGTCTTGACCAGGCTCGAGTTGGCTATGGTTTTGGCGATTTTTTCAGCGTCACTTCCGCTTGCCGCGCCCTTCACAATAATATCAACAAGTTTCGTGGCGCCCTCGCCGTCTTTAACGACCATTTTAGCAAGCGCCATAAGAACTTCATCATGGAGTTCCCGGAAGTATTCTTTTTCGGACTGGCTTTTTACACTTGCGCCCGACATTCCGTTTGCCATAACAAGAACCGTATCGTTTGTGCTTGTATCTCCGTCAATCGTTATCCTGTTAAAGGACTTTTCCACGGAAGAAGCCAGAACTTCTTTAAGAAAATCCGGCGAAACCGCTGCATCAGTACAGACAAAACAGAGCATTGTGGCCATATCCGGGCATATCATTCCGGCTCCTTTTGCAACTCCTGTAATATTGAAACCGGATCCGCCGATGTTGCCGTTTCTTGAAACAATCTTCGGGATAGTATCGGTTGTCATAATGGCTTGTGCAAAGTCATTTATGCCGCCGGGGGAAAGCGATTTCACAAGTTCCGGAACGGCAGACTCAATTTTATCCAAGGCAAGCGGTTTTCCAATAACTCCCGTCGATGCAACAAAAACCAGCTCTTCAGATATATTCAGTCCATATGCCGCAAGTTTTGCTTCAGATATGGCATCTTTTATGCCCTGATCGCCTGTGCAGCAGTTTGCGCTCCCGCTGTTTACAATAACAGCCCGACAGACGCCGCGCCTGATTCTCTCCCTGTCAAGAATCACCGGCGCTGCCTGAACTTTATTTGTGGTAAATAATCCGGCAATGCTTGCGGGAACCTCTGAATAAATAAGTCCGAGATCTTTTTGACTGTTTTTTTTAAGGCCGGATACAACGCCGGAAAATGAAAAGCCCTTACATAGAATCTTTTTCATAAACATAATATCCCGTTATCACAATATTTAGTTTGGTTTCCGATCCGGAAACTCAATAATGTTCATAATTTGTTTCCGGATGGAAACTAATTATCTGTCAGAACATGCCCCTCTTGTCAATCCGTAAGAAGCAAATTACCATAACCGAAATGAACCACTCCATCATTTTTTTGCTGTCCTTTAAAATAGTTGCCTTCCTCTCAGCAAAATACCATATATTGAATATATTTGTTGACAAACAACTATATATTGGGTATTTGAAACACATCATGCATATTTTTTGTTGATACTCCTCAGTTGTACTTTTTACTAAACCATCAAAATTTACCGAAATACGCAACAATGTGCTTTCTGTTTTTTCTTGAAACTGGGCAGGTAATTTTCATCTCCGATTAATATGGAGATTTTTCTATTTTGAACCGACTAAACATGAAGAGGTGGCACAAGTGTTTGAGGAAATTAAAAAACGTGACGGCAGGGTTGTTGAATTTGATTCATCAAAAATTACATCAGCTATAGCAAAAGCAGGAAAGGCTTCGGGTGAGTTTGATGATAGAGAAGCAAGAAAGCTTACGCTTCGCGTTCTTACTCTATCCCATGAACTGCGCCTTGGACCTGTTCCCGATGTTGAGGGTGTCCAGGATATTGTTGAAAGGGTGCTTCTCGATTCCCCATTTTACAAAACAGCAAAGGCATATATTATATACAGGGAGCAGCACGCCCAGATACGAAGCATAGCCACCAATGCAAATATTGACCTTGTTGAACACTATATTCAGAAGCTTGATTGGAAAATCAAGGAAAACAGCAACATGTGTTACTCGTTGCAAGGACTTAACAATTACATATCATCAGACGTAACTTCCGAATACTGGCTTAACCGCATCTATCCTCCCGAAGTAAGGGACGCTCATAAAAACGGGGATATACATATACACGACCTGAGCCTCCTTTCCGTTTACTGCGTCGGATGGGATTTAAAGGACCTTCTGAATAAGGGATTCATGGGCGTTGAAGGAAAAGTTGAAAGTGCGCCCCCGAAACACCTGAGATCTGCTCTTGGGCAAATAGTAAACTTCTTCTACACATTACAGGGTGAAGCGGCTGGCGCCCAGGCCATTTCAAATTTTGACACACTTCTCGCCCCCTTTGTCCGCTATGACAAGCTGAATTACACTGAAGTAAAGCAGGCAATACAGGAATTCGTTTTCAATATAAACATTCCTACCCGTGTTGGATTCCAGACGCCATTCACCAACATAACAATGGACCTGTATGTTCCTTCAATACTAAAGGATCATCCTGTAATAATAGGCGGAAAAGAGCGCAAAAAAACGTATTCCGAATTCCAGCCGGAAATGGATATAATAAACAGGGCTTTTGCCGAGGTAATGATGGAAGGGGATGCAAGAGGAAGGGTATTTACATTCCCGATACCCACATACAGTATCACTTCCGATTTTGACTGGGATAATCCAAATCTTGAAACAGTATGGAAAATGACGGGTAAGTATGGAATCCCCTATTTTTCAAACTTTGTCAATTCAGATCTCTCTCCCGAAGATACAAGATCAATGTGCTGCCGGCTTCGCCTTGATAACAGGGAGCTTCTTAAGAGAGGTGGCGGACTGTTCGGAGCAAGTCCCCTGACAGGATCGATCGGAGTTGTAACCATAAACCTTCCGCGCATAGGCTATCTTTCAGGAACTGAAGATGAATTCTTTTCGCACCTGAAAAAAAACATCAATCTCGCGATAACCAGCCTTTCTATAAAACGCAAGGTGCTTGAAATGTTTACAGAGAACAACCTCTACCCGTATTCAAAATTTTATTTAAGAGAAGTTAAAAACGGGACCAGTTGTTACTGGAAAAATCATTTTTCAACAATCGGTATTATCGGCATGAACGAAGCCTGCCTTAATTTCCTTGGCAAAGATATAGCAAGTAAACAAGGTCTCGATTTTTCCCTGAAAGTTATGGATTACATACGCGATATTCTTTCCGAAACACAGGAAAAAACAGGAGATCTGTACAACCTTGAAGCCACTCCAGCGGAAGGAACATCCTACAGGCTGTCCATGAAAGACAAGCAGAAATTCCCGGATATCATCTGCGCCAATGAAGAAGATTACATAAAAGGATCAGCACCATATTATACAAATTCAACTCAGCTTCCTGTTAATTATACTGATGATATATATGAAACCCTCAGGTTGCAGGACAGCCTTCAGACAAAATATACCGGCGGCACAGTTTTACATATTTTCCTTGGCGAACTCATCACGGACGTTTCAACAATAAAAGGGCTCATAAGAAAAATATCAACTAATTTTCACCTGCCCTATTTTACCCTGACGCCTACCTTCAGTGTATGCCCGTCGCATGGATATTTAAAAGGCAGGCAGGAACTCTGCTCCGAATGCAATGCTGAAACGGAAGTCTATTCAAGGGTTGTAGGCTATTTAAGGCCTGTCAAACAGTGGAACAACGGCAAACAGGCGGAATTCGGGATGAGAAAAACCTATCTGTTGCCGCCTGATGACTATGAAGATAACTGCCATTGCAATCCAGAACAAAGCAGCATTGAAACTGGCCGGCATTATGACGAAGAACCTGTTGCCAGATTACAAGGCGCAATATAATCTCAATCATGGCTTTAGGCGGCATTCAAAAAAATTCCCTGATCGATTATCCCGGAAAAATAAGCTGTGTTCTTTTCCTTTCGGGTTGTAATTTTACCTGCCCCTATTGCCATAATCCTGATCTTGTACGTAATACCTCCCCTGTATTATTAGAAGAAACAGAAGTTTACCGCTTCCTTGAAAGCCGCAGGAATTTTCTGGATGGAGTCGTTGTTTCCGGCGGAGAACCAACCATTTATCCCGGTATCGAATCGCTTCTGATAAAAATCAAAAAAATCGGCTACCCGGTAAAACTTGATACAAACGGAAGCAGGCCGCAGGTAATAAAAAAACTGTTAAGTGACGGGCTTGTCGACTATATTGCCATGGATATCAAGACGGACCCCGCCCTCTACTCTTTTTTTGTAAAATACGATTGCGAATCTGCCGATATATTGTCAAGCATTAAAACCATCATGAATTCGGCAATTGATTACGAGTTCAGAACAACGTGCGTCAAGCCGTTTATAAGCCAGCCCGTCATTGAAAAGATTTCAGATATAATCAAAGGCGCTACCCTTTATGTTCTCCAGCATTTTCAAAATAAAAACGTCCTTGATCCGGATTTTTTCACCGCTGAAGATTGCGGATTCAGCGAAGAGGAAATGCTTGAACTCAAACTTACGGCCGAATCCTTCGTGGGAAATTGCATAATCCGCTGATATAATCGCTTTGCGGGCGGACACCAACCAACTGTTTATTCTTCACTATTCACTATTTACTATTTCCCATTCACTCTTCTTTTCTCTTTTAATGTCAATTTATACGGTTCAAATTATGTATGTCATTCATTATTTGCTTGACACTTATACTAATAATTTCTATTTAAAAAAACAGCCTGCTCACTTTTACTGTAAAAAGGAGGACGATAATGACAAACCCGTATTTTCAAGCTTATGAAAGATCCCTTAAAGACCCTGAAGGATTCTGGGGCGAAGCGGCGGAAGACTGTCACTGGTATAAAAAATGGGAAAAAGTTCTGGATGATTCCCGCAAGCCATATTTCTACAGATGGTTCCCGGGCGGAATGGTAAATACCTGTTACAATGCACTCGATTTTCACGTAGAAAACGGAAGAGGCAACCAGGATGCGCTCATTTATGACAGCCCTGTCACCGATACGATAAAGAAGTTTACATACATTGAGTTAAGAGATCTTGTTGCTAAGTTTGCCGGAGCGCTTGCTTCCCTCGGAGTTGCCAAAGGGGATCGCGTCCTCATTTATATGCCCATGATTCCGGAAGCAGCTGTAGCAATGCTTGCTTGCGCCCGCCTTGGAGCCGTCCATTCGGTTGTTTTCGGAGGATTTGCATCAAACGAGCTTGCAACCCGGATAAACGATGCAAAACCCAAAGTGATTGTTTCAGCTTCATGCGGCATTGAAGTAAAGAGAGTGATACCTTACAAGCCGCTTTTAGATGGAGCCATTGAAATGGCTAAATCAAAACCGGATCACTGCATAATTTGCCAGCGTCCCATGGAAACTGCAACCCTGATTCCGGGCCGGGACCTCGACTGGAATGATGTAATGGCAAAAGCCAAACCGCACGACTGTGTCCCCGTCGCATCTACAGACCCCCTGTACATACTCTACACATCAGGCACAACAGGCATTCCAAAAGGGGTGGTCAGAGATAATGGCGGGCACATGGTAGCACTGAAATGGACCATGAAAGCAATCTATAATGTTGATGCCGGAGATGTTTACTGGGCAGCATCGGATGTCGGATGGGTTGTCGGGCATTCCTATATAATTTATGGTCCCCTTTTAAAAGGCTGTACTACAATCCTGTTTGAAGGAAAGCCCGTAGGCACACCCGATGCCGGTGTTTTCTGGCGGGTTATATCCCAGCACAAGGTAAAAACCATGTTCACTGCTCCAACAGCTTTCAGAGCGATAAAAAGGGAAGACCCGAAAGCCGAACATATGAAAAAATATGACCTCTCCAACTTCAAGTATTTATTTCTGGCAGGTGAAAGGCTTGACCCCGATACCCTCCACTGGGCTGAAAAAAGCATTGGCGTTCCCGTAATTGATCACTGGTGGCAGACTGAAACAGGCTGGGCGATAGCCGCAAACTGCGTCGGCCTGCATCATTTTACAGTTAAACAGGGATCTCCCACAAAACCTGCTCCCGGATGGGATGTAAGGGTCGTGGATCCTAACAATAATATAGTAAAGCCCGGAGAAATCGGAGCCCTCGTCGTCAAGCTGCCTCTCCCTCCGGGAACTTTACCGACACTTTGGAACAATGATGAAGGATTTATAAGTTCATATCTGAAGGAATTCCCCGGATACTACAAGACAGCAGACGCCGGTTTTATCGATGAAGACGGGTATGTTTATGTAATGACACGGACAGACGATGTAATCAATGTCGCGGGCCACCGTCTTTCAACTGGAGGCATGGAAGAGATACTCTCCGACCATCCCGACGTAGCTGAATGTGCGGTTCTGGGAGTTGATGACCAGCTTAAAGGTCAGGTTCCCATAGGCTTTATAGTGCTCAAAGCCGGAGTTACGCGCAGCCAGGAT
>JAGVOC010000454.1 GCA_020052975.1 Desulfobacterales bacterium | reverse complement strand
TGTTTTTTCCGCTTGAAAACTGACCACATTTCCGCCGAAAACTGACCACCAGATCAACAAACAAATAATAACTTTCTTCATCACATTAAGTGAAATATTTAATCATGAAGAAGAAAGGGAAAATAGGTGATCAGCATGGAAGATTGGTTGGTAATTAAAAATCTAAGGGTAAAAAGCCCTAGTAAAAGTAACCGGGAAATTGCAAAAGATTTAGGTATAAGTCATAACACCGTCAAAGCAGCCCTCGAACGAAATGAAGCCCCCGAGTATCGTCGTAACGGTTCAAGTAATTCTGAGTTGGAAGTTTTTCACGATGTAATTTTCGAAATGTTGAACGTTAAGAAATTTAAGGGCAGCAGAATATTCAATGAGTTAAAGTCAAAGGGGTATCGTGGGGGAAAAACTGCAATGTATGATTACCTTTCAAAGACACAAATCAAACCGCATAAGTTTTTCACACCATATGAAACAGAACCGGGAGAACAGGCACAGTTTGACTGGAGTCCTTATAGCGTTCAGATCGAAGGCAATCTCACCAATATTTTCGTTTACTCATATATCAACTCATTCAGCCGTTACCAGATACTAGAAGTATCTCTGTCTCAGAATCAAGGAGCGATATTCGAGGCGCTGGAGAATTGTATAATTGAAACTGGCGGAGTATGTCAGAGACTTCAAACAGATAATGCGAAATCATTTGTAACAAACGCATCGAGAAATAATTTTTCGTGGAATCAGCGTTACATTACATTTTGTGCACATTATGGATTTACACCAACAAGAAGTTTGCCCGGACATCCATGGAGTAAGGGGAAAGTTGAAAAACCTTTTAGTTACTTAGAGACTCATTTTATAGCAGGGTCATCATTTGAAAACTTTCCTGATCTTCAAAATAAACTGAAAAACTTTCAAGAAGAAAATAATAGAAGGATACACTCAGTAACAAAATCGGCAGCAACAGATTTGTTCGAACATGAAAAGCTCTCATTGCTAACACTACCAGAGACAAGATATGTTGGAGTAAAAGAAGAGAACCGAAAAGTCTCGCACGACTGTCTGCTATCCTATAATGGATCCCGGTACTCAGTTCCTTGGATGTTTGCTGCCAAGTGGGTCTGGATTAAAATATCGAAGGGATATTATTTACAAGTATACTCTCAGGCAAATAAACTCATTTGCAGCCATAAGCTCTCACTTAAAAAAGGCATTGTCCTTATTGATCAAAACCACTATAAGAGCTATAAATCGCTTGCCGGAAGTTTTGAAGTACTCAAAGAAAAGTTCTTAGAAAGTTTTCCAGCTCAGGATATGTTCGTCGAAAAACTAAAGGCACAGAAGAGAATGAATGTTAATAATCAGCTTCATCAGATACTCTCCTTATCAAAGCTCTATATGAAAGAAGATTTTATGGAAGCCATAAATAAATGTCTGGAGTACAATGTATTCAATCATTCATTTATCTCAGGGTATCTGGAAAAGAATCATAAAAGATCATTCAAGATAGAACCGGTAGTAATAAATCCGGGATTGCCCAAGGAGAACGTAAAACGAAATTTATCTCAATACGATCTTCTGTAATAATACAAAGTAGAAGAAGGAAGGTTGGTGATACCTTCCTCTTCTTTAACTAAAGGAGAATGAAACAATGTCAGAAAATTTAATTGAACAACATCTCAAAACTCTTTCCCTACACCGGATAAATGAAACATACCGAATAGAAGCAGAGAACGCAGCCAAAGCAAAAATCGGTTACCAGGATTATTTGCAGAGGCTTCTTGAGATAGAAATCATAAGTAAAATTGAAAGATCAATAAACCGCAAGATGCAGATAGCGGGCTTCCCTCAGATCAAGAAGCTTGAGGAATTTGATTTTTCTTATCAACCAATGGTCAACGAGAAACTGATCCGTGAACTTGCCAACTTGAATTTTTTAGAAGAAGCAAAAAATATTCTTTTTGTCGGAGCTCCCGGTGTTGGTAAAACTCATCTTGCTATCAGTATTGGCATTAAAGCTATCCAGGAAAGAAAGAGAGTTATGTTTTTTACTGCTGAAGATCTGACTCTGCAACTTGCCTCTGCTGAAGTATCCGGTAATCTTAATAGAACACTTGATAGTCTTTCAAGAGTTGATTTAATTATCATTGATGAACTTGGATATCTCTCACTAACAAAACAAACTGCCAAATTATTTTTTCAACTTATATCGAAACGTTATGAATCAGGATCAATTATTATTACTACTAATAAGCCGTTTGAGGAGTGGGGAGAAATCTTTAATGATGATATTGTGGCCTCCGCTATTCTGGACAGACTACTGCATCATTCTTATCCTTTTTTGATTAACGGGAAGAGCTTTAGGATGAAAAATATTGTAAAAAATAACTAACTTGGCTGGTCAATTTTGGCCGGAATACTGGTCAGTTTTCAACGGAAACAACATGGAAGTAATCGTAAATCCAAAATCCCGAGAAACAGCATTCATATACAATATGGAAAAGAGCGTCTTTATAATTACTTGTTAAAAACTTTTCTAACTCTTCAGCAGTAGGAGGCATGCTGAATGTTTTCAATTCAAGATCGTATGTTCTTACCGTTACTACCCAACGCTTTTTATGTACGTCTATTCCGACAAATATATTTTTGTCTTTATAAACCGATGATGTCTTTTCCTTTTCCATTTTG
>JAGVOC010000329.1 GCA_020052975.1 Desulfobacterales bacterium | reverse complement strand
TCATTATGCAAGGCGCACGAATCTTGAGGAATGAAGCGTACTTACTGGTACGCTGCAATGACGAAAGATGAAGTGCAACACAGCAGAATGACTTTTTACTTTGCCGTCAAGCTTAAAAGAAAGAAACCAGAAACAACAAACCAGAAACCATTTTTATAAGTTATACATGATGAATTCATATACAACATACTTATATAATAAAAATATATTAACATATATAGATATTCATTTCGGAAGCTTTATAAACAAACTTGCCAATAACGAAGATACGGACCTTTTCCTTGCTGCTGCACTTGTGAGCAATGCGGCAGGTAACGGCGATGTATGCCTTGATCTCGAATCATTTGCTGAAAAAGTGATTCTTGAAGAAGAGGAAGGCAAAAAACCGGTTGCATGTCCATCCCTGAAGAATTGGCTGAAAATACTGGGCGCTTCAGATGTTGTCGGCAGACCCGGCGATTACAGGCCTTTGATTCTTGATGACAAAAACAGGCTTTATCTTTACAGGTTCTGGAATTACGAAAAAATTCTTTCAGATGCTATTATAAAGCGTGCGGGAGACAATATTGAAGATATAGACATTGAGCTTATAAAAAATTCTCTGACAAGGCTTTTCCCTGATAATCCGGAAGAAAAATTAAATCTCCAAAAAATTATTGCTCTTACATCCGCATTCAAAAAATTCTGCGTTATTTCCGGAGGACCCGGGACCGGCAAGACAACAACAATTGCTAAAATTTTAACCCTCCTAATTGAAGTTGAGCATGGAAAAAAACTTAAGATATTTTTATCGGCTCCCACAGGAAAAGCTGCCGCAAAGCTGAGTGAAACTATCCGGAACGCGAAAGAAAATATCGATTGCAGCGAAGGCGTAAAAAACATGTTGCCGGCAGAAGCATATACTATTCACAGAATGCTCAGGGTAATCCCGGGCAGCCCAAGCTTTTATTATAATGCCGGCAATAAGCTTCCGGCCGATGTCGTTGTAGTTGACGAAGCATCCATGGTTGACCTTGCATTGCTTGCAAAACTTGTGGAAGCTGTGCCGGATAAGGCAAGACTCATTCTTGTGGGAGACAAAGACCAGCTTGCCTCCGTTGAGGCGGGATCGGTTCTGGGAGATATATGCAACAGGGGAAACATCCCGGGATATTCAGTGAAATTACATAAAAAACCGGTGGACGGAAGTGAACCGGAGGAGGGGGCCGAAGTATCCGGTAAACAGGTATTAAGTGATTGTCTCGTTGTTTTGCAAAGGAACTACCGTTTTTCAGAAACAAGCGGTATCGGAAGGTTGAGCAGTGCCGTCAATAATGGTGACGCGGATACTGCCTTGAGCATTATGAGAGAAACAACAGATGAAAGGTTTCACTGGGAAGATATAAAAACTTCAAAAGAATTGCATTGCTCTCTTGAAAAAAAGATAGTTGAAGGTTATACAGCTTACCACGCTATAGATGATCCAATAGAAGCCCTTAACTCATTCAGCCGGTTTAAAATACTTTGTGCCGTAAATAAGGGGCAATTCGGTGTTGATGCAGTTAATGGTCTTGCCGAATCAGTATTGGCCCGAAAAAGGCTTATAAATCCTTCGTCTCAATGGTACAGGGGACGACCGGTCCTGATAAAGGGGAATAACTACAGCCTGGGGCTTTTTAACGGTGACATAGGCATAATAATGGCGGAGCAGGATTCTGATGATAATGTATATGCATTTTTTCATGGAGCTTCAGGGAAGGCAAGAAAGTTTAAGCCTGCCATTCTTCCTGAACATGATACTGCCTATGCCATGACAGTCCATAAGAGTCAGGGGTCTGAGTTTGAAGAAGTTGTTCTCGTTTTGCCGGAAAAAGACTATCCTGTTCTGTCAAGAGAGCTGATTTATACCGGTCTTACAAGAACGACAGGAAAGATTACCTTGCTGGGAACAGAAGGTGTGCTGAGAGCGGCAATTTCAAGAAAAACAGAAAGAGCATCCGGTTTGCGGGATGCTCTATGGAGGGATGAATATCTATGAAAAGGACTGTCATAAAAGGAACCGGCCGTTATCTTCCTACCCGCCTTGTCACAAATGACGATTTAGCCAAATGGATGGACACTACCGATGAGTGGATTCGACAGAGAACAGGCATTGAGCAGCGTTACTGGGTAAACAAAGATGAAAATATTGGCGTATCGGATTTAGGACTTGAAGCGTCCAGAATTGCCATGAAGCGGGCCGGATGGAAACCCGAGGATATTGATCTTATAATTTTTGCAACTTTGAGCCCTGATATCTTTTTCCCCGGTTCAGGATGCCTTTTGCAGCATAAGCTTGGCCTTACGACCACACCCGCCCTTGATATCAGGCAGCAGTGCACGGGCTTTCATTATGGCATAGCAACTGCTGACGCATATATAAGAAGCGGGCTTGCCAACCGCGTTCTTTTTGTTGGAGCAGAGATACACAGCGGCGGGCTCGATATTTCAACCAAAGGCAGGGACGTGACTGTAATATTCGGAGATGGAGCCGGCGCCCTGTGTCTTGAAGGCGTGGAGACTGGAGAGAACGTGGGCGTTCTTGCGGTATCACTTCATGCCCAGGGTGAGCTTGCAATGAGCCTTATGACTGAAGCGCCTTCATCAAGGGTTACCCCAAGGTTGACTGTTGAAATGATACAGGAAGGCCGTCATTATCCGGTTATGGACGGCAAAACGATATTCAAGCTCGCCGTAAGAAGGCTTCCCGAAGTAACAAAAGAGGTTCTGAAAAAGGCCGGACTTTCTATAAATGATATTGATCTTGTCATTCCACATCAGGCGAATCTGAGAATAAACCAGGCATACCAGAGCGCGATGAATCTTCCTGATGAAAAAATATTTCATAACATTCAGCGGTATGGAAATACAACGGCAGGAAGCATACCCATTGCTCTTGATGAGGCAATCGAGATGAAGAGGATAGGAAAGGGGAGCACGGTTCTTTTTATCGGGCTTGGTTCAGGAGTTACCTGGGGAGCGATCATCTATAGATTTGAATAACCAGGCACGTTGAATTTGCGAATCAGGGCAATATATAAGAAAAAATGTAATTATTCAGGAGCCAGAATTCAGAAGCCAGAATAAAAAGGAAACCTGCTTTGGTTATAGTGATACTTTGCCAATGCTCAACTTGAAGAAGTTAGTAATTTGCGGGAGACTACATTGCTTCTATTCTGGATTCTGACTCCTGAATTCTGACTCCTGAGTAGTTTCGAAAAAATTATCACCGGTTTTAGACAGAATCTCAGACAGGGGGTAACGCTTTGGTGGATATGAATTTCAGAGAGCTGTGTGAGCGCAGTCTTGATATCGCTAAAGAGCAAAAAAAGAAGGATGATTGCCCCGTTATAGGGACGTTGTGCTCCTATGTGCCGGTAGAGATCCTTCATTCATTTGGTATTATCCCTGTCAGAATCTGGGGACAGTCTGAGAATCTCCACAAGGCAGATGCCCTGCTTCAGCCTTTCATTTGTCCTCCGGTGCGCCATCTTATGGCTCTCGGTCTTGAGGGTCACTACAGCTTTTTAGACGGGATTGTTCATTGCTATACCTGCGATGCGACCTGCGGTCTGTTCAATATCTGGGTCAGGAATCTGCGGCCCCGATTTTCTCACCTCATAAGCCTTCCATATATTGCCATCGATGAGTCACTGGCATTTACGATTGTTGAATTCAGAATTTTTATTGAGAAACTCGAAGATTTTACCAAAAAAAAGTTTTCTCCGGAGAGCCTGAAAAGATCGATAGCTTTGTACAATGAAGCAAGATCGTATCTGAAAGATATTTATAATCTTAAGGCGGGCGGCCTACCCATAAGCTATGTTGATATCTACTCAATGAACCTCTCCCTGCAGGTGCTTCCAGTCGGGATGCTTATCCCCCATCTCCGGGACTATATTAAAACGGTAAAGGAGATGGCGCCTGAAAGCTTGAAAAGGAATAAGATTATGCTTACGGGAAGTGTTATCACTGATACCTCCTTAATGGCATTCATAGAAGAGACGGGCGGGGATATTGTGGCGGACGATACCTGCCTTGGACTACGTTTGCTCCGGAATACAATTACCGAAGGAGAACCGCTTCAATCGCTGGCCGAATATTATCTTGCAAGACCCCCATGTGCTGCCAGGGCCGATTTCCCTTCCCGAAAAGCGCATTTTCTTGAGATACTATCAGTTTTTGATATAGATGCCGTGATTTTCATACATCAGAAGTTCTGCGATCCCCATCTCTCTGATCACCCATTTTTGAAGAAAGTCCTTGATGAAGCGGGTATACCGCACATGCAACTGGAAATGGAAGGGGAGGAGTTGACAGGTCAGGTTCAAACCCGGATTGAAAGCTTCTTCGAAATGCTGGAGAGGAGATGATGGAGGAGAAAAAGACCACCAAGCGGCTTAAGGCAAATACGGCTTTACGGCAGATTATTACGGATTTTTATGCGGATGCACACAGAGCTAAGGCCGAAGGTCGTCCGGTAGGATGGATTCCGCCCATGAACGGCCTGATCGAGCTTTTCTATGCCATGGATATTCATCCGATATTTCCTGAAAACTGGGCGCCAATATGCGCTGCAATCGGCACAAATACGAATAATTTTACATATGCAGAACGGAGGGGTTATTCAAGCGATCTTTGCGGCTATTTCAGGAACAACATCGGATATGCCCTTGATGGGATTGCGGAGGAAAATCAGCCTCTCAACGGTCTGCCAAAGCCCGATTTCCTGATCTCTTTCGGCGCAGGCTGTATTCCCACCATGAAGACATTTCAGGTGCTGTGCGATCACTTCCATGTACCTGTCTTCAGGGCGGATTTGCCGCAGGTAGCAATGGAGGATATAGGGAAGCACCATATCCAGTACGGAGTAACGCAGATAAAGCGGCTTATAAAATTCCTTGAAGATCTTACCGGGAAAAGGTTTGATATAGACAGGTTGCGGCAGGCAGTTGCATACACGGATGAGGCATGCAGAATCTGGGACGAAATCATGGACGCACGCCGGGCAATTCCATCTCCGTTTTCGGCAGCGGAGATCGGTATCATGTTTGTCATGGTGACAAGACACGGCACAAAGATCGCTGTGGATTTTCTGCGGGATGTGCTTGAAGAGGTGAGGGGGAAGGTTGAAAGAGGTGAAGGAGTGATACCCAATGAGAGGATACGGCTCTTCTGGGACAATATCCCCCTCTGGTATAATATGAAACTATTCAACTACTTTGAGAAATGGGATGCCGTGGTAGTGGCGGAAACCTATACATCGGCGTGGACTATGAGGATGGATACGAATAAGCCCCTTGAGAGCATAGCATATAAATCACTTGTCTCGTATCCTCTCGTATCCTGTGTTTCGCTCAATAAACGGATTGAGCTCATAAAAAAGGCGGTGAAAGATTACAAGATTGATGGCGCGATCATCCATTCGAACAGGAGCTGCAAGCCCATCTCCATGGGACAGATGGATATACAAAGGGTCCTGTCAGAGGAGCTCTCTGTACCGAGCGTCATGTTTGATGGTGATCATATGGATGGAGGAAAGTTTTCCATGGCGCAGTTTCAGACTCGTATAGATGCTTTCATGGAGATGCTGTCTGAACGGAAAGATAAATGTATTAGATAGATAAGGAGGTATTGTAAAAATTCACATTTTAGACGGCAAAGTAAAAAGCTCATTATGCAAGGCGCACGAATCTTGAGGAATGAAGCGTACTTTTCGTACGCTGCAATGACGAAAGATGAAGTGCAACAC
>JAGVOC010000031.1 GCA_020052975.1 Desulfobacterales bacterium | reverse complement strand
TAATCCGGCCGTCACGACGATGTTGGGCTATTCCAAAGAGGAGTGCATCGGGAAAAAGCTTCAGAATATCGGTTTCTCGCATGATATGGGTGATTTTCAAGAGATAATGCAGACATTGGACAGGAGCGGCATTATTTATTACGATGATGTTCCGATAAAAACCAAGGCCGAGCAAACTTTTTATGTTGATATATATCTGGTCGACAGGGCAAGGTTAGTTCAATGTAATATCCGCGACATCACCGAGCGCAAGCAGGCAGAGGAGGCTTTGAAAAAAAGTGAGAGGGATTTGAAGTCAAAAACTGAAGACCTTGAACAAGTCAATGCAGCATTGAACGTATTACTGAAACGTGTGGAGGAAGGAAGAATAGAACTTGAGGAAAAGCTTTTGTCTAATCTCAGGGAACTTGTTTTACCCTACATTGATAAATTGAAGAAGACGCAATTATCCGATCATCAAGCCTCTTACTTAATTGTTATTGAAACAAATCTTGACAATATCGCCTCTTCCTTCCTCTATCATTTGAAAATGAAATATTTTAATCTTACGCACAGGGAGGTTCAGGTTGCTTCTCTTGTTAAGGAAGGGAAATCCAATAAAGAGATCGCCGAATTGTTAAATGTGGCTATTAAAACTGTGGTATTCCATAGAAATAGTCTTAGAAAAAAACTTGGTTTAAAGAATCAAAAAACCAACCTTCGCGCCCACCTATCAACCTTCATATAAGATCAAATTATTACCTGAATTAACCTAGTAATAATTAGGTATTGCGTTTACCTGATTTGATCATGTATTTATGCATTTTATGAAAAGAAAACCCAAAACAAACCTCCAAACAAAGCAGAAATCTCTCCTTGAGGTGGAAGAGCTTCGGACGAGGCTTGATGCCACGGAGCGGCGCTTACAAGAGGCTAGCAAAACATTGCAGGTTCAAGTCGCCGAGCGCGAGCGAGCAGAAAAAACCTTTGAGAAAGCTCAAGAGTACACTAAAAGCATCGTGGAAACGATCCGTAACCCCCTTTTGGTGCTGACTGCGGACCTGAAAGTAATTACCGCTAATCGTTCCTTTTACGAGATGTTCCATGTGCCGCCTGAAGAGACAGAGGGGCGATTTGTCTACAACATAGGCGATCATTCGTGGGACATTCCTGCATTAAGAGAGTTGCTTGAAAAAATTGTTCCCCAAAATACCCAGTTCAATGATTTTGAGGTTGACCACGAGTTCCCGACCCTCGGGCGGAAAACAATGCTGCTCAACGCTCGTCGGATTTATCGGGAGGATAAAGGCACGGATAAGATACTCCTTGCTTTTGAGGACATCACTGACCAAAGGCAGATGGGGGAGGTGCTCAAAAGCTCTGAAAAGCGATATCGCCGCCTCTTTGAAACAGCCCAAGATGGAATATTAATCCTCGATGCTGAAACAGGACAAATAACAGATGTGAATCCTTTCCTTGTAGAAATGTTGGGTTATTCGCATAAGTACTTTTTAGGGAAGAGACTTTGGGAAATTGGGGCCTTTAAAGATATCAAAGCATCGAAGGCCGCCTTTTTGGAATTGCAGAGCAAAGGATATGTCCGCTACAATGATTTACCGCTTGAGACAAAAGACGGGCGTCCAATGGCCGTGGAATTTATCAGTAATGTCTATCTTGTTAATCACCATAAAGTGATTCAGTGTAACATCCGCGATATCACAGGAAGGAAACTTCTAGGAGATGCTTTACAAAAAGCTCACAATGAGCTCGAGCAGCAGGTGGAGAAGCGGACGGAGGAACTTCGGGTGGCTCTTTCTGAAATCAAAACAACAAAAGACAAACTGGAGGCCGAGAATATTTACTTCCATCAAGAGAACAAAAGGAAACATCGATTTGAGAATATTATCGGAAAAAGTGATGGTCTCAAGTATGTTCTTTATCGAGTGGAACAGGTAGCACCTCAGAACACAACGGTACTTATCCTTGGTGAGGACCGGTACGGGGAAGGAGCTGATCGCTGCCGCCGTCCATAACCTGAGCCCTCGCAAGGATCGGCCGCTGATCACGGTCAACTGTGCTACCCTGCCGGGTAATTTAGTTGAGAGCGAATTGTTTGGCCGGGAGAAGGGTGCATTTACAGGGTCCGATACCCGTCAGGTCGGTCGGTTCGAGATCGCCCATGGTTCCACCATTTGCCTGGACGAAATCGGGGAGCTACCGCTGGAGGTGCAGGCAAAGCTGCTCCGTGTGATTCAGCATAACGAGTTTGAGCGCCTGGGCTCGTCCCATACCATCAAAGTCGATGTGCGGATCATAGCGACGACCAATCGAGATCTTGAGGAAGAGGTCCGCAAAGGCCTGTTTCGGCAGGACCTTTACTATCGGCTCAACGTCTTCCCCATCACTATCCCACCACTACGGCAGCGGACAGAAGACATCCCGCTGATGGTCCAAGCCTTCATGGCTCGGTATTCCAGGGAAATGGGCAAAAAGATCACGTCGATCCAGAAGGAAACGATGAAGGAGCTTCAGGAGTATCCGTGGCCAGGAAACGTCCGG
>JAGVOC010000474.1 GCA_020052975.1 Desulfobacterales bacterium | reverse complement strand
TCATTATGCAAGGCGCGCGAATCTTGAGGAATGAAGCGTACATATTGGTACGCTGCAATGACGAAAGATGAAGCGCAACACAGCAGAATGACTTTTTACGAAGCCGTCAAACCTGTTTGATGCTTTGTTCAAATATAAAATCTTATCATATACATATATGAGCAAGTTTATCAAGCTCAAGATGTTATTTAAAACTATTGTTGTTTTGTTTCAATTATGTTATAAATACAAAGATTTTGATGCTCTCGTAAAAAGTACATAATGGATAATAAACTGAATTCAGGATACAGGTATATTTTTGGTCCTGTACCGTCAAGGCGGCTGGGGATATCTCTGGGCGTGGATCTTTTGCCCGCAAAAACCTGTACACTTGACTGTATATATTGCGAATGCGGCAGGACAGGGAATCTCACTCTTGAAAGAAAAGAGTATGTCCCTGTCGAAAAGGTTAAATCCGAGTTAAAGGATTTTTTATCACAAGGGCCAAAGCTTGACTTTGTCACCTTTTCAGGCTCGGGTGAACCAACTCTACACAAACAAATTGGTGACCTGATCCGGTATTTGAAATGCAAATATCCGGAGTACAGTGTGGCTGTGCTGACTAATGGCACCCTTTTGTTTGATCCCGAGGTCAGAACGCAGATTCTTGATGCGGATGTCGTGAAAGTTTCGCTAGATGCAGGGTCTGTTGAAAATTTTATTCGTATCAACAGGCCGCATCAAGCTCTTGAAATGTCCAAAATAATAGACGGACTGGTCAGTTTCAGAAAAATTTATTCAAATCAATTATGGGTTGAAGTTTTTATCGTCAAGGGGTTGAATGATAAAGATACAGAACTTAAAAAGATCAGGGAGATACTGAAGCTTGTCAGGCCTGACAGAATTCATTTGAATACTCTTGACAGGCCGGGAACAGAAACATGGGTAGAACCTGTTGAAGAGTCTTTTCTGACGGATATTGCAGGATATCTTCGTAACGCCTTGGTTATCAATAAACCGGAAGCATCCGGGAAGATATCAGGCAAAGATTTCAGAGAATTCATTATATCAACTGTTAAACGAAGGCCTTGTACTGCGGAGGATGTTTCCCGTATATTGAATATAAATGAAAACGATGCGAAAAAACATCTTGATAAACTTTATGAAAATGGAGAAATAAGCAAAATCAGCATGCCAAGGGGTGTTTTTTATTTTTTGAAGAGAGATAAAAGATAGATTATCGTTCTTTTTTTGACTTTTTATGAAGGCAACTTATTGGTTTCCATATCTTTTCCAATAGCAAGGGGGGTCTATTATGCCCATTTATCAGTGGACAGGGAAGAACAGGAAAGGCAAGATCCAAAAAGGGGAGATGGAAGTATCTAATGAAGAAGCTGTTAAGAACAGGCTTAACGCACAGAAAATCACACCAATCAAAATAAAGGTGAAACCCAAGGATCTTTTCGAAAATATTGCCTTTCTACAGCCTAAAGTTAAGGAATCGGATATCATTCTTCTTGCCAGACAATTTTCCACCATGATTGATGCAGGTCTTCCCATTATTCAGTGTATCGATATCCTTTATGCCCAGCAGGAAAACAAGACTTTTAAAATTATGCTTAAGCGGATTAAAGAAGCAGTTGAAAGCGGGTCAACCCTTGCCGAGGCCTTGAAAAAATATCCGAAACATTTTGACGATCTTTTTGTGAATATGATAGCTGCCGGTGAGGCCGGCGGCATACTGGATGTGATTTTACAGCGGCTTGCCGCATACATGGAAAAAGCGGCAAAACTAAAAGGTCAGGTTAAGGGCGCCATGGTTTACCCCATAGTTACTCTCATTATTGCTGCTATCGTACTTATCGTGATTCTTGTTTTTGTTATTCCTGTATTTCAGGAGATGTTTGCTGATTTTGGCGGCGAGCTTCCAGTTCCAACACAGATAGTAGTCAATGCGAGCGAGTTTGTTAAAGGGAAGATAATATATCTAATCGTGGCTGTTATCCTCTTTATATTTGCATACAGGAAATTTTACAAAACTGAAAGAGGACGCATTATCATGGATGATATATTCCTCAGGCTCCCTGTTTTTGGAGTTCTTTTGCGTAAAGTTGCAGTTGCCAAATTTACCCGTACTATGGGAACAATGCTTTCAAGTGGAGTTGCTATATTGGAGGCGCTTGATATTGTTGCGAAGACTGCCGGAAACAAGACAATAGAAAGGGCCGTATATGAAGTTCGGTCAGGTATTACGGAAGGCCGGACCATGGCCGATCCTCTTTTAGAAAGCGGCGTTTTCCCTTCGATGGTATGCCAGATGATCGCCGTGGGAGAGTCAACCGGTGCCCTTGATGCAATGCTTGGAAAGATTGCGGATTTCTACGATGAGGAGGTTGATCAGGCTGTTGAAAACCTGACTGCGCTGATTGAGCCTTTCATGCTGGTTTTTCTTGGTGTAACTATCGGAGGTTTGGTTATAGCAATGTACCTTCCGATATTTAAGATGGCCGGAGCGATTGGTGGGTAATGACAACCTTCGAGAAGAATGTCGGTGCCCCTTATGAGTAAACAACCCGATCTGAGAACAAGCATCGGCGGAATAATACTTAAAAACCCTGTAATTACGGCCTCAGGCACATTCGGGTATGGTGAAGAGTTCGGATCTCTGGTTGATTTAAACCGGATAGGTGCTATAATAGTTAAGGGCTTGTCTCTCGAACCTTCCAAGGGCAACAAGCCACCCCGCGTTGTTGAAACGCCATGCGGGATGCTGAATGCCATAGGTCTTGAAAATATAGGTATTGATGCATTCATAAATAAAAAACTTCCTTTCCTTAAAACTCTTTCCACTCCGGTCATTGTAAATATTTATGGAAAAAGCATAGATGAATATGCAAGGCTTGCTGAAATTATTGAAGATAACGGGGAGATTGCGGCAATTGAGGTTAATATATCCTGTCCCAATGTAAAAAAGGGCGGAATTGCCTTTGGAATAAAAGCAAAATCGGCTTATAAAGTAACTAAAGCGGTTAGGGGAAAAACGACTAAAACTCTTATAGTCAAGCTTTCCCCTAATGTAACCGATATTACAGAAATAGCGGAAAGTGCGGTTGAAGCCGGCGCCGATTCACTCTCTCTTATAAATACCATAACAGGCATGGCAATAGATATTAATACAAGGCGACCAAGGCTTGCAAATATCACGGGAGGGCTTTCAGGGCCTGCAATCAAGCCTATTGCCTTGCGAATGGTCTGGCAGGTCGCTCAGAAAGTGAAGGTGCCGGTCATAGGTGTTGGAGGAATATTTTCTGCTGAAGATGCTGTCGAGTTTTTTATTGCAGGAGCAACGGCTGTTCAAATCGGTACTGCAAATTTTGTTAATCCGAGGACGACTATCGACATAATAGAAGGGATAGAAAAATATCTGACGGATAGAAACATTTCCTCTCTTTCTGAAATTATAGGCACACTTGATACAGATGAACACTAACTAAAGAAGAAGGAGGCTTTTTAATGAAAAGATTTTTATTTTTGCTGGTTGCGTTTGTTTTTCTTGCCGGAGGTGCTGCATTTGCAGATGAACTAAAGGTCGGGGCAAAAGCTTCGGACTGGTCTTTTAAGGATGCAGATGAAAAGGTATTTACCATGGAATCCTGGTCTGGAAAGGTGTTTCTTGTAACATATGTCGACCCTGATGAAGCGGATTTAAATGAACATTTTGCAGATGCCATGAAGAAGGCGAAAGATGACGGCCTTCTCAAGGATGAAACTTACAAGGGAATAGGCATTGCCGATTGTGCCGCCACATGGAAGCCGAATGTCGCAATACGGGCCATAGCCGGAAGAAAGGCAAAAAAATTCAATACAACGATTCTTTTCGACTATGATGCATCGTTAAGAAAAGCCTGGGGTCTTGGAATAGATACTTCAAATGTTATTCTTCTGGATAAAAACCGCGTTTGCAGGTATATCTTCCGCGGACGGGTTCCGAATGAAAAGGTTGCTGAAATTGTAAAACTGGCTATCGATCTTCAGAAAGAATAGTAAATTATAAGGGTTCAAGGGGTCAAGGGTTCAGGGATTCAAGTGCAAGGATGAATATATTGCCTTGATAAAATCGGCAGAAAACAAATACTTGACCCCTCGAATCCCTGAACCCTTTTTCATTTCTATAAGGCTTCGGGCGTTTTTGAAGGATGGTTTTTGAGATATTCAAGCCTGTTTAAGCCGTTAATATACGCCTTCGCGCTTGCGGTGATGATATCCGGATCCGCCCCTCTCCCAAGTGCGATGAGGCCTTTTTCTCCTAAACGCACGGTCACTTCACCCTGGGCGTCAGTTCCGCCCGTGATTGCGCTTACCGAAAATCTTAATAACTCGGAATTGGTTCCGGTAAGGGCTGCTATTGTTTTGAAAGCTGAATCGACGGGACCGTTTCCATAGTCTGCCCCTTTTACGGACCGGCCGTTGATTGATAGCTTGACGCTTGCCATGGGAAGAACTGTTGTGCCGCTTGTTACATGAAGGTATTCAAGCCGGAAGGTGTCTGTCGTGCGAAGAATTCCTTCGGTTACGAGAACCTCCAAATCTTCATCAACAATATTTTTCTTCTTATCTGCCAGTTCCTTGAACTTGGAGAATATGATTTTAAGCTCGTCATCAGAAAGGTCATATCCGAGCTCTTTTAATTGTGAACGAAGAGCATGCCTTCCGGAATGTTTTCCAAGAACAAGCCTGCTTGTACTTAGCCCGATTGTTTCCGGTTTCATTATTTCATATGTCATAGGATTCTTAAGCATGCCGTCCTGATGAATACCTGCTTCATGAAGGAATGCATTTGCTCCGACAACCGCCTTGTTCGGCTGAACTGTGATGCCTGTTATCATGCTGACGAGCCTGCTTGTAGGATAAATAAATTCCGTTTTTATGTTCGAAGATAATAAAAGATAATTGGGCCTTGTGTGGAGGGCCATTACCAGCTCTTCCAGGGAGGCGTTTCCTGCCCTTTCTCCTATTCCGTTTATGGTAACCTCAGCCTGTCTTGCTCCGGCTGAAATTGCTGCAATGGTGTTGGCAGTCGCAAGGCCAAGATCATTGTGGCAGTGAACACTTAATATTGCTTTGGAAATATTCGGAGTGTGATCAATCACGTATTTTACAAGGTTGCCAAACTCGGATGGTATGGCATAACCGACAGTATCCGGAAGATTTACGATTGCTGCACCCGATTCAATAACCGCTTCAAAAACTTTGCATAAAAAATCACGGTCGCTTCTCGACCCGTCTTCTGCCGAAAATTCTACATTTCCTGTGTATGCTTTGGCATATCGAACTGCTTCCACGGCTTTTTGTATGACCTCACCCCTGTTCATATTCAGCTTGTATTTCATGTGGATATCTGAAGTTGCAATAAATGTGTGTATTCTTGGTTTTGCGGCTCCTTTAACTGCTTCCCACGCGCGGTCTATATCGGATTTGGATGAACGCGCCAAAGCTGCTATCTCCGTATTTTTTAATTTTTCGGCTATTTTTGAGACAGCTTCGAAATCACCATCTGAAGCTGCCGGAAAGCCGGCTTCAAGAACATCAACGCCAAGTTTCTCAAGCTGCAATGCAATTCTCAATTTTTCTGCGGTATTCATGCTTGCACCTGGCGATTGTTCGCCGTCTCTTAAGGTTGTGTCAAAAATATATATGCGTTCACTCATTTTCCTATTCCTTTTTTTGCAGACCCGTAACAAGTCTGTCCCCATGTTCCCTTTATTCGTGCTTTGCCAGCTTATACTGAAAACTGTCAGCGAGAGCATGCCAGCTTGCTTCGATAATATCTTCAGAAACGCCTATGGTGCTCCAGATGTCGTCCTTGTCTCGTGATTCAATGAAAACCCTTACTCTTGCGGCAGTCCCTTCCCGGCCATCAATGACTCTTACCTTGAAGTCAACAAGACGCATTGAGTCAAGGCCCGGATAAAAATTACCAAGAGCCTTGCGCAGGGCATTATCCAAAGCTCCAACCGGGCCTTGCCCTTCAGCAGCAGTTATTTCGTTTTTATCTCCAACGGAAATCTTGATTGTTGCATGCGCAGAACACGGCTTGTCCTTGTCTTTTTCAACAGTAACCCTGAATGATTCGAGATCGAAAAGAGGTTTGAACTGATCGGTAAACTTTTCGATCAGTATTTTAAAGGAACCATCGGCCACATCAAACTGATACCCTTCCTGTTCAAGGCGCTTTATTTCAGAAACGATTTTGCGGCTGTCAAATCCGTTGCCTCCAAGCTCCAGGCCAAGCTCCCTGGCCTTATATTCCACATTGCTTTTTCCTGAAAGATCGGACACGAGAACACGGCGGGTATTTCCGACAAGATCAGGATGCATATGCTCGTAAGCTCTCGGCTCTTTAATGATAGCGCTGACATGAATTCCTCCTTTGTGTGCAAAAGCGCTTTTCCCAACAAAGGGTCTGCTGTTCAACGGAATCATGTTGGCCATTTCACTCACAACGCGTGACAGTTTGGTCAATTTAGCAAGACTTTTCTCTGGTAAACACTGCCTCCCCATTTTTGCACAAAATATAGGTATGAGAGACGTCATATCGGCATTACCGCATCTTTCGCCGTAGCCGTTTACGGTTCCATGAACCATCACGGCACCGGTATTTACAGCTGTAATCGAATTTGCTACAGCCAGTCCGCAATCATTGTGTGTATGAATTCCTATTCTGATATTGTTGCCCTGATGTCTCTTGCGGTATTTTTTGCCAAGAACTTTTTGAACATCGGCTATAGCTGACTCAATCTCAAAGGGGAGAGTGCCTCCATTTGTGTCGCAAAGAACTATAAAATCAGCCCCGCTTTCTATTGCCGCATCAAGGGTTTTCAGGGCATAGTCGCGATTTTCTCTGTATCCGTCGAAAAAATGTTCGGCATCATATATGACCTCGCGGTTATTGTTCTTTAAATATTCTACGGAATCCCTTATCATCACAAGATTTTCTTCAAGGGTATTTTCCATTATCTGTTCTATGTGAAGTCCCCATGTTTTGCCGAAAACCGCAACGGCCGGGGTTCCGCTATTAATGAGAGCTTTCAGATTTGGATCATCATCAGGAGAAATGCCCGGCCTGCGGGTTGAGCCGAAAGCGGTAAGACGCGAATTAATAAATTCTGTTCGCTGTGCGAGGTCGAAAAATTGCTTATCCCTGGGATTAGAACCGGGCCATCCTCCTTCAATGTAATGTATGCCTATATCGTCCAGCATTCTTGCAATAATCAGTTTTTCATCAGCAGTAAAACTGATGTTTTCTCCCTGAGTTCCATCTCTTAAAGTCGTATCGTATAAAAGGATAGGTTCCATTTCACTCTCCAAAAAACATCCCCGATATTATTTCCTGTTTTCAGGCCTTAATGACCGGACAGAGGCTCCGGCTTTCCACATTTCGGAATTTCGGATTTCATCCAGTTCCTTTTGCAACTTCTCTCTGTAGTCGGAAGTACTGTTTGCATCAAGAACTCTTTCTGTCTCTTTTCCTGATATAACGCTCTGATAAAGATTGTCAAAAACCGGAGAAACTGCGTCACGGAACTTAGGTGCCCAGTCAAGGGCGCCTCTTTGCGCTGTTGTGCTGCAGTTGGAAAACATCCAGTCCATCCCGTTTTCGGCAACAAGGCGTATCAAGCTCTGCGTCAGTTCTTCAACAGTTTCATTAAATGCCTCGCTGGGGCTGTGCCCGTGATTTCTCAAAAGATTGTACTGTGCCTCCATGACACCGGCAAGGCATCCCATTAAAACTCCTCGCTCACCGGTCAGGTCGCTGTAAACCTCTCTTTCAAAGGTGGTGTGAAAAAGATAGCCGGAGCCGATAGCTATGCCAAGGGCCAGAATTCTTTCCTTTGCTCTTCCGGTGTAATCCTGGTGTACCGCAAAACTTGCGTTTATTCCGCTTCCGTTCAGAAAGTTTGTGCGGACTGTTCGTCCTGATCCTTTTGGTGCTGCAAGTATAACATCAACATCTTCAGGGGGAATGATGCCTGTTTGATCCTTGTAAACAATCGAAAATCCGTGGGAGAAACAGAGTGCATCTCCCCGGTCAAGGCACTTCTTTATTTCAGGCCATGCCTTAGCCTGGCCGGCATCCGATAGTAAAAATTGAATAACCGTGCCTCTTCTTGCCGCCTCTTCCAGCGGGAACAGGGTTTTGCCGGGAATGAAACCATCGGCCTTTGCGCGCTCCCATGAATTACTCTCTTCACGCTGGCCAACAATAACATTGATACCGTTATCTCTGAGATTTAAAGCCTGGCCCGGTCCCTGTACGCCGTACCCAAGCACGGCTACAGTTTCATCCTTCAGGATGCTTTTTGCTTTCCCGACAGGAAATTCCGCGGATGTTATTACTTCTTCCAAAACTCCCCCAAAATCTATTAGTGCCATCAGTTTCTCCTTGTTAAGTGTGATATGATATTGTAGCTATTCTATAAATCATCTGAACAGGGCAATAGTGCCTGTCCTGGATATTTTCTTTATACCCATAGGTTTTAGAAGGTTTATAATTGCTGATATTTTCTCTTCATCTCCGGTTACTTCGATAACAAAATGGTCTGTACCGACATCTATGATCTTCCCCCTGAATATATCAACTATTCTAAGTATTTCAGCGCGCTGGCCATTTTTTGCCATCACATATATCAGAGCCATTTCCCTTTGAACCGATTTTGGCCCGGAAACCTTCCGGAGCTTGATTACATTTATGAGCTTGTTCAGTTGTTTTTCAATTTGTTCTATTCCTGATTCGGTTGCCTTTGTTACAACCGTGATTCTTGATATAAGCGGGTCAACAGTTTCAGCAACGCACAGGCTTTCTATGTTAAATCCTCTTCCGCTGAACAGACCAACAACTCTTGAAAGAACCCCGGGTTTGTTGTCTACAAGCATTGTCAGCACATGCTTTTCTTCTGTCATAAAAATCAATTCCTTTTTTGTTCATTAATAAATTGCAAATCAAACCAGAAGCATTTCAGTTAAAGGAGCTCCGGCAGGGACCATAGGGTATACGTTTTCTTCTCTTTCAATCTGAAAATCCATTATGACTGTTTTATCTGAATTAAGACCCTTCCTGAGAACAGGCACGACTTCTTCGGGTTTTGTTGCTCTTAAACCAACAGCACCGTAAGCTTCGGCGAGTTTAACGAAATCCGGAGAATGATCCATGCCGGTATAAGAGTATCGTTTATCATAAAACAGTTCCTGCCATTGCCTTACCATACCGAGATACCTGTTGTTTAATATGACAACCTTGACCGGAAGGGAATACTGAACAGCGGTTGCCAATTCCTGTATATTCATCTGTATGCTTCCGTCACCTGCAATATCCACAACAAGTTCTCCGGGGCGTGCTATCTGGGCTCCTATAGCAGCAGGAAGCCCAAACCCCATGCATCCGAGGCCGCCTGAGGTAATAAAATGTCCCGGTTTGTCAAAGTGGTAATACTGGGCTGCCCACATCTGGTTCTGGCCAACTTCAGTAGTTATTATTGCATTTCCCTTTGTTATATTAAAAAGATTTTCAATAACGTATTGAGGCTTTATCGTTTCTTTCTGTTTGTATGAAAGGGGCTTCATGGTTTTCCATCTGTTGATCCGGTTAAACCACTTTTGCCTTTTTTTGATGATGTTGCCTAAATTAGTCTTACCTATCATCTGATTAAGCTGATCAAGAGCAATCCTGCAGTCTCCGACAACTGGAACTGATACCGGAATATTTTTGCGTATCGACGTTGGATCAATATCTATGTGTACTATTTTTGCATTTGGTGCAAAGGAGTCCGTTTTTCCTGTAACACGGTCGTCAAAACGTACTCCTATGGCAATAAGAAGATCGCAGGCTCCCACAGACATATTGGCCCTGAAAGTGCCGTGCATGCCTATCATTCCGAGCCATAACGGATCCGAACCCGGAAATGCGCCAAGCCCCATAAGAGAAGTTGTAACCGGAATCTTTGTTTTTCTGGCAAATTCCGTGAGTTCCTTCGAACCTTTTGAAAGAATTACTCCTCCTCCTGCAAAAATAACAGGCTTTTCAGATTCTTCAATTAAAGTAATGATCTTTTGCAGCTGTTTTATGTTTGGGTTGTAAGTAGGCCTGTATGACTTGAGATTAGACTCTTCAGGCATTGTAAATTGAACCCCGGTTTTTGCTATATCTTTTGGAATATCAACAAGCACAGGACCGGGGCGGCCTGATCTTGCCAGATAGAAAGCCTCTTTTAAGGTTCCTGCAAGATCTTCGGCATTTGTGACAAGGTAATTATGCTTGGTGCATGACCTTGTGATTCCGACTATGTCGACTTCCTGAAAAGCATCATTGCCTATCAAATGTGTTGGTACCTGCCCGGTTAGTATTACAACAGGTATGGAATCCATGTATGCCGATGCTATACCTGTCACCGTGTTGGTTGCTCCCGGACCTGAAGTAACCAGACATACACCAACGCGGCCGCTTGCCCTTGAATATCCGTCAGCGGCATGAACTGCTCCCTGTTCGTGTCGCACAAGAATATGCCTGATATCAGTTTTTGAAAGCTCGTCATAAATGTCTATAACCGCGCCCCCCGGGAATCCGAAGATTGTATCGACACCCTCGCTCTTTAATATTTCCATCAGGATTTGGGCTCCTGTCAGTATTCTGTTCTCATTGTTTTCCATGTATTCCTCTCCGCGTTCCGGGATATCTATTTGGTTACTGCTCCTTTGCATGCTGAAGAAACCATCCGTGAATACCTTGCCATGTAACCATGAGATATCTTTGGTTCAGGCCTTGACCATGTTGATAACCTTTTTGTGATTTCCTGCTGTGAAACCTTCAGTGTTATTGATTTGCCGGGAATATCGATGGCTATAAGATCATTTTCATTAACGATCGCAATCGGGCCACCCTGCATGGCTTCCGGAGAAATGTGCCCGATGGATGCTCCTCTGGTTCCTCCCGAAAAACGGCCGTCAGTCAATAGAGCGACATGAGCGTCTAATTTCATACCTGCAATAGCTGATGTCGGGGTCAGCATTTCACGCATTCCGGGACCGCCCATAGGGCCTTCATAACGTATTACAACAACATCCCCTTTTCGGATATCTCCTGCCATAATGGATCTGGTTGCATCTTCTTCCGAGTTAAAGACCCTTGCCGGGCCTTCGTGCTTCAGCATTCCATCAAGAACAGCGGTCTGTTTAACAATACAGCCATCCGGGGATAGATTTCCATAAAGAACAGCAAGCCCTCCTTCCTTATGATAGGGGGTGCTTAATGGACGGATAATATTGTTATCAATAAGCCTTGCGCTTTCGATATTTTCTTTAACCATTTTTCCGGTGGCAGTTATGCAATCATTGTAAATTAATCCCGCCCCGGAAAGTTCTTTCATTACCGCCGATATTCCTCCTGCCCGGTCAAGGTCTTCAAGATGATGTTTCCCGCCGGGACTCAATGAACATATATGTGGAGTGGCTTTGCTTATTTCATTTATAATTTCAAGATCGAATTTAACTTCTGCCTCTGCAGCAAGTGCCGCAAGATGTAAAACGGTATTTGTCGAACAGCCAAGAGCCATGTCAACAGTAATAGCGTTCCGGAAAGCTTTCCCGGTCAATATTTTCCGGGGGGTTATGTTGTTCTCAAGCAGGTTCATAATCTGAAAGCCGGCCTCTTTGGCAAGCCGCAAACGGGCTGACATAACGGCTGGTATGGTTCCGTTTCCGGGTAAACCCAAACCGATCGCTTCTGTCAGACAGTTCATGGAATTTGCAGTAAACATTCCTGCACATGAACCGCATGTGGGGCAGGCCGCTTCTTCTATTAAAGAGAGCTCCTCTTTACTCATTTTGCCTGAAAGTACGGCTCCTACCGATTCAAAAACGCTGATGAGATCGATTTTATCGGATGGATTATCAGGATGGCGCCCCGCCAGCATAGGCCCTCCGCTTATTACTATTGACGGAATATTAAGGCGGGCTGCTGCCATCATCATACCAGGTACAATTTTGTCGCAATTAGGAACAAGCACTAAGGCGTCAAACTGGTGAGCGGTTGCCATGACTTCAATCGAGTCGGCTATCAATTCCCTGCTTGCAAGAGAGTACTTCATTCCTTCATGGTTCATTGCAATGCCGTCGCAAACCCCGATTACCCCGAAATCAACCGGTGTTCCTCCGGCCATGTAAACTCCGGCCATAACGGCTTTAACAATCTTATCAAGATGAACATGTCCAGGGATGATGCTGTTGGCTGAATTGGCTATGCCGATAAGAGGCCTTCCGATTTCCCTGTCGGTGTATCCCATAGCTTTAAAGAGGCTCCTGTGAGGAGCTCTTTCTATACCTTTTTTGACCAGATCACTTTTCATAAGAATTTCTCCAAAAAAAAACCGTTACCAGCTTTTTCGGCTGATAACGGTTTTTGTATTTTTAAATATATTAAAAAGCTAATCCATTACCAACCTCTTTCCTCGCAGGGGGAGAAGTATCCCGACCACGAGGACGATAATAATGCTGATAAGGTTGTTAATGTTAATGGCTAAATAGTTCATTATAAATCTAACAAATCCCCCAAAATTTTATATATAACTAACAGTGTTCGTTATCATTGTCAAGATATTATTGTGAAAATTCTGTATTGAAGCAACATATGCGGAGTTGCGAAGTTAATAAAAGGGGTTATATATCCTTATCCCCGATGCTTGCAGCTTGTATTGCGGCGGGGAGTTTCAAAACTATAACACGATTGTTTTATCCGGCTCTATGCTTCTTCTGCCATTCTTGATTGTGGCTGCAGTTATATAAGGGTCGTGTTCAAAAAAAAGGACCCAGTTTTCTTTCAGTGCTCTTGAAAGGAGTTCTTCTTTCTCCTTCATGATGGTTAAAGGATGATTGTCATACGCCATATGCCATGAGAGAGGAATGTGTGCGGATGTCGGAATAAGATCGGCGCAAAAAAAGAGCGAAGCGGATTCTCCCAATATAAGAGGATGCTGCTGGCCTTTTGTGTGGCCGTTTGTGACGAGAATTTCGATGCCGTCTGAAAACATACATGACCCGGCGAGCATTTCCAGAACACCCGATTCTTTAAGTGGCACAAAATCTTCTTTTGTATAGCTTGAGGTTTCCCCCGGTCCCGGTTTGATCGCCGTTTCAAATTGTGTTTTTTGGATGTAATATTTTGCCTTTGGAAATGCCGGGACTGCTCTTCCGTCTTCAATTATTGTTGACCCGCCCGCATGATCAAAGTGGAGATGGGTTATAATTACATCAGTTATGTCGTCGCATGTCAGGCCATATTTAGACAGGGATATATTTGCGTCAGTTGAATGGTCGTCAATCCTGTATTGTGTTTTCATCTTTTCGGATAATTTTTTCCCGGGGCCGGCATCCACAAGGATGTTTCTCCCGTTTCCCCGTATCAGAAGGGATCTTGCTTTCATAGGGATGAGATTGTTATCATCAGCAGGAATTTTCTTTTCCCAGAGTATCTTGGGCACAACGCCAAACATGGCTCCGCCGTCAAGAAAAAAATTCCCGAGTTCTATGGCAGCACACTCGTAGTCGCCGAATTTCATGCAGATTTTCCGCGTTCAATAGTTTTTAATTATTTTCCTTATAGCCGCAATCCTTCGCAGCACAGTAACATGAGAAGCCGCCTCTCTTTGTCGTTTTTTCGAGAAGAAATTTTGCGCTGCACGACGGACATTCTTTTGCTACAGGTTTGTCCCATGTTGCAAATGTACATTCAGGATAACGGCTGCACCCGAAGAAAACTTTGCCCCTCTTGGATTTTTTTTCAAATATTTCACCGGAGCAATTATTTTCGGGGCATTTGATTCCTGTCGTCTGTGACCGTCCGTTTGGATTTAATGACTGGGTATTCCTGCATTCGGGGTATCCGGAGCAGGCAAAAAAATCTCCGTACTTTCCGTGCCTCAGCACCATTGGTTTGTGGCATTTCTCGCAAACCCGGTCTGTAGCTTCACTTGAGGGCGGTGAGACCGGCAGGATCGCGCCCTTTTCATCTCTCTGGTAATCCCTGGAATATGAGCATTCCGGATAACCGCTGCATGCAAGAAAATGACCGTTTTTCCCAACCTTTATTTTCAGTTCATTCCCGCATTCAGGGCATTTGAGACCGGTCGGAAAACCTACACCCTTAACACTGAGCATCTCTACAGAGGCTTTATCCAACTCATTCTTAAAGGATTTGTAAAACCGGCTCAGAACATCAAGCGACTTTGCATCCATGCCTTCTATCCGGTCAAGGTCGTCTTCCATTTTGGCTGTGAAATCAACATTGAAAATGGTCGGAAAGCTTTCCGTCAGGAGATCATTTACGATGAATCCGAGTTCGCTTGGTTTAAAGTAGCCTTTCAAAAAGTCAACGTAGCCTTTTTCCCGTATCGTTGAAAGAATGGTGGCATATGTACTTGGACGTCCGATTCCATTTTCTTCAAGCTCCTTGACAAGGGAGGCTTCGGAAAATCTTGGGGGAGGAAGGGTAAAATGCTGTTTCGGGTCGAGTTTGTTAAGTTTCAAAAGCATGCCTTCATAAATGTCAGGCAGCATTTTTTTCTTTTCGTCATCAGTCTCTTCATCGGCGGATATGTAAAGGGACATGAACCCGGGAAATCTGACGGTCGATCCGTTTGCGTTAAAGGTGTATGGGGTGGCTGATATTGATACCATTACTTTATCTATAATGGCCTGTGTCATCTGTGATGCAACAAACCGCTTCCATATGAGAGTGTAAAGTTCCATCTGGTCTTTTGAGAGGTAACGAGCAACCTTTTCAGGGGTATTGTAAACAGAAGAAGGTCGTATGGCTTCGTGTGCGTCCTGCACTCTTTTTGAATTACGGAAAAACCGCGGTTCTTTAAGCGAATATTCTTCACCGAATGAATCTCTTATGAGCTGTAACGCTTCTTCAGCAGATTCCACTGATATCCGGGTTGAATCAGTTCGCATGTAGGTTATAAGTCCGACCGGTTCTCCAGGGCCAAGGTCAATTCCCTCATAAAGTTGCTGGGCAACCGACATGGTTTTTTTGGCGGAAAACTTAAGTTTTGTAATCGCCTCCTGCTGCAGCTTGCTTGTTATGAAGGGAGGGAGAGGGTTTCTTACGGTGGATTTCTTTTGAACCTTCTCGACAATAAACGGGGTTCCTGACAACTCACTGATTATATTCGAAGAAATATCTCCATTCGGAATATCGATCTTTTTGCCGTTTTTCTTAACGAGTTTTGCCGGGAAAACCGATGCCGCATCTGTTTCAAGATGAGCCGTAATTGACCAGTATTCTTCGGATATAAAAGCCTGTATGGCACGCTCCCTTTCACATATTATGCGGAGAGCGACCGATTGGACACGCCCGGCGCTTAATCCCCTTTTTACTTTTTTCCAGAGAAGGGGTGAAACCTGATAACCGACCAGCCTGTCTAATATACGCCGTGTCTGCTGGGCTTCATATTTGTTACCGTTCAGACTTTCAGAGGAGGCAATTGCGGCAAGAATGGCCTTTTTTGTTAGTTCATGAAAAAGCACGCGATGGAATTTTCTGCCTTTCTTTTTTAATACCTCTGAAGTGTGCCAGGCGATTGCCTCGCCCTCCCTGTCCGGGTCGGGTGCAAGATATATATCGGTGGAGTCGCCGGCTTCTTTTTTAAGGTTGGATATTACTTTCTGTTTTCCCGGAATACAGACATATTCGGGTTGAAAACCCTCTTCAATATTTATTCCGATTTTTTTCGAAGGCAGGTCCTTTATATGTCCTACCGTTGATACTACGTTGTAACCATTTCCAAGATATTTTTTAATTGTTCTCACTTTTGTGGGTGATTCAACAACAACAAGCGGTTTACTCACGAAGTTTTCCTCACTATTTATTCTTTAAGCTAAATAAAATAATTTTCCGGGTGATTGTTTTACTGTATCCTGCAGTTCAAGCTTTAAAAGTATACCCATGATCTTGCCGGGCTCCATTTTAATCTTTCTTATAAGTTCATCTATGTGAACAGGATAGGGGCCAAGGGCTTTTAGAACCAGTGATTCCTCTTCCGATAAGAAAAGGTTTTCATGCCTGCATTTTTCTACCGGTTCGGTTAAATCCTCTTTTGGCCTGATAGAATATAAAAGTTCGTCAACTATATCCTTTGCGTTTTCAACCAGTTTTGCGCCCTGTTTTATCAATGTATGAGTGCCGGTGCTTTTGAACGACCGGATACTCCCGGGCACGGCAAAAACCTCCCTGTTCTGTTCCGCAGCAAGCCGGGCGGTAATGAGTGATCCGCTCTGTTTTGTAGCTTCCACTACTACAGTTCCGAGTGAAATACCGCTTATTATCCTGTTTCTTGCAGGAAAATTAAATGCGTCGGGTTCGGCCATGAGAGAAAGTTCGGATATCACAGCACCGTTTTCCGATATCATTTTAAAGAGCTTCCTATTCTGAGCCGGATAAATCCTTTCAAGACCGCTTCCAAGAACCGCTATTGTTTTTCCTTTTCCGTCCAAAGCTCCTTCGTGAGCGGCTGTGTCTATTCCTCTTGCCATTCCGCTTACAACCGTTATGTTATAAAAAGCGAGATCAGCGCATAATGTTTTTGTCATTGAAACGCCGTAATCCGTTGCATTCCGTGATCCGACAACGGCTATGTTGTTTGACGATCTGTCGAGAATTCCGGAAACATATAAAAAGGGAGGCGGGTCGGGTATTTCCAGGAGGAGGGGAGGATAATCCGGGTCCGCCATGGTTACAATCCTGAAGCCTTTTTCAAATATGAGATCTATCTCTTTTTTTACATGATCTGGTGCTCTGTGCGTTATAATGGCAGTTGCGAGCCTCTCCGAAACGCCCTCTATCTGCGCAAGCTCATTGCAGGACGCTCCGAATACAGCCTCCGGTGATTTGAAGCGTTCGATCATCCTCTTGAAAAGAAGATTCCCTACACCGGGAACACTTTTTAAGGCGAACCATGGTAGAATATTTTCCATAAAAGGGATCTGGGAAAGAAAAAACTCCTGAACCGTTGTTTATATATTTATCTTTTTATTTTATTTTTTCCCTGCCATGCAATAAGAATTGGGTTTGCAACGTATACGGTAGAATAAGTTCCGGAAATTACCCCGACGAGCATGGCAAATGCGAAATCATGAATAATTTCTCCACCAAGGATAAAAAGAGTTATGACAACTAGAAAAACTGTTCCTGATGTAAGAATAGTTCTGCTTAAAGTTTCATTCACGCTTCTGTTTATGATATCAATGAAAGTCCTTTTGGTGTATTTTTTAAGATTTTCACGAATACGGTCAAAGACAACTATCGTATCATTTAGTGAATACCCGATAATAGTCAGGATAGCGGCTATAATCGGGAGATTGAACTCTTTGTCGAATATTGAAAACAGTCCGACTGTGATAGTGACATCATGAACAAGAGCAACTATTGCAGCCATGGCATATTTCAGATCAAGTAGCCAGAATACCACAAAAGTAACCACAAGAGCAGCAGCAATAAGTATTCCCATGTTTAAATTAAAAAGTGAAAAGAAATATACCGCACCAAAAAGGCCGGCTCCGATTATGATGCTGAGAATCCATTTAAACTCGAAACGGCCTGAGATATAAACTGCGATGAATAGAAGGGAATAAAATATTGCAAAAAGAGCTTTATCCTGAAGATCTTTTCCGACCTGCGGACCCACCATTTCAATGCGGCGTATTTCGGCCACATTTCCAGTGGCTGTTTTTAAAGCTTCAACAAGTGATTGGGAGAATTCCTTGTTTGCCAGAACCGGCGTATTGGTTCTTACCAGAAATTCATTCTCTTTTTTATCACCGAACATCTGGACTGATGAATTGGAAAGATTTGAGGCAGAAAGTCCTGATTTGATTCTGTCGATTTCAACAGGAGAGCTGAATTTGATCTGGATAAGCGTTCCGCCCGCAAAGTCAATCCCGTACTTCGGCCCTCCGTGAAAAACAAGAGAAAGAATGCTGATAATTATCATCAATGATGATACAGTATAGGCGATGTACCTTTTGCCTATAAAGTCGATATTAATGTCTTTTTTTATTATTTCCATTTATCTGCTGCCTCAAAAATGCCTCAAAAATAATTGTAATTTTATAAATGCCGGAAACTTTCAGCTCTTTCATTATTATACGCTTAATTTTTTAATCTTTCTGTTCAATAGAAAATAATCGAATATGATGCGTGACATTATCAGTGAGGTAAAAACACTTGATAAAATACCGATGCTGAGTGTTACGGCAAACCCCTTGACAGGCCCGGTCCCGAACTGGAAAAGGACAAGGCCTGCGATAAGTGTTGTAATGTTCGAGTCCAGAATGGTCAATGTTGCCCTTTCAAAACCGGCATCGAGCGCCGCTCTGGGCGTTTTACCTATAGCTGATTCTTCCCTTATTCTTTCATATATCAGAACATTCGAATCAACGGCCATGCCGATAGTGAGAATTATTCCGGCGATACCCGGAAGTGTTAAGGTTGCCTGAAATGCTGCAAGGGCACCTGCAAGAATAACTATATTAAAAATGAGGGCAATATCTGCAACAACACCCGACCATTTGTAATAAACAGCCATAAAAATCATAACAAGCAAACCGCCGATCCACATGGAAAGGAGCCCCTTGTTGATAGAATCAGTGCCGAGCGAAGGTCCGACAGTTCTTTCTTCAAGAATTTTAACAGGAGCGGGAAGAGCTCCTGCGCGAAGCACTATGGCGAGATCGCGTGCCTCTTCGGTTGTAAAACTTCCGGTAATGCGGGCATGACCGCCGGAAATTTTTTCCTGTATAACAGGAGCCGAATAGACCTTGTTATCCAGAACGATTGCAAGGCGTTTTTTTACGTTTTCTTCCGTTATTCTTTCAAATATCGTTGCGCCTTTTTTATCAAGATCTATGGAAACATAGGGTTCGTTATATTGTGAATCAATCTGGACTGAAGCGTTGGTGAGATAAGCTCCGGTTAAAAGAGCCACTTTTTTAACCAGATAAGGCTTTTTTATAACCCGCTTTGTTTCACGATTTTCCCTGGTTTCATATAATATTTCGGTTCCGGGAGGAGCGCCTTCAGTAACAGCTGTTTCAGCATCATGGGATTCATCAAGAAGCTTGAATTCAAGCAGGGCGGTTTTGCCGATGAGCTCTTTGGCCCTTTGGGTATCCGTGACTCCGGGAAGCTGAATAAGAATCCGGTTTTCACCCTGCATGCGGATATCAGGTTCACTTACTCCGAATTGATCAATCCGGTTTCTAATGGTTTCAAGTGCCTGTGCTGTTGCCATCTTCTTGATATTGTTAGTTTCTTTTTCAGGAAGATCCATAACTACTTTAAGAGTGTCGTTATCTTTTGAACGCGAGAGAATGCGCAGTTCCCTGAATTCCTTGTCAAGAAGCTTGTCAAAACCGTCTATATTTTCCTGCCCCTGAAGCACAACAGATATTTTTGTGCCATCGGTGCGTTCAATACTACCGAAACTTAAATGCACACTCCTCAGCATTCCCCTAAGATCATTGGATATTCGCTCAATTGTGCTTTCTATCGCTTTTTCGTTTTCGACTTCAAGAACAAGATGCATGCCTCCCTGTAAATCAAGACCCAGGTTTATTTTCTTATGAGGCCATATGCCTGGCTTTATTGTAGGAAGAACGTAAATTATCGCGGCAATTATCACCGCAACAGAC
Organism: Desulfobacterales bacterium; assembly: GCA_020052975.1. The sequence continues at coordinate 2,870 of JAGVOC010000474.1, read as the reverse complement.
AAAATCAGTTTCCATGAAAAAATCTTCAATGATCTGTTCCTTTCATTTAAGACTTCAGACAGCCGGTTTATAACTTATTTAAGTACAAAATTATCAGCCTGTTTTATCTTTTTCAGCATCCTTGCCTTTTGCGGGTTGGACCGGTTGTGATGCCTGAGCAAGGCCTGAGACATTCCCTCGGCTTACCTTGACGCGCACTTTTTCGGCAATCTCAACCGTTATGGTATTATCTTCCACCCCGGTTATAGTGCCGTAAATGCCGCCGCTTGTAATTATCCTGTCCCCCTTTTTGAGGTTGCCGATCATTTCGCGGTGTTCCTTGGCTTTTTTCTGCTGGGGCCGTATGAGCAGAAAGTAAAAGATTACAAACATGAGTATCAGTGGAATAAACGCTGTAAAACCGCCTGAACCTTGTCCGGTTAATCCTCCCTGGCCCATTGCATATGCTATACTTGTCAAAATAAAGCCTCCTTAATATTAATATGATAAAAAAAAATTAACTCTTGCTGCTGAAAACCCTGTCAAAAATGGCGCTGATATACTTTAAATGATATGTTACGTCAAATATTTCTTTAATTTTTTCCTTTCCGAGCAGACTGCATATCTTTTTGTCTTCGGTAATAAGGGCTTTAAAATCTTTTTTTTCATCCCATACTTTCATGGCGTGCGCCTGTACCATCTCATATGCATCTTCACGGGATACACCCGATTCGGCAAGAGCAAGGAGAATCTGCTGCGAAAAGATGAGCCCCTTCAGCTTGTTGAGATTTTCAGCCATTCTTTCAGGGTATACGACAAGATTTTTGATTATGCCGGCAAACCTGTTCAGCATATAATCCATCAGTATGGTGCTGTCCGGCGCTATTATTCTTTCAACAGACGAGTGGCTTATGTCTCTCTCATGCCACAGAGGTATGTTTTCAAGGGCTGCCATTGCATTTGACCTTATCACTCTTGCCAGGCCGCACATGTTTTCAGAGCCTACCGGGTTTCTCTTGTGGGGCATCGATGAAGAACCTTTCTGCCCTTTTGAAAAATATTCTTCGGCCTCAAGGACTTCTGTTCTTTGAAGGTGCCTGATTTCAAGAGCCATTTTTTCAATGGAGGATGCCATTATGGCAAGGCTCGTAAAATATTCCGCATACCTGTCTCTCTGGATAATCTGGGTCGAGGCCGGAGCCGGTTTTAAACCAAGACCTCTGCACACATATTCCTCGACCTCTGGAGATATGTTCGCAAAGGTGCCGACAGAGCCTGATATTTTCCCATAACTTATGGTTTCAACAGCACTTTCAAACCGTTTTTTATTTCGTCTCATTTCATCATACCATACGGATAATTTGAGGCCGAAAGTGATGGGCTCTGCATGAATTCCATGGGAACGCCCTATCATCAGGGTGTCTTTGTATTTAAACGCCTTTTCCCTGATGGCATTCATGAGATTATCACAGCCGGAAAGAATTATTCCGCCCGCCTCTTTAAGAAGGCATGCCATGCTCGTGTCGAGAATGTCTGATGACGTGAGTCCCAAATGCATGTATCTTGAGTCAGGACCGACATATTCCGCAACATTCGTAAGAAAGGCTATGATATCGTGCTTTGTAACCTCCTCGATCTCGTTAATTCTGCCGGCCTTAAAGCCCGCCTTGCTTTTAATGGCGGCAACAGCAGCCTTCGGAATCCTTCCGGCTTCAGCCATAGCTTCGCAGGCGAGTATTTCAACCTTCAGCCAGGTTTTATACCTGTTTTCATCGGTCCAGATGTCGCCCATGACTTTTCTTGTGTATCTTTTTATCATACTCTGCCCGTAATTATTGGTTCTTCTCCCAATTAGTTGGGAGAAAGGGGTCCAGGATTCGAGGGTTCAGGGGTTCAAGTGCTTTTTCTGAGGTTCCAGCAAGCTTTTACGTTTCACTTGAACCCTCGACCCCTTGAATCCTCGAATCCTTGTATTTCATGTTTAACGCCTTTCGATATTCGATGTCCGATATCCGATCTTCGGTTTTTTATTTTGTGCCTTTGTTACAGTAATCAAAAGAGGGTGTCAACATCACGTCTTTTCACTGATGATTTCAGATTCGCCCGGAAACATGGTATTGCTCCCCTCGATGCGTATGCTTAAATTGCGCCTCGTCTCGAGATCAAGTATTTCTTTGCGCTTTTTATTTAACAGATAATCTGCGACATTTGCCGGAACGGTTCCTTTTACGCCGGCAATTTCATCCTTTAATGTTTCAAGATTAAGTTTGCGCAAAAAACTGAGCCCCTGGGTTTCAGGAGATGGTGTCACTCCTTTTCCATGGCAATGTTTGCATGGTTCAAAGCTTCCGAATTCGATTGACGGTCTTATCCTTTGCCTTGACATCTCCATTATTCCGAACCTTGAAATCTTGCCGAACTTGATTCTGGCCTTGTCGTCTTTAACAAAAGTTTTCAGGTTTTTTTCGACTTCAAGATTGTGTTTTGAATCTCTCATATCTATAAAGTCGACAACTATCAAGCCGCCTAAGTCCCTCAAACGGAGCTGGCGCGCAATTTCTTCAGCAGCTTCAAGGTTTGAAACAAGAGCCGTCTGTTCAACCGATTTTGCCTGGGTTGCCTTGCCTGAATTGACATCTATGGCAACAAGGGCTTCCGCCTGCTCGATAACTATGGAGCCTCCCGATTTGAGTTTGACCCTGCTCTCAAAAATGGAATCAATCTGGCTTTCGAGCTGAAATTTTGTGAATATCGGTTTATCTTCTTTATATAACTTTACAATCATTGAATGTTTCGGCGATATTATTTTTATAAAATCTTTGGCTTCACGGTGAACGGCCGGGTCATCTATGAGGATTTCATTCACATCCGGAGTAAAATAATCCCGGATC
>JAGVOC010000070.1 GCA_020052975.1 Desulfobacterales bacterium | reverse complement strand
TGCGGGATTTCTTGTGCGGCATACATTGCGTATGCCTCCGCGCAATCCCTTGATTTCCTTGAGCTTGCCCAAAATTGCCTATTTCCGAATTGGAAACGCAATAGTGTCCTAAATATGTTTCCGGATGGACACTAATTAATGATGGAGCCTGATATGAAAATGTTGATGAGGCAACAATTTAAGCGGTGGCTGATACTTGCCGGGGCAGGCATTTTTCTTTTTTACGGCACAGCAGCCGCTGCTGCCGATGAATCATCTCCGGCGCCCGGCCGCGAGATGGCACGGCAGGCGACGAAAACAAAGAGACCCGGAATCACGGTTGATCATTCTCGTCTGCCGGCCCTGAATAAACCTTTCAAATCCGGTCCCGAAATAACCAAAGCCTGCCAGTCCTGCCATACGGAGGCGGAATCCCAGTTTCATCAGACAATCCACTGGACATGGAAAGCGGATGACAATATAAGGGGTAAGGCCGGTTATTCCGTGAATAATTTCTGTATCTCATCCAACAAGATGCAGGATAAAGGGTGTCTCTCATGCCATCCCGGATGGAATAAATCGATGGATTCCATAAACTGTCTTGTCTGTCACGGGCAGAAGGATATTAACTGGGAAGAATCCTTTCAGGATCTCAATGACCTTTCGGCTTCAAAGGATCCTGAAGAGGTGGAGATTGCAAAGGAGATCCGGGCCAATATCCAGGCTGCTGCCCAGAGTGTAGGGCTTCCGGGGCGAAAAAACTGCGGTTCCTGTCATTTTTATGGCGGAGGCGGAGACGGTGTCAAACATGGAGATCTCGACTCTTCCCTGGCAAAGCCGAACAAGGCATTGGATGTCCACATGGGAACAGACGGGCAGGACTTCCGCTGTACCCGGTGTCATACCACAAGGCTCCACAGTATCGCCGGACGGATTTATACGGCTCCTGCAGCTACTCACCGGAAGAGCCTTGTTGAGGACGATCTGATAGCTAAAATCACCTGTGAATCTTGTCACACCGCGACCCCGCACAAAGCCGGATCAAAGCCGAACGACCATACGGATAAAGTGGCCTGCCAGAGTTGTCACATTCCTTCATTTGCGCGTGTCAATCCCACCAAGATGTCCTGGGACTGGTCAAAGGCCGGCAAACTTAAAGACGGGAAACCCTACAAAACCGTCGGAGCTTATGGAAAAGAGGACTACCTGAGCATCAAGGGTGAAATGAAATGGGAGAAAAACATAAAACCGGAATATTTCTGGTTCAACGGTTCCATAGATGATGTGACCACGAAGGACACCATAGACCCGTCAAAGACAGTTGCTGTCAGCCGCCCTGTGGGCAGCAGGGACGACAAAAACAGCCGGATTTTCCCGTTCAAGGTCCATCACGGCAGCCAGCCATACGACAAGGTGAACAAAACGCTTCTTGCGCCGATTCTTTCAGGCAACGACGGTTACTGGAAAACGCTTGACTGGCCGTCGGCACTGAGCAAGGGACAGCAGGCATTAGATCTTCCATTTTCAGGAGAGTTCGACTTTGTGAAAACGAGCTATGTTTTCCCAACGACACATATGGTGGCTCCCAGAGAGAACGCGGTTCGGTGCAGCGAATGCCATACAAGAAAAGACGGAAGGCTGGCCAATCTTGCCGGTTTTTACATGCCGGGACGCGACCGGAACAGGTGGATCAACACACTCGGATGGGCGGCTATCCTTGGGTCTCTGATCGGCGTGACAATCCATGGTCTTGGCCGTGTTTTTGCTGCAAGAAACGGGAGAAAGGAGAATAAATAATGTCCGGCACAAACATGAACCTTATCTATCTGTATTCCAGATATGAAAGATTTTGGCACTGGTTTCAGGCCATCCTTATCATTCTGCTTTTGGCCACCGGATTAGAGGTATATGGAGCATGGAAGATTCTCGGCTTCAGGACTGCAATTGAAATACACAGTTTCACAGGCCTGACCTGGCTGATCGGTTTCGCTTTCTTTGTCTTCTGGCTCTTTACAACAGGCGAATGGCGGCAGTATATACCGACCACAAAAAAGATGTTTGAAGTGATCCGCTATTACAGCTACGGCATTTTTAAAGGAGAATCTCACCCGGTTCCTAAACGCAAAGATGCCAAACACAATCCATTGCAGCGCCTTACCTATCTGAGCCTCGCGGCATTGCTGCTTCCCGTGCAAATGCTTACCGGATTTCTCTACTGGAGTTATAATTCCTGGTCCGGATGGGGTCTTTCAATCATTCCCCTTGAGGTGATGGCTGTGATTCATATGGCGGGAGCCTTTGCCATATTTCAGTTTCTTATCATTCATATCTATATGACCACCACCGGGCATACGATTTTTGCGCACATCCGGGCAATGATCACCGGGTGGGAAGAGGTTGAAAAAGAAGAGAAGGTTGAAGACTGGGAAAAAGCCACCGTGAAACCCGGTCATTCATAGGATATAATCTTCACACATTTATCCTTGCCATTACGGGGATACAGATATATCAAAGATAGAATATTTAATGAAAGATGCTTCGGCAACCGAAGTGCGTTTACTCAAGCTGAAGTAGTGAAATTAAAAGAGTGTTATGCAAAGGTCTCAATAAGGAATTCAAAGGATGGAACCGATACGTGATTATTGAAGAGCCCGGATATATTAGTGAAAGGATATTGCTTCTCGGGAGGAGGGAATCGTGCGTTTATCTTCTTAAGGGAAGGGATGAATATGCGATACTGGGCGGTGGAATGGCCTATATTGTACCCGATCTGATCAGTCAGCTTGTAGAATACGAAATTGATGAGAGCAGGATAAAAAGAATAATAATTTTCCACTCCCATTTCGACCATTGCGGGATAGTTCCTTTCTTTAAAAAGCGCTGGCCTAATGTGAAGGTGACGGCTTCGGCCAGAGCCAAGGATCTTCTTGCGACCAAAAAGGTAATCGATAATATCGAATTTCTGAACCAGGTTCTTTTGATGAAGCACGGAATTGAAGATAAGGCAAAAGACCTTGATCTGTCGTTTACGGGTGTTGACGTTGATGAGGTTGTAAAAGACGGGGATATCCTTCCCTGCGATAATCTTTCGATGGAGATAATAGAAGTGCCCGGCCATTCTTCCTGCTCTATTGCGGTTTATGTCAGGGAAGAGAAAGCATTATTTGCCTCCGATGCCGGGGGAGTTCCGTTCGGGGATCAGGTTTTTACGGCTGCAAACTCGAATTTTGACAAGTATGTCGAAAGCCTTAACAAAATGGCACGGTTTGAAACAGAGATACATCTTTCCGAGCATTATGGAGCAAGAACCGGCGAGGATGGCCGTGCCTATATGCAAAAATCTAAGGTTTCGGCAAAAGAGACAAGGTTGATTCTGGAAGAATCAATTGCCCGGACCGGAGACGTTAAAACGAGCACAAAAGAGATAACCGACATGCTTACAAAAAATGCTCCGACCGGTTTTATCCCGAAAGAGGTTATAGCACTGGTTACGGAGCAGATGTTAAGATATATCTCGACGGCTTCGTAAAAAGTCATTCTGTCCGCCGCGGCGGACGCTTCATCTTTCGTCATTGCAGTGTACTTATATGTACGCTTTATTCCTCAAGATTCGCGCGCCTTGCATAATGAGCTTTTTACTTTGCCGTCAAAAGGGCTTCCCCTCTCCCACCGCTTGGAGCCGTTCAGATTCATGAATTAGTCTTGTTACAGGGAGAGATTTGAAGAACGTTCAATTTTGCTCAAGTTCAAGGAAGGCGAGAATTTTAACCACAGGAATACATTTAGTATTTCGAGAATTAAAATTTGAGCCTGACGATGAAATCGGGCAAAAGAGGGCGTTATGCAAAGCTCTCACAGAAGCTGCATTGTTTCAAAGGAATTGTCGGTAAGATCAACCACAAGCAGCTTGTTTCTTAAAAGGGAGCCTTTTTTAAGAAGGATTTTTATTGCTTCCGAACACTCAAGCGCAGCTATCAGTGAAACAGTGTGAGACAGCGCGCCGAGAGATGTTTCGGCCCCCTTGTCCGGGCCATTTTCAGTCTTGCCATGAATCAGCCTCAAACCCGGGTCTTCGGGAAATATCGTCGTGATATGACCGTAGTTTCCGGCGACTGCCGCAGAGACGAGCCGGCACCCCGCTTTTTTCGAAGCCTTCTCCAGAATAAAACGGCCTGAAAGTGAATCGAGGCAGTCGATAACTACGTCTGAATCTTCGATAATGCCCGATGCGTTATCTTCATTCAGGTATTTACGGTGATGGAACACCGTTGCGGAGGATCTTATCTCTTTTACTCTTTTTGCGGCGGCATCGGCCTTTGGGGTAGAGATAAGACTCTCCCTGCAGAGATACTGACGGTTCAGGTTGCTTTCTTCGAATATGTCTCCATCGATCAGATTTAATGTTCCGATTCCGAGACGGGCAAGTATTTCGGTAACGGCTCCCCCGAGTCCTCCAAGGCCGACGATGCTTGCTTTTGATCTTAAAAGTGTCGCCTGGTCGGACAAAGAGAATGACTTCATGTTGCGGACATAACGCTCGGGTATGATTTCTGCTTCAAGAGAAGCTATCTCCGCTTCTCTGCAGCTTATACCTAACTTTCGGGATATATTGGCAATATTATTGACAGAAATACTTTTGTAGGGTGTTTTATCCGGAAGTTCTTTCTTGTTTGAAAGCGCTCTTATTTTATATTGCAGTTCAATATCCAAAGTCATCCGCCCCCGACCGGAGGGAAAATTCCTACCCTTTCCCCGCCGTTAAGAGTTGAGTCTAATTCTCCTTTAATGCCGTTGATAAAAATCAGCTTTGCTTTGTCTTCCGGAATTCCAAGTCTGTTAATAATATCGCGAATCCTTGTGCCGGAGGATATGGGATATTTATCGGCAGAATCGGGCGCAAATTTTGTAAGAGAGGCAAAGAGCTTAATTGTTATGTATGTTTTTTCTTCCATATTTTGGTTTTATTTGCCTGTAAAATGGGATATAAAAAAATCCGATCGGTCTTTAAGGAAAAATAATAAAAATATATTTAAAAGTCAAGTGGTTCCGCCTGTAAGGATTTAATATGCAGATAGCTTCGACAATAATTCCGATATTTTCTATTGTAATTATAGGATGGCTGATCCGTCGCAAAGGATTTATACCTCCTGAATTTCTCGCTCCAGCAAACAGGCTGGTCTTTTATATCGCCATTCCCGCATTGATTTTCAGGTCGGTATCGAAAGCATCTTTCAAAGCTCAGTTTAATTTAACCGTGCTGCTTATTACTCTTTCTTCAGTTCTGGTCGTTTTTGCGCTTTCATGGATAGCAGGGAGGGCTGCAAATATTGGAAGAGGCAACCTGGGAACCTTCATTCAGGCGTCTATTCACGGGAACCTTGGTTACATAGGGTTTGCCGTTGCATATTATCATCTGGGGCAGGATGGGGTTGTAAGGGCGGGAATAATAGGCGGCTTTATGATGATCCTCCAAAACTTACTTGCAGTGGTTGCCCTCGTTATATACGGCAAGGATGTTCCTTTCAGAGACAACAAACTGTTTTTTGTGCAAAAGATATTCGGAAATCCCGTGATACTGGCATCAATGGCCGGGATATTCTTTTCGGCTGCGGAAATGCCGGTTCCTGATGTCATCGGGAGGATACTTGATATTTTAGGCAGTCTTTCTCTTCCAATGGCATTGCTTGTCATAGGCGCTTCTCTCTCTTTTGAAGTCATGCGTCTGTCCGTATCATCCGTTCTTTCAACCGGCCTTTTCAAACTCATGCTTCTTCCGTGCATAGGATTCGTTTCATATGGCTTTTATGGTATTTCTCCGAACGAGTATCTGCCCGGTCTGATACTTCTTGCATCGCCGACAGCAACTGTCGCATACATAATGGCAAGAGAGATGAACGGAAATGCCGATTTTGCGGTCGCGGCAATTTCTTCAAGCACCCTCATTTCGGCCGTGACATTTTCATTCTGGCTCAATGTGGCAAGTTGAACCGAAAAGATCAGGAGACAGGAGTCAGTAGCCGGAAGACAGAAGACAAGAACCAGAGACCAGAAACCACAAACCAGGAACCAGTTTTTTAAACGGAGTTTTGCAAATGGATATCAATGCGGAAAGAGTGCTTGTTACGGGTGCAGCGGGGTTTATCGGTTATCATCTTTCTTTGAGATTATTAAAGGAAGGTCTTCAGGTAACCGGTATAGACAACATGAATCCATACTATGACGTTGATTTAAAAGAATCGAGGCTTGCTCAGCTTACTTCGCATGGGAATTTTACATTTTGCAAGCTGGATCTTTCCGGAAAGGAAGCTCTTGAAAATGTTTTTTCGAAAAACGAATTTGATGTGGTGGTAAATCTTGCGGCACAAGCCGGAGTCAGATATTCATTAAAGAATCCAATGGCATATATTGATTCCAATATAGTAGGATTCACGAATATCCTTGAATGCTGCAGACACAGCAGGATCAAGCATCTTGTTTTTGCTTCTTCCAGTTCAGTTTATGGCGCAAACACAAAAATGCCGTTTTCTGTTCATGATAATGTTGATCATCCTGTTTCGCTGTATGCGGCCACAAAAAAGGCAAATGAACTTATGGCTCATTCTTACAGCCACTTGTTTGGGCTGCCGTGCACGGGACTGAGGTTTTTCACTGTTTACGGGCCGTGGGGCCGCCCCGACATGGCGCTTTTTCTTTTTACAAGCGCTATTCTGGAGGGAAAGCCCATAAAGGTATTTAATCACGGGAAAATGGTCCGGGATTTTACCTATATAGATGATATAATAGAAGGTGTTGCAAGGATCATGAAACGAGTTCCGGAGCCCAATCCCGAATGGAGCGGAAACAGCCCTGATCCCGGCACATCATATACGAAATACAGGATCTATAATATAGGAAACAATAACCCTGTTGAACTGATAAAGTTTATAGAGGCGATTGAGGATAATCTCGGGAAAAAGGCAATAAAGGAATTTCTTGATCTTCAGCCCGGGGATGTTGTTTCAACTTACGCAGACATTGATGACCTTATGAGAGATGTCGGGTTCAAGCCTCAGACTCCCCTTGACACAGGGATTAAGCGGTTTATAACCTGGTATCTTGAATATTACGGAAAGAGAGCGATTGCTTCGGGCAGTCCCAAAAACGGCTGAAAAACCGGGGTGTTCCGGTGATGGATTTTGAGAGGTCTCCCGAACTTGCCGAACCGGCAAGGTTCATTCCGCTACCAGTTTTTTCCCCAGATCGAAAGCCTCTTGCATCACTTTTTCATTAGATCGGATCTGACCGGCATCCATGGCGCTCCCATAGACCATCCCCGCAATCATGGATTGCGTATATCCATAGGCGTCCTGAAAAGTCCTCAAAGCATTGACGCAACCGGACGTGAAAGGATCATCGTCGCCATACGCCATGGCTATGGCAATCCGTTTACCCCTTGAAGGGATCTTTGTGATAAGCGGGAAGCGCAAAACATCGATCCATGAAGATCTTGGTCTGTGCGGACATCGTAAACCAGTAAACAGGGCTGGCAATAACCCAGGCATCTGCCCCGATGAGTTTCAAATAGATTTCCTGCATATCATCCTTTATGGAACACCCCCTGCTGTTCTTCTTTTGACAGGCTAAACAGGCTTTGCATGGAGCAATGGTCCTGCCATGCAGATAGATGGTTTCGACTTTTGCTTTGGCCGATTTTGCCCCTTTTGCTATCTGATCTGCAAGAATTGCGCTATTTCCCTTTCTTCTCGGACTCCCCAGCATTACCAGAACCTTCTTTCCCATAAATATCCTCCTTTTTATTGTGTCCGCTATGACTTTACCATTTCAACCCCGGAAAAGCCATTGCAAAAGATATGTTTCATCGTTGCGTGACATCCTTCGCTTTTGAAGTTTTTTGTATATCATTTTAACAGATCTGGTTTTTACCCATAATCCAATCACATGCGGTTATTCCGTGTAATATGCCGTGGTATTAGCCGGACTGGAATACATTTCCTTGACATACAAAACGCCCTTCCGTATCCTAAAAGAAGCAAAAGCAAGTTCTTATCAATAAAAAAAGGAGGACGATCATGGATAAGAAAGTTGTCGAACTGTACGATCAATATAAGCACGGATTACTTGACCGCCGGGAATTCGTCAAAAGATTGTCCATTTTTGCCGGTGGTATCATGGCTGCGAACTCTCTCCTCGCCCTGTTAGAGGGCAACTCTGCCAGAGCAGATTTGGTTCCGAAGGATGATCCGCGCCTTTATACCGAGGATATTAAATATCCGGGCGCAACAGGGGATGTTCGTGCCAAGCTGGCAAGACCGAAGGGAAGCGCAAAAGTACCAGGGGTGATCGTTATCCACGAGAACAGAGGTCTGAATGCGCACATCGCCGACGTCACGAGACGCATGGCCCTGGAGGGTTTTCTGGCGCTTGCTCCTGACGCTCTGTCACCGGCAGGGGGGACCCCGGAAGACGAGAAGAAGGCCGTAGCCCTCATTGGACAACTGGACCAGCAATCGACGATCAGGAATTATGTTGCTGCTGTCCAATATTTAAAGACTCATACCATATCCACGGGAAAGGTTGGAGTCGTGGGGTTCTGCTGGGGTGGAGCAATGGCGAACCAGCTTGCCGTTAACTCCCCCGATGTGTCGGCAGCAGTTCCGTATTACGGCAGGCAGCCTGCTTCCGAAGATGTCCCCAGAATCAAAGCATCCCTGCTTATCCACTACGCGGGTCTTGATGAAGGGATTAATAAGGGCATCCCGGAGTACGAAGCGGCACTAAAGAAATCCTCCGTTGATTATAAACAGTATATGTACGAGGGTGCTCAGCATGCCTTTAACAACGACACAAATTCTGCCCGGTACAACAAGGATGCGGCGGAACTTGCATGGAAGCATACGATAGCCTTCCTTAAGGAGAAGCTCAAAACTTAGCGTCCGGCAGGCCCAGGCAGCACTTCTTGTACTTCCTGCCACTGCCGCAGGGGCACGGATCGTTGCGGCCCGTTTTGGCCGGGATTCCTGTCACCTCATCCGGGGCCGGCAACTTATGCTCTTCAGGATGCTGCTGCCACAGGGCTGACAGCTCTGCAATGAAAGGGCGGCAATAGGCAAAGAAACGTTTGTAACCCGCGCAGAGATAGTTCAGACCTTCTTCACCGTCCGGTGTCCGGAGAAACCGGTCCTTGGGACACCCGCCATTACACATTGCCAGGACTTCACAGTCCTTGCAAACGAAGGGCAACCCATCCAGCTTGGCCTGTCCGAAGGCCCTTTGCGATGGACCCTCAAGCAGCTCAACCAGTGAGGTCTCCCGGATATTCCCCAGGCGATGTTCCATGTCCACAAAGTGATCACAGGCAAAGACGTCACCGTTATGTTCGATGACGGGAATATCTCCGCAGGTTTTCCGAAAAATACAGAGCGCATGATCCTGTCCGAAGGCGGTTCCGATTGCCTCCTCAAATATCTGCACTTTGACGCGGCCAATGTCCTGACTCAGCCATTCGTCAAAAATCGTACAGAGAAAGTCACCAAAGGCTTCAGCAGGTACCGTGCGGTCGCTAACGCCGAGCCCGTCAGGCTGAAACTCCACCAGAGGCAGGAACCCCAAATAGCGGGCCCCTATCTGCTTGAAGAATCGATAAACTTCTGCGGGGTGCCGGACATTCCGGTCATGGACCACGCAGAGTATATCGAAGGGGATTCGGTGCTTTTGCAGAAGCGCATATCCGCGCATCACCTGATCGTGCGTGGGCTCTTGGTTCCTGCTGACGCGATACAAGTCGTGTAATTCTTTCGGACCGTCGAGACTGAGTCCCACTCCAAAACCTTCTGCTGCCAAAAAACGGCACCACTCCTCATCAAGGAGGGTGCCATTGGTCTGAATTCCGTTCCTGATTTGCCTGTCAACGGGCTGATGGATGTGCTGCAGCGCCACAATCTTCCGAAAATAGTCCAACCCCAGAACGGTCGGTTCTCCTCCGTGCCAGGAAAAACCGATCACCGGAGCGTCAGAGGCATCGATATGCTGGACAATGTACTGCTCAAGGATGTCGTCAGGCATACGAAACGGCTTACCATTTCGGTAGATGTTTTCCTTCTTCAGATAATAACAGTAATGGCACCGGAGGTTACAGACGGAGCCGGCGGGTTTGGCAAAAACCTGAAATTCGCGGGACGTTTTAGCCATTATTAACCAACCCTGAGCCGGCAAATAGGCAAATAGGTAACGTTCATCAAAGTATAAGTTCAGCAGGAGAAACGTGGGGTCAAAAGCCACAAGTTCTCTGCAGGCATATCGCACCAAAGATCCACGCCGCAATCAGACCCGATCGCAAAGCTATATATTGATTGTTACGCTGAAGGTTGATCTTCAATGACCTGCTTAACCAAAGATATCAACTTCGGCATATCTTCGGTAACTGTTTTCCAGATTACTGCCAAATTAACCCCAACGTAATCGTGAATTAGCTTATCGCGCATACCGGTCATTTCGCGCCAGGGGATGCCCGGGTATTTGCCTCTAACTCCATCAGGTATCTTTTTTGTCGCTTCCCCGACAATTTCTAATGCTCTGATTACTGCAAAAATAGTCTTTTCATCCCGGAGAAAATCGTTTTCCGTCATTCCATTTATGAAATCTGATGCCTTTTTTGCATTATCGAGAATATCACGAAGATAATCCATATAGAGCTGCTCCGGCTTCATACCGGCATTGCCTCTCTGAGAATATTTTCCCCAATTGCCGGTTTGAGCGAGTCTTTCATAACCAAATCTACCTTTACACCTAACCTGTCCGATAAATTATTTTCCAATTCAATAAATGTCAGAAGGCTCGGCAATTGAGAAAAAGTTACCAGCAAATCCAAATCGCTGGTTTTTCGTTGTCCTGAACGAACATAAGAACCAAAGACTTCCAGTGTTTTCACATGATATTTATCCCTCAACAAAGGAAGGGATTGCCGCAATTCTGTCAGTAGATGGGGGAGTTCTTTTGTCTGCGTGTTCAATCTTTGATTATACCCGAGCGGTGTCATTTTCATAGATATAAGCCGCCAAACCCTGCATGGTTCCGAGAAAATATTATAAATCTGGTTTCTTTTCGGATAATATACCGGCAGAAAATCAGGAAAGCAATTTAAATTTCATCTGTTGGACGGACGCCGGGGATGAACTTGCTCCATACTTCTGAAGTTTCCTCGATATCCTTTTACAGAGCTGATTTTTACCCATAACCCAATCACATTCAGTTGTTCCATGCCCGATTTGAGGCTCAACAGAATTCCATTGCAACACAAAGTTAAATATTATATATATCTTATATGCCGACAGTCCTGAGAATAGGATCATATCGATTCCATTTTTATGAGGGATTTAGCCACTCTCCATTAGAAAAATCGAAAAATTGGTATTTGAAAATCAACTTCTGTTCATAGAGAAATATCATGAAACTCAAAAATAAAATGAAAGAAACAGTAGAACCCACCGCCATAAAAGCCTGGGCGTCAGATCGAATGATCTATGTCGAACTTACAGATGGACGTATTGTCGGGTTTCCGGCGGATCGCTTTAAGATCCTGTCAAGAGCCACTGATGATCAACTCAAGGAAGTTACGCTCAGGTTGAATGGTTTTGCGTTGCGATGGGGAAATCTTGATGAGGATATAACTGTCCCGGGAATTATCGCAGGTAATTTCCAATTGCCGCTTAAAATAGCGTCATGATGCACATCCTGTCTCCTTAGTCGGAGATTCAGAACTTTGTTTTCCAAATTACAGAGCTTTGTGACTATCCGGCTTACTGTAAAAAGGAAAATTTAAGGGCCGGAAAAGGCGCCAAAGTTGATCTTCGGCACACATTGCGACCATTATGCTGATGGCCCATCAAAGTTTCGGTTATGTTCAAAAGCAGCTGGGGCACAGCTCGATTTCGATCACCATGGACATCTACTAAAACAAAAGCGACTTCAGTAACTAACTGAAATCGCTTTTAAATATGTGTATGGTGCCGAAGGCCGGACTTGAACCGGCACGGACGTCGCCCACTACCCCCTCAATGTAAAAATAGGGCATTTTAGGGTGTCATAGGGATATGCTGGGAACGATGGTTTCCTTTTTGATTATAAATAGTTATGTTAATCAGGAAACAAAGGGGCATCAGGGGAAACAGGGGGGTATTTTCTGTAAAGTGTTGACCAAGTGTTGACCAAAAACAACTATACTTTCACCAAAGAAATCGTTTTCAATTTTAGAATGTAGTGAGAATTTCCACTTATAGTCATCACAAGAACAAAGCTTTTTTTAATCTTTGTTTTGGGCGAGCCGACGGGGTCAGTTTTATCCTCGACCCCGCCATTTCTCATCTCCCTCATCATTCCATAAATTATCGGTCTTCTCAATATCCTAACCCTTTTCTAAACGGCTGTAAGCCGTAAAGCATCAAAGCCTAACAAACCGCGTGCGACGCAGTGCTGAAAGATGAGCCAGGAGGGGACCGAACACAATGGCAGTGAGAGACAGGATGCAATGCCGATGAGAGATGATGTGCTGTATCAGAGAGGAGGGACGGTATACTGGTATTATATCTTATTGAAT
>JAGVOC010000455.1 GCA_020052975.1 Desulfobacterales bacterium | reverse complement strand
TTGTTTTCAAGGCTTCCCGAATTTCCCGTGGGATGGTGACCTGACCCTTTTCCGTAATTTTCACCGCCGTAGCCATATTATCTCCTTACTTTTAATAATATTCATTACATTTATATTTTACATATAATTGCTGACAAGTCAATGAATATTTCCCATGGTCCATCTTTTCCGAGTTATACCTGAATTGAGCGGAAGACCGGATGCTCCTTATTTTCCGCGCATTTTAATCCACAGGCTAAAAAGGTGGCCGGCGAAGAGCCAAAAAAAGAAATCACGAAGATTGACACGGAGATCGCACAAAAGGGCCATTTCCGGATGGAAGCTAACTGAATGCTACGTCAAGCACCATCATAACCGCAAAACCGATCATGGTAAATATCGTGGCAAAATCTGTGTTGCCTCCGCGCTGTGATTCCGGAATCAGTTCTTCGGTTACGACAAAAAGCATAGCGCCTGCCGCAAACGACAGGGCAAAGGGAAGTACCGGCTTTGCAAGAAAAACAACGCTTGCGCCGATAACGCCCGCAACAGGCTCAACAATGCCGGACAACTGCCCGTACCAGAAACTTTTTCCGGCCGACATCCCTTCCCTTTTGAGCGGCATCGAGACAGCCAGCCCTTCCGGAAAATTCTGGATTCCTATTCCAACTGCAAGGGCAATCGCTCCGGCAAGCGAAGCCGACGGATACCCCGCTGCCGCAGCCCCGAATGCGACTCCGACGGCAAGACCCTCCGGAATGTTGTGAAGCGTTATTGCAAGAACAAGAAGAACGCTCCGATCCCAGCCGGTTTTTATCCCTTCCGCCTCTTCGGTTTTAAAGCCGATATGAAGATGGGGAAGTATTTTGTCGGCGCCCCACAGGAAGAAACCTCCCGTAAGAAATCCGGTTACAGCAGGGAACCATGCGGGGAAGTTCTGCTCCCTCGACATTTCGATGGCAGGTGCAAGCAGGGACCAGTAGCTTGCGGCTATCATGACACCGGCAGCAAATCCAAGCATTCCGTCAAGCGTCTTTCTGCTCATGTTTTTAAACCCAAAGACACAGGCCGCGCCGAGAGCAGTGATAAACCACGTAAATAAAGTAGCGAAAAGAGCCTGAACTACAGGATGAATCTGCTCAAACCAGATCATTTTTTCCTTTCGACAAACTCAAAAACTTATCTGACAGGATTTACAGAATTAACAGAATTATTTATCAGACCGCTCCGGAAGAGCGGTCTGAAACACGCATCCGCTTCGCGGAGAATGGCAAAAGCAGACTCTGGATTATTGCCTGTCCCGTCTCAGGAGGTAGGTAACATCCTGTCAATCCTGTTAATCCTGTCTAAAAACCTTTTTGCGTCCAAACGGGCAAACTTTTATACAAATACCGCACACGGGAACCCCCACATCGGGAATTGCGGCAAACTCTCCGGCCAGTTTACCGGCGCAGCGTGAAAGGTAAAGGGCTTCCTCCCTGTCGCGGTAATGTGTTTTGGTTCCGACCCCCTTGATAGCAGCGACAGGACAGGCATCGCGGCACATGGCGCATTCTCCGCACCGGTTCTTTACAGGGCCGTCAACTTTTAACGGAGCGTTAGTCAGTACGGTGACAAGGCGCACTCTTGATCCGTATTTTGCTGTGATGAGAAGAAGGTTTTTCCCCTGCCATCCTATACCTGCCATTCTTGCAACAGCCTTATGGCTTATTGCGCCCATCCAGTTCTTTCTGTCCAGAACCTGCGAGGCAGGAACAGGAAGACTCAAATAACCATTATTTTGCAGCAAAACGGAGGTTTTGAAAGCCATTTCATCGAGCATGCGGTTTGCTGTCTGGTAAACGGAAGCATAAAGAGGCGTCGGCCTGTCTTTAATCTGTTCAAAAACCGCAACAGGAAGCCTTACTGCAATCGAAACGGCCCTTGTAAAACCGTCAAGAAGGTCGGGCGGGTTAACCTCAAGCTCTTTTAAAGGCGCAAGATCGGCAATCCCTGCGAGATCGGCGCCCCATTTTTTTATTTTCTTCTTCAATTTCTCCGTGTAATCATCCGGCAACTTTTTATCTCTCATGGTTTCCCTCTGCTTTCATTTTTAGGCGTTTCATCCTTGTCAAAAAAGTTCTAATGAACTAAATATTAAATTATGCATTTACGTCAAGAAAATATTGTTCGCAGGGGGAAATTATCCGATTTGAAAGAAAACGGCTGCAATAAATTTTCAGACTGGCATGACATCCTCTCAAACAGCATAATCACCGCGGAAGATCTCGCAAAGCACCTGCCGGTTGATATAAGCGGAATAAGAAGGGTTACGGAATGCTATCCGATGCGCATAAATCCGTATTATCTTTCGCTTATGATCAATAAAGGAGATCATATCCGGAAACAGGCTGTTCCGGATTTGAATGAAATAGAGGACAAATCAGGCTTTGATGACCCGCTTTGCGAGGAGATGCAATCTCCTGTGCCCAACCTCACTCACCGCTATCCCGACAGGGTGCTTTTCATGGTTTCAAATCAATGCGCAATGTATTGCCGATTCTGCATGAGGAAACGAAAAATCGGACGTCATTTTACGGTTACGGATTCCAACATAAACACGTGCATAGACTATATCAGGAAGAATAATACAATTCGTGAAGTGATCATATCCGGCGGTGATCCGCTCCTTCTGGAAGATGATGCCATCAACCGCATCCTGAATGATCTTCGTTCAATAAAACACATTGAAATATTACGCATTCACACAAGAGTTCCATGCACCCTGCCCCAGCGTATTACAAAGAACCTTGCGGATATATTGCAGCAATATCATCCCATATTCGTCAACACTCATTTTAATCATCCGGATGAAATAACAAATGAAGCGGCTCTGGCCTGCGCCGTTCTTGCCGATGCAGGCATTCCGCTCGGCTGCCAGACCGTGCTTCTAAAGGGCGTTAATAATAATCCGTCTGTAATGCTGACTCTCATGAAAAAACTTCTCACCGTAAGAGTCAGGCCGTATTATATTCATCACCCGGATGTTGTAAGAGGAACTTCAAATTTCAGGACCACAATCAAAGAAGGTCTCGGCATCATGAGATCTCTTCACGGGTACGCATCCGGTCTGTGTGTGCCTCAATACATGATCGACCTTCCCGGAGGAGGGGGGAAAGTTCCGCTATTGCCGGAATATGTTAAATCTGTATCAGATGGAAAGATTATGGTTGAAAACTACAAAGGAGAGGTATCTGTATATCCTGAATAAAGCCCGGTAAGCACTTTGAAGATTGAAGCTCCCCGCAGCAAGCAGCGGTGAAAGCGCTCGCTGTTTCGGTTCAGCTTTTTTGCCTTACAATTTTTATTATTTTAGCTTTGTAGGCATCCTTTTGGGCCATCTTGTTTCCTAATGCCCTCACAAGAAGAAAAGCAACGGCAAAAGAGAGGAAAGCAGCGCCTGCTGAAAACAATGTCTCGCTTAAACCATACTTTAATGAAAACTTTTGTCCTGTTAATGCGCCCGCAATCATGAATACAATCGGTAATATATAAAGAAGGAAAGAGGCTTTAAACAACGATGAGGATTCAAAACCAATCACAACCCTGTCATCCGTTTTAGCCCCGATTTTATTAATTGCTTCAATCTCCGAATCTTTGCCGCCGCCGAGCATATTGCAGGCGTCTTTCGCGTTGCACGAATCGCATGCGTCAGATTTAGTAGTCTTAACCCATGCAGTGCCCGTTCCATGGCCTGTTTTAGTTACGATACCTTCCTCTGTCGCCAATATACCGCCTTGAGCTTAAAAATGGTTCCTTGCTATTTCGTATGGGTGTCACATAGGTGCCCTTGGATGCAATTCGACAAACCAGGCGCCATAACAAAAATTTATCTGACAGGATTTATAGGATTTGACGGATCAACTGCATCAGGCCGCTCCTGAAGAGCGGCCCGAAACACGCATCCGCTTCGCGGAGGGTAGTAAGCGCAGGCGATGGCTTATTGCCTGTCCGGCTTCCGGCCGGCAGGCAACATCCTGTACATCCTGTCAATCCTGTCTAAAAACCTTCTTTAATCAATACCTTGCATAGAGTAGACTTGCAGCAACTGTTTACCCACAAAAAAAACAGCGAAAAGCCTAAAAAATGGAGCCGAACCTGCACCTGTCAAAACAGGTCATGCATTTGATGCACTTGCTCTTGTCTATTTTTGCAACTTCCTTCTTTTTCCACTCGATTGCCTCGGTAGGACAGCTCTTGAAACAGAGGCCGCATTTCGTGCATATCTCAGGATCTATTTCAAACTTCAGAAGAGCAACGCAGCGTTTTGCCGGACACCTTTTTTCAATAATATGGGCATTATATTCATCAATGAAATATCTTAATGTGGAGAGCACCGGATTCGGGCCGGTCTGGCCAAGGCCGCATAAAGCCGAATCTTTTATGATATATGAAAGATTCTTGAGGGTTTCAATATCTTCAGGTTCGCCTTTTCCGCCGCAGATTCTGTTTAGAATCTCCAGTATACGGCGTGTTCCTTCACGGCATGGAGTGCATTTACCGCAGGATTCATCCTGAACAAAATCCATGAAAAAGCGGGCCATGTCTACCATACAGCTGCTTTCATCCATGACAATAACGCCGCCGGAGCCCATTATTGCTCCGACCTTGGCAATTGCCTCATAATCAACAGGAGTATCAAGGAGATGCTCAGGTACGCATCCTCCCGAAGGGCCTCCAAGCTGAACCGCCTTGAATTTCTTTTTTCTCGGAATGCCCCCGCCGATGTCGTATATAATGGTCCTCAAAGTCGTCCCCATCGGAACTTCAACAAGCCCGATATTGTTCACCGCTCCGGAAAGGGCAAACACTTTTGTTCCCTTGCTTGTTTCAGTTCCGACACTCGCATACCATTTTCCGCCGTTTACGATAATCTGAGCTATGTTGGCCAGTGTTTCAACGTTGTTCAATACACTGGGCTTCTCCCACAGCCCTTTATGAGCGGGAAACGGCGGCCGGGGCCGGGGCATACCGCGCTTACCCTCTATTGAACGCATCAGGGCAGTCTCTTCACCGCACACAAACGCTCCAGCACCCTGATAAATTTCAACGTCAAAATCAAAACCTGAACCGAGTATGTCTTTTCCAAGAAGCCCGTATTCCCTTGCCTGCCTTATTGCTATTTCAAGCCTCTTTATGGCAAGCGGATATTCGGTCCTCACATAA
>JAGVOC010000107.1 GCA_020052975.1 Desulfobacterales bacterium | reverse complement strand
ACAAGAAGAATAAATTGCAGGAGGTGCGCTAAAAAACAGCATCAGTATTAGCTTTCATATCGACAAATCAGCAAATGCCTTGATAGGCTTTACTCTATAAGTATGCCTATAGTAAACGCATTTTTCGGGTTAACTGTCTTGTACTCTGACTTTGTTTCGGCAGGCAGATATACATGAGCTTTCCCCTCACTATCAAATGGAGCAATATGTTCATTGGAAGAGGTTCTAATGATCGGCTTTATCCTCAAAATACCGCTTTTAAGCCCATAACCCCTGTCGCGCCAAAGAGCCTGTTGATCAAGCAACCGACCATAAAAAGAAATCATCCAATCATCAGGCTTTGTTTGCAGAAAGTCCTGAGATATTTTTTTTGCAAAAGTTTCAAAGTCAACTTCCACAATTCCAAGGTCATTAATTAAGTAATCTCTCAGTTCCTTCGTCTTATCGTAAGTTATACTGGTACACAACCAATATTTTCTTGAAAACAGTATCCGCAAGTCTTTCTCATCCAAGAATTCCGTTAATTCTTTACCACGTGCTAATACAGCACTGGATATATTTGCATAACTCCCTGTCTCATTGGTCGGCAAGAGCTCTTTACCCGACAAGAACATTTCTTTGACTTTTTCATAAATTACTGAATAAATCGGCTCTTTATCCTTATGCTCAGGATGAATAGGCAAGATATTCAGAAAATTCGTATCAAGATAGCCTAAATTTTTAATCGTTGATAAGCTCTCAGCAACTAAAACGCCAGTTTCATTAATAATCTTTTTATTCTGTTCGTCATCTAATGGAATGTTTTCTCTGTTGGGTGTGGTTTTATATGGGCCTTGAATAAGAAAATTAAGAAATGTGACCTTTTCCGTAGGAAAAAACACAACTAACCTTGAATCAGGCTCCTGAACAATAATTTCTTTGTTGTTCTTATCTTTGCCAAGTCTATAAGCCACTTCGACTTTCAGTTCCTTATTTTCTATTCTTATTGGCCTTCCTAAAACTATGTATTCTTCTATATCCCTTTCAGATATTATTGTCACTCTACTTGCATCCGGTAATTCTTTAATTTCTTTAAAGTAGTGACCGCTTCCTAAAGGTGTGCGCCATTTAATTTCATCGATATTTTTTAAAAACAACAAGGTCTTAAGACCGATGTTTTCCAGCTTCTTACAGACAAGGTCAAAAACTTCTTTTTCGGAGCGCATCTTATGATTAAACGGCAACCGTATGAGAGTACCTTGCACATGTGCATCAATCATAACTTCTGTAGGGACAACAAAATCCTCTATCCTTATCTTGTAGTCGCCCGAAAAAATATGCGGTGTCTCTGTAACAGCAAAAACTGACTTAAAACCAACACCAAATTTTCCGATTGCAGTTAGATCACTCTTCTTCGTAGAAATACCGATGCCTGTAACTCCTTGAATATCGGCAAAATCGAAATCTCTCCCGTTGTGATAGATATCCAAATGGTCATCAAAGAGATCAAACTTTACTTCTTTGGCAAGGGCATCTTCGGCATTCTGAAGTATTTCATAGATAAAATGAGAAGGCTTGTTATATAGACCTGATAAAATACTATCGAAGTCGTAATGAAGTTTTTTTGAAAGTGCAACCCAGTCTTTGCTTTCTTCAACTAATTTCTTAAAATCCATCACTATCGTATCTCTGAATGCTCCTATTAAGCATATAAACCCCCATAAGTTTTTGATCTTGCCGATATATGTTCAAATATACACCTTCTCTACAATGGCTGTAAACTATGAAAGAGCCCCAATCTGACGTGGAAAAATGAGTATTTCCCAAGACTTGCCTTGCTTGCAATATGAAAGACAAGTTTGGAGATGTGTCAGCTTCGCTGAACCGCTAAGACTGATTTCGGGGACGACAGCCTGATTTCGACAGACTGATTTCGGGGACGTTGGTTCTCAGAGTGCATTCCTCTTTACATTCCGGAAAGAGGTTCGACAAACTTTTTCTCATGCCTCATCGAGCTCACTAAAGATTATCTTACAGCAGAAAGTTTTTCTTTAAGCCATAGATTGACCAAGGTTTCAATAGGAACACGTTTTTCCTTTGCTACAGCAAGTGCCTTTTTGGCAATGCAGAAGGGGCGAGAACACGTTATACTTACTTCTCGCCAGCCTTCTTGATGACTGCTTTATAGATTTTATCGCTCAGTCTGAAATTCTTGTTCTTGAGGTCATCGAGGAGGGGTTTAACAGAAGGAATGAGTTTCATCTGTTTTGCCAGCAGCAGAATTCCCGCAAGGCCGATTATATTGAATCCTGCAGAGGCTGCGGCAGCTCTGGCCCTTTCGTCGTCTATGATAAGCCAGTCGGCGTTCAATTCCTTTCCAAGCACCAACACCTCTGCTTCCCCTTGTCCGAGTTCAGCAATGAGCATTTCAACGGTACGCCGGTCTTTAATTGTCTCTCTCTTAATCCAGGCAGCGTTTGCTATTTCTCTGACGCCGGGTCTACCTTTACCTCTGGTAACAACTTCATCGAAAACAGCGTCAGGGATCAATACTTCCCGGCAGATAAGTTGAAGGAGCTCAATTTTGCGGATTTTGGCGAGACCGATAAGGACAGTGGAATCGCAGACAACTTTCAACTCTTCAGGGCCTTCCTGAGCCTTTCTACGCCTTTCAACTCTTTCTCTAACTGCACTTCGCTATAATCTATGACGGCAACATTGTTTTCACCAAGGAATTCTACAAACTCCCACATTGAAAGTCCTGATAACTCGGCAGATTTCCCGATTGACAATATTTTGTCTCTATAGCACTTGAGGGCCAGCAGTTTTTTTGTTTCCTTTGATATCATCTCTTTTGAAAGACCATGCGAAGATAAGGTCTGGTAAAGGTCCTTCGGTAAATCTATAACAGCTTTTACTGCCATAACGCCTCCAATCTCTCAGTAGAATAATTTAATCAATAATAACATTTCACAAGAAAACTTGAAACACCGCATTGAATCTGATGCTTCCATGATAGTCTTAAATTCATCTGGAATAGGCGCTATTTTCTTCTTACTTTTTTGCATATCTCTTATTTGATGCACCTGAAAGAATGGAGGGATATGCTCTATATCAATATCTTATTCTTTCTGCAGACAACGATCCCTTCTTTTTTAATAATCCCGCCGACAAAATCTAATTTATTCTTTGAAGAGTATTTTTCTACAGGATAACCTACAGGCTGGATATCGGCTTTTATTCCCCACAAATATTTCTGCAGCATCACCTGTGCAGCATAGTGCGATTTATTTTTAAATTTATGAGAAAAAACTGCGATATCAATATCACTGTGAAGCCGAGCTTGCCCTTTTGCCTGTGAGCCGTATAATATCGCTAAATCAACAGGGATATCTCTTTGAACTTTGATAAGATAGTCTCTTAAGAATTTCTTTACTTCTTTTTTGATTTGAGCCATTTATATGCACTCCTTGTCTTTTCTAATAGATATCGTCCGCCATCAAGCATTACTTGAGAGGTTTTCAAATCATAATCCGCCATATTGAACCAGTAATTGATAGCTTTTTCTTTATTCATGGCTGTGTTACTGGTCTGCGAAAAAACGCAAACTCATACAGCTACAGCTTCAAATTCTGATAAATCACGGGCAAAATCGAGACATGCGGAAATCTGCTCCCTGTTCAGATCCGGAAATGCCTGAATAATCTTTTCGACGGTACTGCCAGCAGCAAGATATCCGAGAATCAAACTGACCGGAATCCTTGTGCCCTTAATCCGTGGCTTCCCTCGAAGCACATCAGGAGTGCTTTCAATATATTCTCTCCAGTTCATATGCCGTGTCTCCTCAAATTGTTCATGTGGCATTGTACCAGATATGAAAACAGCTTTTCATAGAAATGCGGCATTTAACGCTGTAGTAAAATTGTAGTAGTCTTATGCGTTTTATGCAGATTTGATAGGAACACCCGGAATATATAGAAATGCTTTTTCTGCTTACCAATCAAAGCGTTATGCTGAAACCGTTGCCAGTAGCCACTTTATAAAAAATGCCTCGAGCTTGCTCTCAAGGCTAAAACACGGGTTCGAATCCCGTTGGTACCGCCAATAAAAACGAGTAAAATCAAACTGTTATGCCTGAACTTCCGCTGGGAATCTTTTATTTCCTGTCTCAATTCCTTAAACTCCGCTTTATGTATGATATTACCCTCGCGATCATGAATAGGAGCTCTGCCGCCCTCTAAGGCTCCTTCCCGGCTGATATAACCCAAATTAACAGATCCCCTCCCGCTGTTTGCCCTATGGTGTTAAAGTATCAAGGCCCTCTTCTTCTGCTATTTTGCAAAGACGCCTATCGGATGAAACAAAAGTTACATTATCGCGTTTCTCTTTCTTCGATAACCCTCTTGGAAAGAGAAACGCCGATACCTGACAGACTCCGTTGTATGTCCTTCAGGGTAACATCTGTGTGGCCCTGTCTCTTCAGATGCCGGTGAAGCTTTGTGCTTATACGAGACTGACCAGCAGCTTTTGTAAGGGCTTTTGACATGATTCTGACACCTCCTTTATACCTCAGTTTATCAAGAGTGAAATGCTCCGGTCAAGATGTCTGCCGCTCTCTATTCAATCGGTACTATTTCATTAGCATACCATGGTGAATTTTGCGTAATAAATACAACAGTCCCCTTTAAACTGGGGTAGCCCTAATGGGCTGAAGAGGGTGGTAGGATGGACTCGGAGATAAGGGCTGCGTATGAATATCTACATAGGTCAATTATATTCTTTTCATCAAAGAGTCATTGAAGTTATAGTAACAGTATTAAAAAGCTGCGGTGCATGCAAATTGCGAGCAATTTTGAGACCTCATGAAACTGTGTGATACTCTAAGATACTTTATAGCTGCTTGATTTTAATGAATAAGCTTACCATGCGAGAGTGGCGGAACTGGCAGACGCGCTGGACTTAGGACTCGCCGGCAGAACCTCATGGGTTGAACGCCCTTGGTCAGTCTATTGGGAAATTTTCCCGGATATACTTCAGGATAGTATAGCGGGGAGGAGAAAAAATGGAGCAGATAAGAGACTACGCGCTCTGGATTATTCCGGATGGAAAGGCATTCAGCGATTTAAAAAAGCGCATTGATCTCATCAGCTGTATGTACTCGACACCATCTTTTATCCCCCATATCACGATTCTCGGGCGGGTTACTGGTTGTGAGAATGCACTTATCTCAAAAGGGATTCGTCTCAGCAGCATCATTCGGCCATTTCATATTTCCCTGACAACGATTGAATATTCCGATGAATATTTCAGGTGTTTATTCATAAAGTCAGAGAGGAGCAAGGAACTGATTGATCTGCATAAGAAAACAAAGACGATATTCAACATTAAAAACAGAAAATACTATATGCCACATATGAGTCTGATGTATGGAAATCTGCCTTTCCATTTAAAAAAGAAAATCATATCGGATATGGGAAAAGGGTACCCGGAACATATTGCAATAAAAAGCATTCATCTGGTTGCGGCATCAGTCGAAACGGATCCCACAACATGGTACAACGTAAAGGAATTTCCTCTTGGACACTAATGTTCAGGTCCCCGGAATTCAGGATGTGGTGAATTTTCTCGTCAATCCTCTCTGGTACCTGCTCCTGGGCATCATACTGCTCATATTTATCAAGAAACACAGGTTCAAGGTTGGGATTCTGCTTTTTCTTTATGCCTACCTCATAAGTATTCCATTTACTGGTAATGTCTTTTCCAGAGCATGGAGGATTGATGATTCCCTGAATACTAAGATTACTTATGATGCTGTTATAGTGCTGACGGGATTCAGTCAGTCAGGTTGGCACTTGGAACGATCAGGTATTCCTTATATAGCAGAAGATTTTTTTGCGGCCAGCAGCTCAACTGATAGGATTCTTGCAGGTATCTATTTCGTAACATCAGGACAGGCAAAGAATTTACTGGTTGGGAACTGGGTTATCGAGTCATCACAATATGGGGCGACCAGGAAATATGAAGAAGGCAAATTCCTGCTGAAACTGGCATCAGATATGGGAGTGGAGAACCAGCAGCTCCACATTTATGGAAGAGTAAAAAGGACACTGGATGAGGCGGAAGGGGTGAAGAGATTTGTTGAAGAGAATCGTATGGAAAAGATCTTACTAGTCACCTCTGAAATCCACATGCGGAGGGCATTGGCGCTCTTTCATAAACAGGAACTGTATCCTCATACTTTTTCAGTGAACAGGGTTAATCCTTTAACGGTGAGGTCTTTTATGCCGGGAGGAGTAGGCATTGAAACAACAAGGGAATGTCTTCACGAGCTTATCGGTTATATAGGATATTTCCTCAAGGGGAATCTTTAGCAAAGACTTTGCAGAATCCCCCGTCGGCTTGCCGCGGGGATGAATGCATACCTTTCGCGGAGGGTTATAAGGGAGGCGCGAAGACTCCCTT
>JAGVOC010000091.1 GCA_020052975.1 Desulfobacterales bacterium | reverse complement strand
AGCAAACGGCGCAACCGGCCAGATGGCGGCAATAAAGAATCTTGAAAAAGAATTTGAAAAGTGGGAACCGATAGGTATCCCGATAGCGCCCCTTATGCATATTGAGGAAAGAAAAGGCAAACTGGATCTTGTTCTGGAAAAAACGATTGTCGATGTAAATTCACCCTGTTTCCAGATCGTAAAAGCGCTCAGGGAAAAATGGCTTGGTGCAGTTGCCGGTGAAGATGATTACCGGAGGCCAGGCCCGATAAGGTTTGTCGGAAAATGCGAAGATGAAAGGCCGCTGACGTTCGTATTGAATGAACTTGCGAAGCGGAGTTCAGACTAAATTTTTTATTGTTTCTTAACCGGAAGCGATACGGTAAAAACGCTTCCCTTGCCCGGAGCGCTCTCTAAGCTTATTGATCCGCCAAGGTCATTTAAAAGTCCTTTTACTATAGGAAGCCCAAGTCCGGTGCCGGTTATATACCTTGTTTTCTCATTTTTTACCCTGAAAAACTTATCGAAGATTTTCTCATGATATGCCGGGTCTATTCCAAAACCGTTATCCTTCACATTTACAATGATGTTTTCCCTATCAGTCTCAGCAGTGACTATAATTTCTCCTCCCTCATTTGTGTAATTGATTGCATTTGTAATCAGGTTCCCGAAAATGCTTTCAATAGCCATCGGATCAATTGTGAGAGAAGGGAGGGGCGCTTCCGGGAGCTTTAACACAAGCGACTGTTGCTTGGATTTTGCTCTGGTGCCGAGAAAGTCAACTATACTCTTTAGCAGCACATCTATATTTAAAGGTTTTGGCTCCTGGTATACCATGCCTGTTTCAATTCGCGAAAGATCGAGAAGGTCACCTATCAGAGAAATGAGCCCGCTGGTTTTTTCCTTCGCACGTGCAAGTACGAGTTTGTCATCGTTTGATTCTTCCCCGGCCATATCCTTTAAAACAACTGCTATCTGTTCATGGATTGTAGAAAGAGGAGATCTCAGTTCATGGGATACCTTGGCTACAAATTCGGATTTAAGCCTGTCAAGCACCTTCAGGGCTGTAATATCTTCAACCGCAACAACAGCGCCAAGGCATTCGTTTTCATCTCCAAGTACAGGCCTTCCCCTTGCCATGAGAAATTTGCCTTCAACAGGGGAAAACTCATATGCAGAAACATCTCCGGCATCAAGATGCTTTCCCTGTGAGATCTCCATAACAAGCCTGCAAAATCCCTCGTCTTTAACGTAATGACCTATATGTTCACCTGTAGCGCCGCATGAAGGGTCAATGCCAATATGTCTTAAAAGAGCCGGATTCATAAGTGCAACCTGTCCCAATGAATTGGTCACGATGATTCCGTTTGGAAGGGATTCGATAATAGTCCTGACGCGGCTTTTTTCGGTTCCAAGGTCCGCCAGAGTTCTTTTCCTTTCCAGTTCGAGGTTTTCCGCCTCAAATGTCAGTTTTATTTTTTCCCTTGCACGGTTGACGACTATTCTCAGGTGATCAGGCTCAAAAGGTTTTGCAATAAAATCATATGCGCCCTGTTTCATGGCTTCAATTGCGGTTTCAACTGTTGCATAGCCTGTAATAACTATAACGAGAATGTTCAGGTTGCTTTCCTTAATTCGTCTTAAAACCTGCATCCCGTCAAGTCCGGGCATTTTCAGATCAAGAAGAACTATTGAGACATCTTCCCTTTCCATGATATCAAGAGCTTCATTTCCTCTTGCAGCCGTAAGCACTTTTAACCCCATCCGGATGAGTATTCTTTCCGCTCCGCTCCTTATTCCTTCTTCGTCATCAACAACAAGAACATGCGACGTTTCGGGTTTGTTTTTCAATTTGCAGTTCCTTCCTTGTCCAATTTGGCTATTGGAAGTTCTATAAAAAAAGTAGTTCCGTTCCCGGCTCTGCTCTTTGCGTATATTCTTCCCTTGTGATTATCTATCATGCTGTATACAAGGCTAAGTCCGAGGCCTGTGCCTTTCCCTACTTCCTTCGTGGTAAAGAAGGGTTCGAATATATGCGGCAGTATGTTTTGTGGTATTCCGGGGCCGGTATCTGATATTTCAATGATTACGGTATCACTTTGCAGGGGCTTATAGCTTTTTATGGAAAGTTTTCCCTTTCCTTCCATCGCATCTGCGGCATTTAAAATTACGTTCATAAAAATATGATTCAGTTGCTGGATGTCTCCGTAAACTTCAGGAAGTAAGGGAGAGAGCTCCTTTTCTATCTCAATATTATGAAAAAGGGTCTGGTTTTCAAGCAGAAACATGGTGCGCAAAATAGCACTATTTACATCGTGCGGACGCATTTCCTGGCGGGTCTGCCGCGCAAACTCGAGCAGTTCCTTAACCGTGTCCCGGCATCTCTGGGCTTCTTTATAGATACGGGAGAGGTCATTTCGCGCCCCTTCTTCAAGTTTATATTCTTCAAGTACGAGCTGTGTAAAAAGGGTGATGCTGCTTAACGGGTTATTCAACTGGTGTGCAACGCCTGCTGCCAATTTTCCGAGAGATGCCATTTTTTCCGACTGGAGGATCTGTATCTGAGCTTTTTCAAGTTCCTTTTTCATCCTGAGGGTTTCACGCATGTCGTGAAAAAATCCGATTGTTGCAACTTCGCGTTCCTCTTCGTACACAATTGCAGCATTAAGGCTGATGGGAATAAGTCCTCCGTTTTTCCCCCGGACATCAACTATGTATGATTTCAGCTTTCCCTTTCCGCCGTGGTCGTCGCTCCGGAGCTTCTTCATTATCTCTCTTGCGTCATCGCCCGGATATACATCACGGATGTTAAGCTGATGTAAAGCCTCTTCAACTTTATAGCCGCTGATCTCTGCTGCGGAATCGTTGAAGATAAGAATCTTGCCTTTCATATCTGCCGCGATAACGCCGTCCACCGAGCTTAAAATCAGATTTCGCAAAAAGGCGTTTGACCTTTTCAGTCTTTCTTCCAGCCCTACGAGTGCCGGAAAGTCAAAATCGAGAATTACAAGAGCGTCTATGTTATCCCCTGAAAGTATCGGATAGGAATATAGACAGAGCACCTTCTCCTGGTTTGGCGTAGTTATTCTGTCCACCATGGTAGGCTGTTTTGTTTCCATGACCTTTAGAGCAGGACAATTATCACAATGGGAGGTACGGTCATAAAGGGCCTGGTAGCATACTTTGCCTATGACATCATGTTTTAAAATCTGACTTGGATCGGTGTTAATTGAAATAATTTTAAAATCAGGCGATATTATGAGAATCTTTCTTTTAAAGGCTTTTACTGCTTTTAAAAGATATTCATTTTCTGTTTTATTCAGCATTTACGGATCCTCATATAAAGTTTTGAGATGCTTTATGCAATTAAGCGATATATTCATTTGGATCTGAAAAATGAAAAGTGACAATTTAATAATAAGCCATAAACACCCTAAAAATGCAATTAATAGTTCAACATTTTTAAAAATATTAAGGATCGCCTCCAAAAGAGTTGGTGATCCAGGACCCCTTTCTCCCAACTAATGAGAGAACCAAAATTAAAAAAATACACAATATATAATATTATGGTTTTTGAACCGAAGCAGCGAGCGCTAACCCCGCTGCTTGCGGCAGGGTTAGCGAGCAAATCGAAAACAGATAAAAAGTCCTTACGGTCGAAAATTCCCCGCAGTTTGCTGCGGGGAATCTTCAAACAGACATTTTATGAATAAGTGCTCAACAGGTTAAACAGGATTAACAGGATATTGGAAGGTCCAGTGTATTTGTGAAATAAGGTTTAACTACTGGATTATTAAAAAGTTAGTCGATATTAATATTTGAGAATTCATTTGTTACGATTATACTTGACACAGGAAAGGTGTTATTGTTAATGAATGAGCATTCATTCATAACCGTATTATGATAATTTGTAAATGGAGGTTTGCTATTAATAATAATAAAGCTAAAGGAAATGATAAGTACCACCGCATACTTGAAGCTGCTGTAAAAGTGTTTGCCGAACAGGGTTTCTATCAGTCTACCATATCACAGATTGCAAGGGAGGCTGGTGTGGCAGATGGTACCATATATCTGTATTTTAAAAACAAGGACGATATTCTTGTCCAATTTTTCACTTACAAGACCAAGCTGGTTTTCGACAGGTTCAGAGAGGAAGTCGATAAAGCTGACAACTGCTTTGACAAGCTAAGAAATCTGATACGCCGTCACCTTGAAGAATTTCAGAATGACAGGAATATGGCTGTGTTGTACCAGGCTGAGACACATCAGAACAGCCGTCTCGTTGAGGAGCAAATAAAAGAGATGTCGAAGCTTTATCTGGATATTGTTTCAGAAATAGTTGAGCAAGGACAGGAAGAGGGGGGTATACGCAAAGATATTTACGTGGGCCTTGTCAAGAGATTCATACTTGGCGGTGTTGATGAAGTAATAAATACCTGGCTCCATTCAGGTGGAAAATATGATCTTGTATCGATGGCTGACCCGCTTGTTGACCTCTTTATAAGAGGTATAGGAAATGCAGAAATTGTCAACACCAATAATTCCCAAGAGGATGATAATAAACATTATTAATCAAGGAGATTAAATTATGGCACAGCTAATAGCCGACAGAAGGGATGTTGATTTTGTCCTTCATGAGCAATTGCAGATTGCAGATTTGAGCAAGCATGAAAAATTTGCAGAGTTCAACAGAAAAACAGTTGATATGATTGTGTCAGAGGCTCGTAATCTTGCAATAAAGGAGATTCTTCCTACGCAGAAATTGGGTGACAGGGAAGGTTGCAGGCTTGAGAACGGAAAGGTAAGTGTTCCGGAGTGTTTTCACAAGGCTTTTGATCTTATTAAGGATGGAGAATGGGTTGCCATGACAGAAGACCCCGAATGGGGAGGTCAGGGAATGCCCAAGACCCTTGCTCTGGCTGCAGGTGACTATCTTGTTGGCGCAAATTACTCTTTCATGATGTATGCAGGGCTGACACATGGTGCCGGGAAGTTAATCGAGGAATTCGGTACCGAAAAGCAGAAAAAACTTTATTTAAAAAATATGTATACCGGAAAATGGGGCGGAACAATGCTTCTTACGGAACCAGAAGCCGGATCTGACGTCGGGGCTCTTTCGACAAGCGCAAAAAGAAATGACGACGGCACATATTCCATTACAGGAAACAAGATATTTATTTCCGGCGGTGAGCACGATCTTGCCGAAAATATTATCCATCCTGTCCTTGCCCGTATTGAGGGTGCGCCTGCCGGAACAAAGGGAATCTCCTTGTTCCTTGTTCCCAAGATCTGGGTGAATGATGATGGAAAACCTGGAGAATTCAATGATGTGGTTTGTACCGGAATTGAAGAAAAGATGGGAATCCACGGCAATTCAACATGTTCTCTTTCACTCGGTGGAAAAGGCAAATGCAGGGGAACTCTCCTCGGAGAAGAGAACAAGGGTATGAGAGCTATGTTTCTCATGATGAATGAGGCACGCCAGCTTGTCGGTCTCCAGGGTTTTGGCTGCGCTTCTTCCGCATATATGTATGCTGTCAATTATGCAAGGCAGCGTGTACAGGGGAAGAATCTGCTGCAGATGATGGATGCAAATGCCCCCTCCGTTCCAATAATACAGCATCCCGATATACGCCGCCAGCTTATGATAATGAAGTCATTTGTTGAAGGTATGAGGAGCCTTATTTACTATTCCGGATTTTGTTCCGACAAGATCGCAACTGCAGGCAGCGATGAAGAAAAAGCAAGGTATCAGGGGCTCATCGATGTTCTTACTCCTGTAGTCAAAGGCTATATAACCGACAAGTCTTTTGAAATCTGCAGCCACGCCATTCAGGTTTACGGAGGATACGGCTTTATAAAAGAGTATCCGGTTGAACAATTATTGAGAGATTGCCGAATTACCATGATTTATGAAGGGACAAACGGGATTCAGGCAATGGATCTTCTGGGGCGCAAGCTTGGCATGAATAAAGGGAAGGCCGTCATGGATCTTTTCGGTGAGATCCAAAAGACAATAGCAGCGGCCAAAGGAATTCATGGACTTGAAGATTTCGCTGCAAAGCTGGAAAAATCGCTCAACAAGCTCGGAGAGGTTGCAATGCACATCGGGGCTTCGGCAATGTCCCCGAAGGTTTTAACTGCATTTTCATTTGCATATCCTTTTATGGAAGCGTGCGGAGATGTTATCATGGCATGGATGCTCCTCTGGAGAGCCTCTGTTGCTGCTCCGAAACTCGAAAAACTAGTCGGCAGCGTCAGACATGAAGAGGGGATCAATTATCTGGAAAGGCGAGCCAAGATAGAAAAAGACAAAAATGCAGCATTTTACGAAGGCCAGCTCAGGAGCGCCGAATTTTTTATCAATACGGTTCTGCCGGTTACTTTCGGAAAGATGAAAGCCATTCTCGATTCAAACAGCGCCGCTATTGAAATTCCGGAGGTTTCATTCGGCGGATAAATAACTTCGCTGAATCCCGAGAACTCTCCGCCGCGGCGGATCAAACAGCTTTTGATATTTAACCTTGAACGTAGGGAGATTTAAAATGGCTGAAAGAAAAATATTTCTGGGCGTGGAATTTCTTATTTCAGATGTTTTGCCCGAAGACGTGTTTACCCCTGAAGATATAAGCCGGGAACACAAGATGGTTTACGAAAGCGCTGTCGATTTCGTGAAAAAAGAAATTATACCGAACATCGAACGGATCGAGGAAAAAAACGAATCGTTTGTCCGTTCCCTGATAAGGAAAACCGGGGAATTGGGCCTTAACGGAATAGATATTCCTGTCGAATACGGCGGGGAGGGAATGGACAAAATAAGTACCTGTCTTGTGACGGAGGCTATGGGTGCCGGGGCCTCTTTTGCTGTTTCGCATTCTTCCCATACAGGAATTGGAACACTTCCTATTGTTTTTTTTGGAACTGAGGATCAGAAAAAAAAATATCTCCCGAAACTTGCCTCCGGTGAATTGATTGCCGCTTACTGCCTTACTGAATCCAGTGCCGGATCGGATGCACTTAACTCACAATCCACCGCTGTTCTCTCTCAAGACGGCAAAAATTATATTTTGAACGGAGAAAAGATATTTATAACAAATGGAGCCTGGGCGGATGTTTTCATAATATATGCAAAGATTGATGGTGATAAATTCACAGGATTTATTGTAGAGCGCAGTTTCCCGGGAATAACAAGCGGCGCGGAAGAAAAGAAACTTGGAATAAAGGGTTCTTCGACTACTTCGGTAATTTTGAAAGACTGTGTTGTTCCTGCCGGAAATGTGCTTTTTGAGATTGGCCAGGGGCACAAGATTGCATTTAATGTTCTTAATATCGGCCGCTTGAAGCTTGGGGCAAGCGTGGTAGGACCAAGCAAGGCAGCAATAGCCGAAGCTGTCAAGTATGCGAATATTAGGGAACAGTTTGGCAGAAAGATAAGCTCTTTCGGGATGATAAAAAACAAACTGGCAGATATGAGCATTATGACATACATGGCAGAGTCGCTTGCATACCGCACTGCTGCAGCTATTGATGACAGGCTTGGTGTTCTTGATGAAAAGGGTAAGAAAGATGGCGCAGAGAATGCAAAAGCTATTGAAGAATATGCCATTGAGTGCTCTATTGCAAAGGTATTTGGAAGCGAGTGCCTCGATTTTTGTGTGGATGAGCTTGTTCAGATATTCGGAGGGAATGGCTACATTACTGAGTATCCGGCTGAGCGCATGTACAGAGATTCAAGAATAAACAGGATATTTGAAGGGACAAACGAGGTAAACCGTCTCCTTATTCCCGGGACAGTTGTTAAAAGAGGATTGCAAAACAGGCTTCCGGTTATGGATGCCCTTGCTAAACTTGAAAGCGAAAAGAAAAAAGACCCTGCCGAGAGCCTTAAACATGGTGAATCTCCCCTATCTTTACAGGAACAGATGGTCAAGATGTGCAAGAAAATTCATCTAATGACTTGCGGAGCGGCAGTAAGCAAACTTTTGTCAAACATTGCGGAAGAACAGGAAGTTATGGCAATGCTGGCCGATATGATAATAATGATTTATGCCATGGAAAGCGGACTTTTAAGAGCAAGGAAATTGCTTGATTCAAAAGGTGAGCAAAGGGCCGGATATCACATTGCCGCCGTCAAGGTTTATGTAAACGATGTTATTCCTGAGATCGCCGGTAAGGCAAAGCAGGTTTTTGCCTTTGTTGAGGATGGTGAAACCCTTTATAAGAAGTATGAAACTATTGACCGGCTTGCATCTTACAGGCCCATCAACACCATTCCTCTAAGGCGAATTATTGCAGAAAAAATAATTAAGACCCAGCGGTATCCTTATTAAATTAGGATCATTTCCAAGAAAAATATTTTCTTGACAGAAAGAAAATCTGTCTGATAAAAATGAATGAATACTCATTCATTTTTATGCTGTATAACATATTTGAAGGGAGAAGGAAAGTAAAAATGGAAATGGCTCTGATCTCTCCAGCGGGCGCATCGGTATTTGGAATTCCCACCATTATATTTTCAATTCTGATACCCATTATCGGTATAACTATGTTTGTTTTTATTATGAAAAAAAGGGTTGAGCCGCTGTTGAAAGCATCTCCCGATTACCGTTTCGACCGGGTTTCTGATCGTGTTGCCGGTCTGATTAAATTGTGGCTCATGCAGTACCGCCAGCCAAGATATATGCTGGCCGGCGTGCTTCATATAATGATATTTGCCGGTTTTTTAATCCTTTCAGTCCGATCAACTTCCCTTGTCGTTATAGGTTTCCGGGATGGATTTATTCTGCCCGGATTTAATGGAATAATCGGGCACTTTTACAACATATTAAAGGATTATGCGGCAACAATGGTACTCGCTGCATGTATTATTGCAGCAGTGCGCAGGGGTTTTTTCAAGCCGAAAAGATATGCTGTTCCGGAAAAATACGGAAAAGATCATACCGCAGAGGCCATATTTGTTTTAGGCGTTATTTCAACGCTTATGATTTCAGAAAGCCTTTTTGAAGCAAGTTTTGCAGCTGCTCAGGTTACATCAGTCTCAGAAGCTGAATTTCTTGCTCCGGGCACACTTGTCTGGGTGTTTAAAAACATGCTGCTTGGCTCTTCTAATAAAAGCCTGCAAATAATCCATTTGGGATCTTATTTTATCCATGATATTACTTTTTTCTTTTTTCTTTGTTTTCTGCCGATGGGGAAGCACTTTCATGTTATTACTTCAATTTTTAACGTCTTCTTTATGCGCCTTAACAAGGGGAACATAAAGCCTGTAAGGTACGGTGTTGACGAAAGCAAACTTGACGAAATTGAGTCTTTCGGCGTTAAAAAGCTTGAAGACTTTACCTGGAAGCACATTCTTGATTTTTACTCATGCGCCGATTGCGGCAGATGTTCGGACCATTGTCCTGCAAATACAGTGGGAAGACCTCTTTCGCCAAGGTTTATTTCCATAAAGGGGCGGGATCATTCTTTCAAAAAATATCCTTTTTTCGGGCATGAAGAGAAGGTGGACGAGGTTCTTATAGGAAGCGTTTTCAGCGAGGATGAAATCTGGTCGTGTACAACCTGCGGCGCCTGCGAACAGGAATGCCCGATCATGATCGAGTATATAGACAAGATAGTCGATCTGAGAAGAGGCATGGTTGATGAAGGCATGGTCCCGCAATCCCTTCAAAAACCATTAAGCGCTCTTGAAAAACGCGGTAATCCATGGGGAAAGATGGAAAAAAAGCGCGCCGACTGGACTAAGGGTTTGCCGGAGGAATGTAATGTAAAGATGCTGGAAAAAGGTGATACGGCGGAAACACTCTATTTTGTCGACAGCATCACATCCTTTGACGACAGGATGCAAAACATCGGGCGTGCGACTGCAAAGATATTATCTGCTGCAGGAATTGATTTCGGGATTCTGGGTTCTCTTGAAAAGGACAGCGGAAACGAAGTCCGGCGCTTCGGGGAAGAGATGCTTTTCCAGGATTTAAAGAGCAATAATACAGAGGAGATTGTCAATTCAGGAGTGAAAAACATAGTGACTTCAGACCCGCATGCATTTAATGCCTTGAAGAATGATTACAGCGGGCTTCCTCCTGTTGAGCATATAAGCCAGACGATAATTAAATGTGTTAAATCAGGTAAAATTAAGTTAAAAGGCATTGAGGATGGGAGCAAGATATATACATACCATGACCCGTGCTATCTTGGAAGGCACAACGATGTTTATGAAGATCCCAGAGCTGCCATCGACGCCATTCCCGGGATCAACAGGGTTGATATGGAAAAATGCAGAGACCGTTCATTTTGCTGCGGCGGCGGAGGACTGATGCTTTTTTATGAACCCGAAGAAGAACAGAGAATGGGCGTTGTAAGGGTAGAAATGGCAAAGAAGGCCGGTGCAAATGTTATTGTTACTGCATGTCCGTTCTGTCTGGTTAATATCGAGGATGCGATCAAGGTTGGCGGCATGGAAGGAAAAATGGAGGCAATCGATCTTGCGGAACTGATCGAGGCCCATATCGAAGATAAATAAAACAAGCAGGCTCTGTATGAATGTACGCCTGCAAATCGATTGAAAAAAACTGACATCTGGAGGGTAAAATGGAAATTTTGGTTTGTGTCAAAAGAGTCCCCGATACTGCTGAAAACGAAATCAGCGTAAACAGCTCCGGTTCGGATATTGAAAGGGGCGATCTCGTCTATTCGGTTAATGAGTGGGATAATTATGCTGTTGAGGAAGCTATTCAGCTTCGGGACAAGGTCGGAGGAAGCGTTACAGTTGTTTCCGTCGGTGATGCCGAGTCGGAAGAAGTGCTGAGAAGAGAGATGGCCATGGGCGCCGATAAAGGCATACTGCTTTCTGATGATGCTTTCGCAGGTTCGGATGGAAAGGGACTTGCTGCCATTTTGAAAGCCGAAATCGTGAAAGGCAAATATGACCTGGTTTTCACCGGCGCCCAGGCTGATGATGGAGCCGGTCAGATCGGCGGCATGCTCGCTGCAATGCTTGACTGGCCGTATGCTTCACTTGTAAACCGCATAGAACTTCTTGACGATAAGAAAATCAGGATAGGCCGGGAAATTGCCGGCGGAAACCAGGAGATAAACGAAATAGACCTTCCGTGCGTTCTTTCCATTCAGACCGGTATAAATGAGCCGCGCTATGTCGGCATCAGAGGAATCAGAAAAGTAGCCTCTGTTGAGATTCCGGTTCATGGCGCGTCCGAGCTCGGAGTCAATGCCGATTCAGTTGGAAAGACGGCAGCTAAAGTCTCCCGGGTCGATTATTTTGTGCCTGCACTTGGAAAAGGCGCCGAACTCCTTGAGGGAAGCATCGAAGAAAAGGTTGAAAAACTGATTGAACTATTAAAATCAAAAGGAGGTATTAAATAATGGCCCTTCAGATTTTTGCATATATATTATATAAAGATGGAGTTATCGATGATACAGCCCTTGAAATGGTTGCAGCAGCCGGAAAGATTGATCCTGCAGCTTCTCTGACAGCTATTGTTGTGGGCAGTAAAACAGATGCGGTATGCAACAGCCTGACCGCTTCTTTCAAAGAGGTTTGGAAGATTGATAATGATGCGCTTTCATATCCTAATTCAGAAGTGATCCGCGGCCTGCTTACACGGGTGATTCCTAAAGGAAGCATTGTCCTTTTTGCACTCGATCCTTTTGGAATGGATATCGGCCCCGGACTCTCCATAAAATTAGAGGGTGCATACTTGCCGGATGCGGTTGGTTTTGATGGGATCGAAGGCGGAAAATTGAAAGCGGTCCGCCAGGAATACAGCGGCCAGGTCAGCACACATGTTCTTTGCGATATTTCCGGAGGAGCTGTGATTACAATCCGTCCGGGCGCCTTCCGTGCGGTTGAAGCCGGTGTTGCAGGTGGAACAGTTATTGATAAAACAGCAGATGCCACGACCGGAGGTTTGCCCGGTGGTGCTCGGCGCTATATTGAAGTTGTGCAGGCCGAAGTCGGCGATGTCGATATTACAAAATCCGAAATTCTTGTTTCTGTCGGACGGGGTATCGGCGAGCAGGAAAACATCGATATTATCCGGGAGCTTGCAAAAGCAGTCGGTGGCGACGTATCATGTTCGCGGCCTATCGTTGATGCCAAGTGGCTTGAAAAATCACGCCAGGTAGGAACTTCCGGGCAGACTGTCAAACCCAAAGTGTACATGGCTCTTGGTATAAGCGGTTCATTCCAGCACCTTGGCGGAATCAAGGGTTCACCTTTTATGGTTGTTGTAAACAAGAATCCCAAAGCTCCCATTTTTCAGGTTGCCGACATTGGAATTGTTGAAGACCTGCTTGAGTTTGTTCCTCTATTGACTGAAAAAATCAATGAGATGAAATAGAACAACCCGTAGTACACCACACTTATTCAGCCGGTTGCCTTTTGAGGTAACCGGCTGTTTTTTCTTTTCTTGCCAGGAAATCCAATACAGTTTATAAATTCGTATAGACTCGTAAAAAGTGCGGTTTTTACCGCTATTAAACCTTTTGGTGGATATATGAGAATAGTGACAAGGCCTGATTTTGACGGTATTGTATGTGCGGTTCTGATTTCAGAAGCGGAAAAGATAACAGAGACCATAAAGTGGGTTGAGCCGCACGAAATTCAGAACAGGCTGATCGAAATAAAGGAGGGGGATATAATGGCAAATCTCCCTTTTGACAATAGATGCTCAATCTGGTTTGATCATCATGAATCAAACAGGATTGACAGCGCTTATACCGGATCTTTCAAAATAGCGCCTTCCGCGGCAGGGGTTGTTTTTTCTTATTATGAAGGAAAAATTAAAAGGGATTACACGCAGCTTATTAAAGAAACTGATAAAATAGATTCCGCCTGTTTATCCATGGATGAAGTGCTTCATCCCGAAGCATATCCATATATCCTTCTTTCAATGACTGTTTCAAACCGCGGTGTCACGGAAGAGCCTTACTGGAACAGGCTGATTGGCCTGTTGATGAAGCATGATATAACAGGCGTAATGAGTGATTTGGAAGTAAAAGAAAGATGCAGGGCTGTTATTGAAGAGAACAAGGCTTATAAATCAGTATTGATAGCAAATACAGTTTTAAAGAAACATGTATCAATAACCGATTTGCGTTCATACGACAAAGCGCCTGAAGGGAATCGTTTTCTGGTTTACTCGCTTTTTTCAGAAGCGATTGTAAGCGTCAGAATACGATACGATGACCCTGGCCGGCAGAGAATAGCCGTGAGTGTCGGGCATAATATTTTTAACCCAAAATGCAGAGTAAATGTTGGAAAAATGCTTTCAAAATTTGGCGGAGGGGGGCACAACGGTGCCGGAGCCTGCAGGTTTTTGGCAAGCAAGGCAGGCGAATATATTCCTCAAATCATTTCAACTCTTATTGAAAACAGGCCGGAAAAATAATAGTATTTGACTTTTTTTAGACGTTTCGTTAACTATATCACAATCTGTGGCTAACGAAAAGGCCATGCCGATCTTTTATCTGATAATTATATTATTTTTTTTAATTAGTGTTCATCCGGAAACTAATTTTGGACACTGTTGAGTTTCCAATTCGGAAATAGGCAATTTGGGACAAGCTCAAGGAAATCAAGAGATTGTGCGGAGACATACGTATAGTATGTCGCACAAGAAATCCCGCAGATTGACACCGAGATCGCTCAAAAGGGCCATTTCCGGATGGAAATCAATTAGTATACGAAGGCGATGAAATGAAGGGACGGATATTAAATATTCTCAGGGCTGAAAGCGGGATAGTTTCCGGTGAGAGAATAAGCTCTGTTCTTGGTATTTCGAGGGTATCCATATGGAAACACATGCATAAACTTCTGGAGGTCGGTTATGATATCAGATCAGCCCCAACCGGATACCAGCTTGTAAGCTCGCCGGATGCTCTTTACCCCTGGGAATTTCCGGAAAGAGAGAAACATATCCATTATTATGCCAAAGCTTCTTCGACAATGGATATTGCAAGGGATCTTGCCCGCAAAGGGTGCCCTTCATTCACTGTGGTCATTGCCGGGAGCCAGACAATGGGGCGTGGGCGTTTAAAAAGGATCTGGCTGTCTGATGAAGGCGGGCTCTATTTTACTGTTGTGATAAGGCCTGACATTCCCCTCATAATGAGCTCAAAAGTTAATTTTATGGCTTCCGTTGCTCTTGTTGAAACATTGCGAGATATGTTCGGAATAGAAGCCATGGTGAAATGGCCCAATGATATACTGATTGGCGGCAGAAAAATATCGGGGATGCTTTCAGAAATGGAGGCAGAAGCAGATTTGGTTTCATTTATAAATATTGGCATAGGCGTTAACGCAAATAATGATCCTGTCCCGGAAGAGCCGATGTCAACCTCCCTGAAGCGGCTTGTTGGGAAAAATGTATCGAGAAAAGAGATATTGGACAGATTCCTGAATTTATTTGAAAAAAGGATTATTGAAGGTAAATATGAGGATGTTTTGCTTCAATGGAAGGAGAATACGATAACCTTGAACAGAGAGGTAAAAATTGTCACGACTTCCGGAGAATTTTATGGAACCGCAATTGATATAGATGACAACGGCTCTCTGCTTTTAAAACAGCCCGACGGTCGGATAAAAACCGTTCTATTCGGGGATTGTTTTCACATGGACGGCAGAGACTGATGGATTTGTAAACAAAAGTCGAAATTCAGACGGCAATGTAAAAAGTTCATTATGCAAGGCGCACGAATCTTGAGGAATGAAGCGTACTTAATGATACGCTGCAATGACGAAAGATGAAGTGCAACACGGCAGAATGACTTTTTATGAAGCCGTCAAGACTTATAAAACGGGAAGTACATGAATAAGAATTCAGATCTCCAAATGATGGTGTATGCCTCACTCCTTGCTGCTCTGACAGCAGTCGGAGCCTACCTTTCGATACCAATAGGCCCGGTTCCGATAGTTCTTCAGAGTCTTTTTATTCTCCTTGCCGGACTATTACTTGGAAGAGCATGGGGAGCTGCAAGCGTCGGGATATATCTTCTTGCCGGAGCCTTCGGGCTTCCTGTTTTTGCAGGCGGCACCGGCGGGATAGGGCGGTTCTTCGGGCCGACAGGCGGGTACCTGCTTGGTTTTCTTCCGGCAGTTTATATTACCGGCCTGATCAGTGGAAAAGGTGGAAAAAATATTTTGATGGACATATTTGCGATGATTTGCGGATCGGTGCTGATTTATGCATTCGGGGTTTCATGGCTCAGGGTTATTACGGGGATGGAGCTGAACAAGGCTGTTGCTGTCGGAATGCTCCCTTTCCTTCCCGGCGATGCATTGAAAATTGCTGCCGCAGCATTTATAGCGAGATCTGTCAGACCTTTAATCGGAAATAGCCGGTCATGAATATTATTGAAATCAAAGCATTGAGTCATAGGTTCTCAAACGGCTTTTTGGGTCTGGATAGCATTGATTTGTCTGTAAAAAAAGGCGAATTTGTCATTATTGCTGGACGTAACGGTTCAGGCAAGACCACCCTGCTGAGGCATTTGAACGCTCTTCTCTTCCCGACATCGGGAACCGTTAGAATAGCCGGTGTCAGTGTATCTGAAGATCCGGCAAGAGCAAGGCGGGTTGTAGGCATGGTGTTTCAGGATTCCGATACCCAGATAATAGGCGAAACCGTGCGTGAGGATGTGGCTTTTGGCCCCGAAAATCTTTGTCTGGACAGAAAAGAAATTGAACAAAGAATCTCCGAGGCTTTAAGAATTACAGGGCTTACCTGTTTAGCTGATGCAAGGCCGCACATGCTTTCAGGAGGAGAAAAGAGGAGACTTGCCATAGCTGGTGTTCTTGCCATGAAACCGGAAGTCCTTGCTTTTGATGAGCCTTTTTCAAACCTCGACTATCCCGGTACAAGACAGGTGCTGAAACAGATAATTGAACTGCATGCGAGCGGCCGTACAATTATTATTACAACCCATGATCTTGAAAAGGTGATTGCCCATGCAGACCGCTTGATAATAATGAAAGACGGCAAAATAGCAAGAGCAGGATCTCCGGAACAAATTATTTCAGATACAGAAATGTTTGGAATAAAGGAGCCGTATTTTTCCCGAATGGGGCTTGGAATGATATCATGGCTGAGCTGACGTCTTTCAGCTACCGTCCCGGATTTTCCTTTATTCATAAAATTGATACCAGATTTAAATTATTGTTCATTGTAATAATAGGCCTTTCGAGTCTTAAAGCTTCCCTGCCCGGTATTTTACTGCTTTTACTGCTTGTTGTTTGCGGGTTGGTCAGGGTCGGAATAAGCCTTTGGCAAGTCGTAAAAGATCTCTCTATCTTTATATTTTTCCTGGTATTTATTTTTGCTATACGGGCATTTTCTGCCGGTGGGGCTGTTTTGCTTGATATTTTTGGCATGAGCTTAACATATGATGGCTTGATTGAAGGGTCACTTGTTTGTCTGCGGATTATGCTTATGGTTCTTCTTGGTCTTTTATTTACTTCCACAACCCGGACTGCCGAAGTTAAGGCTGCTATTGATTGGATATTGAGGCCTTTCCCGTTTATTTCAGGTGGCAGAGTTTCAACCATGACAGGCCTTATGATGCGTTTTATACCTGTCATTTTTGAGCAGGCCAGGGAAACTGCAAGCGCTCAAAAGGCAAGATGTATTGAAAACAGGAAAAATCCGGTCTACAGAATGGTTAAATTTTCAATCCCGCTTTTAGCGCGAATTTTCTATAATGCCGGCAGAATCTCAATGGCTATGGAAGCAAGATGTTATTCCGATATAAGAACCGGCCAAAAACTTTCATCGAAAATAAATGACTGGATGGTTCTTTTTGTGGTAATATTGATTTGTATGGCGACTATTGCATATTTGTAAAATAAAGTTGTTTTTTTGATAGAATTTGTTAAAAGATATCATATTCTTTAACTATTTATTGACAAGCTGAAAATTTGTGGTAAAAGAAGGCTCTTTTTT
>JAGVOC010000485.1 GCA_020052975.1 Desulfobacterales bacterium | reverse complement strand
CTCTCCGATATGATGCTGTATCTCCAGAACAGCGGCTGCCATAATATTAATTTTGTAACCCCTACCCATGTTGTTCCCCAGATACTGGAAGCCCTTTCGCCTGCTGTTGAAGGAGGCCTGAATATTCCCCTTGTTTACAATACCGGAGGGTACGACAGCGTAGAGACCCTGAAACTCCTCGACGGCATATTTGACATCTACATGCCCGACTTCAAACTCTGGGACCCCGTATATGCGAAAAAGTATCTCAAAGCCATGGATTACCCGGAAAGAGCAAGAAACGCACTGCGGGAGATGCACCGGCAGGTGGGTGACCTTGTGCTGAGCGAGAACGGTATTGCCCTCAGTGGAATCATTCTGCGCCATCTGGTGATGCCCGGCGGAACCTCAGGAACAAGAGAGATTATGCATTTCGTTTCCAGGGAGATTTCTCCCAATACCTATGTGAATATTATG
Source organism: Desulfobacterales bacterium (assembly GCA_020052975.1). The sequence goes on along the minus strand of JAGVOC010000485.1, from coordinate 13,085 downwards.
GACCAGTACCGCCCATGCGGGAATGCGTACCGATATCCTCCGCTCAACCGCAGGATTACCCCTGAAGAGTACGAGGAAGCACTCAGGGCAGCACAGGATGAGGGAATTACCCGGCTTGATAACCGCAACAGACGCACGATCTTTCGACGGCTTTGGTAATCCATGTTTCTTTTCCAAGATTGTGAGGACTTATATCGGTAATATCTTCAAGAGTGAGTATATAAAGTCATGCTTTGGTCTATTTATAAATATCTTTTCGGTGACCGATCCTGAGGACTATGATAGTCTCCTCTTCAATATCAAAGATCACCCTGTAGTCTCCGATTCTGAATCTGTAAGTGCCAATCTTACAGTCAGTCAACTTTCGGGAATACCGGTAACTATTGAGGATTACCGCGGCAAAACCGCTTCTCAGGTATGCAGGATAGTGGAACAGACCGTACTGGAACCTTTACAGAAGAGAAACTATGAGGAAAACTGATCAGGAGCACGCGTCATCGACATAATCTTGTAAATGAATTTGAATTTCTTGAGAATATATGCAAATCGGAGCTAACCAAGGATTGACTTGATAGCATTCAAAATATCTCTTGTCCCTATGGCCTTTGAGAGAAAGCCGTTGAAGCCCTGCTCCAGAAGTTTCTCTCGATTTTTTTGCGTATCATGAAATGTAAAGGCAATCACCGGAATGCCTTGAGTAATTGGTTCTGATTTCAGAATCTTCAGTGCCTCAATGCCGTCCATACCAGTCATTTGTATATCCATCAAAATCAAATCGGGCACTTTTTCCTTCGCAAGCTGAATTCCTTGCTCGCCGTCTTCAGCCGCTATTATCTGATATCCACCATGCTCGAGAATAACTCTGAAGAGTTTTCTATTTAACTTCTCATCATCTATTATGAGTATTTTTCTGCTCACAGCGGACTTCTTCTTTTCTGCTCATACATTGATGTATCAGCTTGAGCCAAAAGTTCTTCTATAGTACAAGGACATTCCGGATCGTAGAACGCTATCCCGATGCTTAGCGATATTTTGTAACCACGGCTGCTCTGTAAGTTATAAATCTCCAGTGCCTTCTGTAAACGGTTAATAACTGTATCGACGCAGTCCTTAGTGGAACCAACTGGAATTACGACAAACTCATCACCACTGATGCGGGTGATAATATCAGACTCCCGATAAGTTTTCTTGAGGATTTTCGCTGTCTCAATTAAAGCCAAGTCGCCTTCCTGGTGCCCCCGTGTATCATTAATTCTCTTCAGATCATCGAAATCAGCATAAAGCATAAATATGCCCTTCTTTTGCCGTTTCACTATTTTTAAATAATGTTCAACCATAGTTAAGAATCCTCTCCTGTTATAAAGGCCTGTAAGTTCATCAATCAGGGAGAGAGAACGGTATTTCTCTTCGGATTCTTTAACTTTCTTAAGAAGTTTCTCTCTTTCATTCACAAGATATCCCAGGAATGTGTAAATGAAAGGTACAAGAATAATCAGAACATGAAAAGCATAAATTTCATAAATATAAGTTGGCTTAAAAATATGAATAATCCAGCGATCCTGATATTCAACATAGCCATAGGATACCCAAACCAGCAATATAAGCCATCCCCAAAGAGTAATGGCAATTGCAAGTTTTGATTTCATTGGTTTTTATGCCTTGCTATATTTTCCTTCAATCTTTCTTTCCCTTTCGTTCAATTATCTCACTGTCTGTAATGTTTGATAATATGTCTAATCCTGATGGCTTTCGTAGATTTCTCCAAACTGCGTGTGAATTTCTCTGAATGCCTGAAGTATCTGAGGGTCAAAATGCTCAGGCATGGTTCTTCCATCCCCGATCGTAATTATTTCACAAGCTTTTTCATGGCTGAAATGTGGCTTATAAGGCCTTTTACATCTTAATGAATCGTATATATCAACTAAATGCATTAGCCTTCCCATGGGAGGGATCTCCTCTCCTTCGAGCCCTGACGGATAACCCGAACCATCCCATCGCTCATGGTGCGTTAACGCTATTATTTCACCTGCTATTAAAAATTCTGATGTTGAGCCACCAAGAATCTTTGCACCTATACGTGTATGGCTCTTCATTATCCCGAATTCTTCATAGGTCAGATTACCAGGTTTGAGTAAAATACTATCTGGTATTCCTATCTTGCCAATATCATGCATGGGACTGGCATAAAAGATAGTCTCTATAAAATCATCCGTCTTTCCGAGCTGTTCGGAGAGAGCTTTACAATAAAAGCTGATCCTTTTAATATGGGCTGCCGTATCCTCATCCCTGTATTCAGCAGCCAGGGTCAGGCGATGAATAGTTTCAATATAATTTTCTTTTATTTTCACATAAGCATTTTCAATTTCTTCAAAGGCATCCTTTAATTCATAGGTTCTCTTCCTCACCTCATCTTCCAGTATCTGTTTATTCCATAACAAAGAATCTTCAAATGCTTTTACTTTAAGCAAATTCCTGACGCGGAGGAACAACTCTGCCCTGTCGATTGGCTTAGTAAGAAAATCATTCGCCCCTGCAGTGAGCCCTTTCATCTTTGCATCCTTATCTGTAAGTGTGGTAATCATGACAACTGGGATATGCTGTGTTACAGGGTCTTCTTTAAGTTTTTTGCATACCTCGAACCCATCCATTACAGGCATTAAAATATCCAGCAAGATTAAATCAGGAAACATTCTGCTTGCTATTTCGAATGCCTCTACGCCATTTCTTGCCGTATCAATATTAAAATCGTAGATATCAAGCATCGCCTTAATTAATTTCAGATCCCTTTCTTCATCGTCAACTATTAATATTTTCGCCTTTTTCTTCATATTCTCTAATTGTACTGGCTTTATCTCTCAATATCCTCTCAGACAACTGAGAAGAAACGGGGGAAATTTACTCGAAGCAAGAAATCGTTCTCGAGTATGTCATTGCACTCAATAGCTTGAAAGTTCAGCACATTCACTTAATGAGCGGCAAATTTCAATCCAGCCCTATATTTGTCGATTTCACCTTCAACCTTCTTCACCCATCTGACAACAGCCACTTTTGCTTTTCTGCCGTTTGTTGCAATCTCTTTTTTAAATATCAGCACATGTCCCTTCTCAAGCGAGTAACCTGTTAATATGCCAACTCCTCCATTGCTGATATCGACAATCTCTGCGGTCTTGTAAATTTTCTTCAATTCTCTCAAATTTACGACAATGGCAGAATATTGTATCGGCATAACAATTGACGTCCTTGCATGTCTGCGCAGATCACCGGTCATGTCTATCCTTTCAGCCTCTCATATATCTCCTCAAACTGAGAGGCTTTTTCCTTGAATGCCTGCAATATCTGTGGATCAAAGTGATGAGGCATTGTCCTTCCGTCACCTTCGGTTATGATGTGATATGTTTTTCGATGATCGAAGGCAGGCTTATAAACTCTTTCGTTTCTCAGGGCATCATACTGGTCAACAATATTTAATATTCTTCCCGCAATGGGTATCTGTTCGCCTTTCAGCCCGTACGGGTATCCGCTGCCGTCCCACCGTTCATGGTGCGAAAGGGAGATCTCCCTGGCCATGGCAAATCTCACGTGATCGCCGAGTATTCTGCCGCCGTATATAGTATGCTTTTTTATCTCTTCCCATTCCTCGGGAGTAAGCTTGCCGGGTTTCTTTAGGATATCCGGTGGAGTATGGATTTTCCCGACATCATGCATTTGTGCCTGAAATCGTATTATACTAATAAACTCCTGAGGCATGTTGAGTTGGTTTGCCATCACTGCACAATATTCACCGACGCGTATAATATGGTTTCCGGTATCCTCATCGTTCACCTCCGCAGCTCTTGCAAGGGCATGAACCGTGTAAGAGAATGCATCCTCAGTTTCTCTCACCTGATCGGAGAGTGATTTCAGGAACAAACTCTGCACAACAAGGCTGTTCAAAACAGATGCATCATATTCGGTCACATCCCTGCCATAATTGAGTGCAAGGATGACAAGTTCATTGCTTAGATAGCAGACCGCGTTTGACACAGCCAAGCCGTCAGATTCGAGCTTTGTGCTGAACGGAGAGATTTCGGATTTTCCAATATCTGCTTTATTGATAAATTCAATCTTCGCTTTTCCCTGATACTGTGAAGTGAGGTTATTCTCAAAACTATATTCGAGCGTATTCTTCCTAAGTTCGTCCGACAGGTACTGATATTTAAGCCATTGCCATTGCTCGCTCTTGTCAGGCAATCCGACAAGCATAGTCTCGGGTTTTTCGATCATATCCTCGGTCTTTCTGATATTGATGCTTACGATACTGTCCAGCATTGGTATGAGGTCAAAATGGATGGGGTCAAACTTCATCATGATTTCCTCGCCACAGGAAATCAGGTTGTTAATATTTATATAGGCGGAATTAAGTCTTTCATTGAGGTCCTTTACCTTTATAAGCATCTGAATTCTCGCCAGGATCTCTCCCTGGTCAAAAGGTTTTGATATAAAATCATCAGCGCCGGCCTCGATGCCCCTGATCCTGTCCTTGCTCGACCTGAGGGCAGTAACCAATATAATTGGAAGGTGTCTGAATTTATCATCTTCTTTTATCATCTTACAGATATCGAACCCATTGAGCTCAGGCATCATGACATCCATGAGCACGAGATCAATATTATCCTGACTGATCTTCTCTATCGCTTTCCTGCCGTTTACTGCCTTGATGACTTCATATCCATGAGGCGTAAGGAGTGCATCGAGAAGATTAAGATTTGCCGGCTCGTCATCAACGCACAAAATACGCGGTTTACTGATAGTCATAAGTTCTCCTTTATCAGACAACAGACCAAAGACCACAGACTACAGACCTTCTTTAGTCTTCGGTCTTTTGTCTGTTGTCTGTGGTCTGTTTTGTTTCTTTCTCTACTGAACCGATTAGCCCAAATAATATCTTTGCAGTCTCTTCCCTTATAATCTCTAACTTTTCTAAACCTTTGGCATCCAGAGGGAATAGCCTAATCTGTTCGCTAAATGTAATAAATATTCCGTTTCTGCAAGTGAGCCTCGTGCAATATAGAGAAAATTCAAATAATCTCTTTTGTGCTGGCGGCTTGCACCTTCAGCAATATTTGTGGGTACTGATAAGGAAGCTCTTCGAAGTTGTGAAGTTAAGCCATACAATTCTTCCTTCGGAAAATATTTTGTGACCTTATAAACTTCAACTACCAAATTATCCGACAATTGAAAAGCTTTTATGTTTTTAAAATTTCTCACAATTTTCCCCTTGGTCTGTAGTCTTTGGTCTTTGGTCTGTTGTCTTAATGGGTATTACAAATGTAAATCTGCTGCCCTTTCCGTATTCACCCTCTGCCCATATCCTGCCACCATGGAGATCAACGAGCTTTTTTGTCAGGGCAAGGCCGAGCCCTGTTCCCGCATATTTTTTGGTGTATGGAGATTCAAGTTGTGTGAAAGTCTGAAAAAGCATGGGGATATCTTCCTGCCTGATGCCGATGCCGGTGTCTGCGACAGAGATTTCGATAAACTCCCTGTCGTTCACGGTTAACGGTTCACGGTTCACAGATACGGCGCCAAAAGTTTCACTCTCAGTGAACTGTGAACTGTCAACTGTGAACCTCCGTACGGTCACGCGCACGGAGCCTCCCTCCGGTGTATACTTCAGTGCATTGTCCAAAAGATTGAACATGATCTGTTTCATCATGCCCAAATCCGCCTCAATCTCTATTTCAGCCTCAGGAGCTATTTCAAAGCTTAAAGGAATATTCTTTTCCAGCGACTTCTCTTTGAAGCCAATAATCATGGTTGTTAAAAGGTCTTTCAGGAGGAATCTGTTTATCTTCAAGTCCCCTGTTCCGGCATCGACCTTTGATATGTCAAGCATGTCATTGATCAACCTTAACAGATGCACGCCACTCTGGAGAACGTTAGAGACATACTCTTTCTGTTTTTCATTCAGAGCTCCATACAATTCGTCCTGCAGAATCTGTGAGAATCCTATTATGGAATTCAATGGGGTTGTCAGTTCATGGCTCATGTTGGCAAGAAACTCGGACTTTGCCTTGCTTGCTGCCTCAGCAATTAATAGGGTTTCCCTCAACACCTCTTCTGCCTTCTTGCGCCTGGTAATATTACGACTTATGCCTACAAATCCCACCATAGCACCCTGTTCGTTGAATATCGGAGATTTAATGGTATCCAGAAAAATAGACTCACCCTTTTCATCAGTTGCCGACTCTTCAATTCGAACAATTTCACGCCTTTTGATGACTTCTTCATCGCTCTTTCGACATATTTCAGCCAAACCCGGCGGGAGTATTTGCTCGCTGGTTTTACCAAGAAATTGTTCTTTCTTCAAACCGGTCATTCGCTCGGCTGTTTTGTTTGCCAGAATATGTCTTCTCTGCGTATCTTTGAAAAAAATAGCGTCAGGGATAGCGTCTATCAGCGTATTGAGTTCAGCATTTTTATTTCGCAGCGCTGTTTCAGCCTGTTTCAGGCGAAGCAATGCCTGAACACGAGCAAGGAGTTCATGTTTTGAAACGGGACGTGTAATATATCCGTCTGCTCCCGCCTCAAGTCCTTTCGCCTGCGTCTCTGAAGAAATCTCTTTCCCGGAGATCAAAATAATATAGATACCGAAGAGTTCCTTGTCTGCTTTGATTTGTTTGCAGACATCAAAGCCGTTTATGTCGGGAAGTACTACATCAAGCAGAATCAGGTCAGGATGTTCCTTTCCGGCAATATTCAGACCTTCATTTCCGGTTGTTGCCCCAAGGACTTCATAGCCTGCCGACATCAGGATACTCACAGATATATTCAGCAGGTCCGGCTCGTCATCAACGCAGAGAATTCTTGCTTGTTCAGCAATCATATATCCTCACTCAAAAGTCTTTTTACTCTCTCCGGCAAATCTCTTGTATTAATCGGTTTTGATATATAATCATCAGCCCCTGTCTCCAAAACCTTTTCCCTGTCACCGGCCATCGCAAAGGAAGTTACCGCAAGAATCTTTATGTGTTTCGTCTCAGGGTCGTTTTTTAATATCTTTATTGCATCATACCCGTTTTTAACAGGCATTTGAAGATCCATAATAATCAAATCAGGTTTATGTTCTTTAGCCCTTTTTACCCCTTCTTTACCATTCTCTGCTTCTAAAATTTCATAGCCATGGTACTTCAGAATATCACCAATTAAACGTCGATTCATCGGGTTGTCTTCAACAATAAGTATTTTATTGGCCATAAAACCTCTCCTTAAAATCAGGCATTAGGCAATAGTTAAAGACATTATTCCCTATTGCCTGTTCACTGTTGCCTATTCACTATTCACTGTTTTGCCGGTATTACAAACGTAAACTTTGCCCCTTTCCCGAACTCGCTCTCGACCCAAATTCTCCCGCCATGCAGTTCAACTAATTTCTTTGTCAGTGCGAGTCCGAGACCTGTTCCCTGATATTTCTTTTCATATACTGTTTCAAGTTGTGTAAATTCCTTGAAAAGCTTATTCATGTCATCCGGCCTAATACCAATACCAGTGTCGATGACCGAAATTTCAATGAAATCTTTGCCATGATGCACGATGTCTGTATCCTGCATCGTGACACGTCGCGCAACGACGTGCACGGAGCCTTCGTCCGGCGTGAACTTTACTGCATTGCTCAGGAGGTTGAACATTACCTGCTTGAGCTTTCTTTCATCTGCCTCTATCTCTATATCTGCATCAGGTTGAATCTCAAGGTTCAGACGTATCATATGCTTTATCGCTTTTTCCTTAAACATTGTCAGTGACGTGTTAAGAACATCACTAAGAGTGAACCTGCTCAGTTCAAGTTCCATCTTGCCGGCTTCCACTTTCGACAGGTCAAGAATATCATTTATCAGATTCAGGAGGTGCTGACCGCTGCTGCTGATGTCATTCACATACTCCCTCTGCTTCTCATTGAGTTCACCGTATAAACCATCCTGCAGGATATCTGAAAAACCAATGACGGAGTTAAGGGGTGTGCGGAGTTCATGGCTCATATTGGCGAGAAAATCAGACTTTGCCCTCGTTGCCGCTTCTGCCCGAAACTTTGCATCTTCTGCCTCCTTTTGCCGCTGTACAAGTTCTGAGTTTAAAACCTCGAGTTTTCGATTTGCGTTTTCAAGTTCGGCAGTTCTCTCTCTCACCAATTTTTCAAGCTGCTCGCGGTGTTTCTTTAATTCCTCTTCTACATCTTTATGATATGTAACATCCCAAACTACCGATATCATCAAATTTTTATTGGGAACCGGTATATTCCTTGCGGAAATGAAAGCTGTCTGGTCTCCCTTTCGGTAAATCGGTATATCTATCCAAAACATACGCTTCGGGTCACCACTGGCACAATCTTCTATCACCCTCTTCTTAATTTCTTCCCTGAATTTCGGATCCTCGTAGACGGCTTCCCAAAAAGCGTCCGGATCGGCAAGTTTTTCTCTTGTTGTGCGATAATACTTGGGAAAGTTGTCGTTCATATACTCAAATTTCACCGCAGGATCAACAGAGTTTACCGCAATACCAACAGGCAGATTATCAAGAACTGCACGGATAAAGGCTTCGCTCTCCCTGAGCGCCTCCTCTGCCAGCCTGTGCTCCTCAAGTATTCTCAATGCCGATATACCGTATGACAGATCGTTTGCCAGTTCTGTGAGCAGTCTGATTTCATCGTCATGAAATGCATCGGGTTCGCCTGCGCAGATCGTAAGTGCGCCGATACTATCAGAATTCATAATAAGAGGTAGTCCTATAGCAGACGCGTAGCCGCGCTTCAGTGCATCCGCCTGCCACGGAGCAAGCGCAGGGTTTGACGAAATATCATTAAAGACTGCCGGCCTGCCTGTGCGGATCGTGGTTCCCGAAGGTCCCCTGCCGTATTCGGTATCGGCCCAGGTGACATGCAGTCGTTCGAGGAATCCTTCGTCATGGCCTGCGTATGCAACCGGACGCACAGTCTTCTTTTCGTCATACTCTGCATATCCAACCCATGCCAATCTGTAACCGCCAACAGTGGCAATGATTTTGCACATCTCATTCAGCAGCGTTTTCTCATCAGTAATACGCACAAGCGCCTGGTTGCATTCACTGATTGTCCTGAGCGCACGGTTGACCCTTCGGAGTTCTTCTTCCGCCTTTTTGCGCTCGGTGATGCCCCGAATTATATACTGATAAAACTTGTTGCCTTCAATATCAATGACCCGTGAACTGACCTCCACAGGAAAAGGTGTCCCCTCTTTCCGCTGGTGCTCTGTCTCAAAAACTAATCCGTTCCGTGTCGTCACCCTTTCCATCTGTGCATCAAAGACTTCTCTTGCCTCCGGCGTGCACAGATTGTTCAGTTGTAATTGAAGAAGTTCATCCTGCTCATATCCATAGGACTGTACCGCCCGTTCATTCGCGTCAACAATCCTGTAGTTTTCATCTGCAAGAAGGATAATATCGTTGGCATATTTTGTGAGATATTCAAAGCGCTTCAGAAGCGCTGAATGCCGATGCTCTATCTCATATTGCCTGCGGTAGAAATCAGCGCTCTGATTCCGCCAGACGAACCCGAGGCTTATACCCGAGGCAAGTATGACCAATGTCACGATAAGCGTTATAACCCAAAACTGTTCCCGAATGGGCGCATAAATTTCTCCGGCATCAACTTGCGCCACCAGATGCCAGGACGTACCGGGGATGCTTCTCGTAACTGCAAGGACAGGGACAGCCCTGTAACTGACAGCATCGAATATTCCCTCATATCCCTCTGCTGCCATAACTGAAGGCAGGTATTTTTCTGTTATCGGCATTTTGAAAGAAAGCGCAGTGTTCTTTTTATGCCGGAGTTCATTCAGGTAGAGGACATCATTCCCTTCACGACGCACTAATACAGTTTCAGCAGTCTCATTCGGTGTCGGCCATGACTGGATAAGAGGATAGAGGAACACATATGGGTCGATACGTATGATGAAAGCCCCAAACGGAACGGTTTCATTCCCCTTTTGTGTCAGGAGCGGGACAACCAGATCAATGTGTATGTCCTCTATATGTTCTGCCGTGTGCAAATCTGAAAAGATTACTTTTTTCGCAAAGAGGGCTTCGGAAAAAAGTTCCCGGGCATGTTTCCCGGTCTTTCCTTGTTCTGCCGGGAGCGACAAACGGACGGTTCCTTTTTCATCGGCAAGTAGGATGCTGTGATACTGATACGCCTTTTTCAGAGTAGCCATCCATCCGAGAATTTCTTCCCTGAGCTCATGTGGTGTGCCTCTCTCCAGCCACAATCTGACCTGCCGAAGCATAAAAGGGTTCGCATGAATGGCTTCCGCATCCGATATGTGCTCATTTCGCCAGTCTGAAATCTGTTTCACTTTCAGGTCGGCAATTGCAGTAAGTTTTTTCTGAAGTTCCTCTCTGATATGTTCTTTTTGCTGTTTGTAATAGAAAAATCCGCCTGTCCATATGGCTATGGACAGGATAAGGAAAATGAGAATAAGATACCGGAAAGTCCTTCGTATTTTCGTGTTTATCGTCTTCATCGTCCTTCGTTCATCGTGTCTTATCTACACAACTTATTAATTTTTCAACTCCCCAGTAGTTTCTTCACCATCTCCGGCAGCTCCCTTGTATTCAAAGGTTTCGATATGTAATCATCAAACCCTGCAGCCAGGACCTTTTCCCTGTCTCCTGCCATGGCAAAAGACGTGACTGCAATAATCTTGATATCCTTTGTTGCCGGATCGTTTCTCAGTATCTTTATTGCTTCAAGCCCATTCATTACAGGCATCTGAAGGTCCATAATGATTAAATCAGGTTTTTGTTCCTTTGCAATTCTGACAGCTTCCTCGCCGTTTTCAGCCTCGATAATTTCATAACCGTAATATATCAGGATATCCCTGATCAGCTTCTGGTTCATCGGGATGTCTTCAACAATAAGAATTTTCTTGCTCATGGCTTTGCCTTTATGAGAAAGTTCTTGCTAAGGCAGGAAAACTGACTGACTGACTGACTGACTGACTGACTGACTGACTGACTGACTGACTGACTGACTGACTGACGCAAAAAGCGTTCCTTATGTTTCATAATTCCTCCTGATTTACTGGGAAAAAGCAATTATTTTCACCTTGTTGAAAAAATTATAGCAGAATCTTTAAAAATGTAAAGAATTCATAATACTCTCTCTGCTTTTAATGAACTACCCCGCAGTCCCGAAGGCTTTTGGGGCGAGGTATCTAAGAAGTCGGGCTTGTCCGGTCGAAGCGACTCTCAGCGAAGACACGTATCGAGAATCTTTCTTTGCGTTACGGTCAGGGGCAGAAGGGTCAGGTCTATTTTCTTGTCATACTATTTGTTCACATCGTAATCCTGACCCTGTGAAAACAAATTTAAAGAGACAGGCTATTTCCTTAAAATGTTTGAAAATTCAGTTTGTTCCTGTTATCCACTCCAGGCAAAATTGTCACGCACCTTTCGGGTGCTCGCAATAACTCGTTTATGAAGCATTTGAGATAGTTATCGCTGGATTTAAGATGTTAATGATTTATCTATGTTGCTTTTTTCGATGTCATATAGTCCGGGGATTTCGAGAAGGCTGTTCTCTGTCGCAATAAAAAATGCAGATTTAGCTTATTTCGACTCTGTTGCGCCCCTGTTCTTTCGCCTTATAGAGCGACTGATCAGCCCTTGTTACCAGGCTATCGATGCTGTCACCATCTCTATATTCGGTTACTCCAAAGCTGCAGGTAACAGTTCCGGCTTCGGTAAAGGCATATTTTTCTATTCTTTCCCGTATCTTTTTTGCCATCAATGCTGTTTCTTCCGCCTTGCTGTTCGGCACGAGAACCATGAATTCCTCTCCCCCCCACCGCGCGAAAATATCATATTTACGAATAGCTTCAGTAACTACCTGTGCGATTTCGGGAAGCTGCTGGTTGAGGTAGTCGGCTGTGGGGTTCCAGCGTTCCAGAGCATTTTCGACGCCCTTATTCGCTAAAACTCCGAACCTTACTTCTGTTTCATGACTCAATAAAGGGGAAGCTGTAACAACATTCGGTATGAAAAGGGTAAACAGTAAGGTTCTGACAAAATTATTATTTGCCATGGTCTTGAATGCAGCACTGTTCCGAAAACGTTTCATCATAAAGAACAGGATATCATCTTTTTCATTTTACACAATGAACTTTGTACAGAATTCAGGAGAAGAAAGACCAGATATTCCTTTATTATATATTATTAATTAATATGTTATGGCATTATCTTAAAGTTAGTTCTGATGTTTGAATTACAAAATAAATCAGTTCTGTCTCTTCAATTATCTCGTCAAAAGCGTGGAAATCGCCGGGTTCTGCGTATATCAGGTCCCCTTTTGTAATGGTCATTTTCTCTCCATTGACTGTCATGGTTGCGATACCGCGTATGCAGTAGAAGACTTCATACTCCTGATGATGGGCATGTTCTGAAACAGTATTTCCCGGTTTCAGAATGATATGACTGACGTGTTTTACACACGGCAAGGTACCACGGGTAATAACCCTCTTTTTTAATTGCGGGTCATGACTCAGCGGCTCATAAGGCGTTTCATCGAGGGAAAACAGTTTCATTTGGCCTCCGAAACGATTCGTTCAAGGTCTTCTTCACTTATCTGGAGTTCCTGTGCAAGTACCTTCGGTGATGCTCCGGTCTGCTTCATCACCTCTTTCACATAGTCAACGTGATCTATGTTTGCTTCCCAGCATTTGTAAAAGTACTCTTTCAGCACTGCGGAGAGTCCCTCTGAGGGTATCCTGTACCCCTTTCTTGTCGCTTCCTTTTCCCCCGTGCTCTCCGGCATGCCGATCACCACAATCCTGTCATCAACCACGATATACCTGAAATCATGAACAATAGCGCATGTGCTGTATTTCACATGGGCGCCTGCCTTTGTATAGAGATTTCCGATATGTATCCTGTCATGGAATTTCGGCATGATATATTTCACACTTATACCCTCCTTTGACAGGCGTTCGATATTATTCATGATTGCACGAGTTCTCTTCGTATCATCACCGGTTGGCAGTCTCCCGGTAATGAAACCGGCTACTTCTGCTTTGGCATCG
>JAGVOC010000166.1 GCA_020052975.1 Desulfobacterales bacterium | reverse complement strand
TCCTCCAAACTTACACGCTGAAATTGCAGCAAGGGCTGCTGCAGAAGACAAAAGCATTAATCAGTGGGTTGCGGAAATATTAGACCAAATCATTCAAACCCATTAAAGTTTGTGTGTGGAGACTGGGACGTTGTTGACTTGTTGTAAAAAGGAAACGCCCAACGACAAAGTTGCAGCGGCCGAAAAACGCCGCTGAACTTGTTGCTCTCCCTTCGCTTCGCTCAGGGAGAATGCGGCGCTGAACGGTTGTGCCTGCCCTCCGCTCCGCTACGGGAGAACCAGGCACAGGAACGGATGCCCCTTCGGGGCGACCGTTCAGCGCCGCATTCGACCACAACCAATCATAATATATTTTCTTGACCAATCATAGCAAATATGCTATAAGGTTTTTATGAATTGGACGATCACTTACTACAGCGAGTCGGTTCAGAATGAAATACTTGCTATGCCTGCTGGCTTTCTTGCACGCTTCCTCAAATACACCGATCGCATGGAGTTGTATGGTCCTGATTTAGGAATGCCCCATACACGCTCAATGGGTGAAGGGCTGTCCGAGCTAAGATTAAAGGCAGCGGGGGGAATTGCACGGGTATTCTACTGTACGATGATTGGGAAAAGGATCGTTATGCTTCACCAATTCACTAAAAAAACAGAAAAAACACTGTCAAGAGAACTTGCTACAGCAAGGCGGCGATTGAAGGAGGTCAAAAATGCTCACTCATAAAGAACTTAGGGCGCGTGCCCTCGAACGAGCGGACGTAAAAGACGAATACGAAAGGCTTGGCGAGGAGTTTGCTTTCCTGGACGAGTTTCTAAAAGCACGCGCTACCGCCGGTATTACACAGGCAGAAATCGCCGAGCGTATCGGTACAACCCAATCAGCTATTGCTCGGTTAGAGTCTGGCAGAGGAAAGCACTCGCCATCACTGGCCACATTGCAAAAGTACGCAAATGCCCTCGGTTGCCGTTTGGAGTTGCGGTTAATCAATGAAACGGAAGGAAGTAAAAGTGAAGGTCGAACCGGGCGTTCCACAGGACGCGCAAAAGCGCGCCAGTGAGCTATTCGTTAACTGGATAGAAACAAAAAAGTGAAGATATATCAGTTCAGAGTTTCCATAATAGGCATACCAAAATTGTATAGAATAATTGAGGCATCCGATAGTTGCACTTTTGATGATTTACATGATGTAATTTTCCAGGCTTTCAACAGGTTCGATGAACACCTTTATTCATTTTTCATCACTAGAAAAGATACCAAGAATATACGAGCCATATATGATGCTCCAGAAATAACGCATCCTATGAATGTAGAGGATATAATGGGTTTTGAAAAAAGGAGGCAATCTACAGCCAAGACACGAATTGGTGATGTCCGCTTAAATGAGAATGATGTTTTTCACTATTTGTTTGATTTTGGGGATGATTGGTGGCATCGAATTAAGGTGCAAAATATTAAGGAAACGAAATCTAAAAAGAAACATATTAAACTAATCAAGTCATTTGGAGAATCTCCACCACAATATCCAGACTACGACGATGATTATGATGAAGAAGATGAATGAAAAATCGCAGTTAACATTGCTGCTGGATAGTGTAACATCTTTTCTGCAAATTCAATAAAGGGTATAATTCTCAATGGAAAAACACAATCCCCGAAAGGGAGAAAGGAGAATTATACCTATGAGAGAGTATATCAAAAAAGACAAAAGAAGTCATCGAAAAAGAATTGAGAGAGATGGACCATATTCAATCATTAGTGGAACTTACCTGTATTGGTGCCAGGATGATGTTGCAAGTTGCCCTTGAAGAAGAGCTTAAAGCCTTTCTCGGAAGAGACTACTATGAGAGGAGAGAGGATCAGAAAGGTTCACGGAGTGGATCAAAACCCAGAAGCATAAAAATAGGATGTGGTGACATCCACATCCAGATGCCTCAGGCGAGAGGTGGTGATACTCCCTTCCATTCAAAGTTTCTTCCTCCTTATCCATCTTCAGATCAAGAAAAGAGAACTCGGCATCCTTTAACTTAATGCTGTCCTTCTCAATCTATATAAAAACCTCCTTGACATTTTCCCTCTAGAAGTATAGTTAAGTTTAATAAGAAGCTCTGAGAAAGGATTATTCTTTTCAGAGCTTTCTTAAAAACTATATGATTGTGGGTAGGAGAGAATATCATGATTACAAAGGCAATAGAAAAGGTAATCGAGGGGAATAACCTGCCCGAATCAGAGATGATACGGGTGATGGAACAGATAATGAGCGGAGAGGCAACCCCTGCCCAGATAGCCTCGTTCATTACTGCCCTGCGAATGAAGGGGGAGACCATAGAGGAGATTACCGGTGCAGCCAGGGTTATGCGTGAAAAGGCTATCAAAATAAACACAAACTCCCCCACGGTTATAGATACATGCGGAACCGGAGGAGATGGGGCGAATACCTTTAACATATCTACCACTTCAGCCTTTGTAGCAGCAGGGGCTGGAATAACCGTGGCAAAACACGGGAACAGGTCTGTATCAAGCAACTGTGGAAGTGCAGACGTCTTGAAAGCTCTGGGAGTAAACATCGAAGCAGACACAAACACCGTGGAAAGATGCCTTAATGAAAACGGTATCGGTTTCCTCTTTGCCCCTCTGCTTCACGGGGCAATGAAATATGCAATCGGACCCCGGCGGGAGATCGGGATAAGAACTGTCTTCAACATATTGGGGCCATTGACCAACCCTGCAGGGGCTTCTGCCCAGGTGATAGGTATATATTCCAAAGAGCTGACGGAAAAATTGGCTGTCGTTCTGGGTAATCTTGGGACACAACACGCCTTTGTAGTCCATGGTGAGGATGGCATGGACGAGATTAGCCTGACTTCTAAAACAAAGGTCTCTGAGCTGAAGAACGGAAAGGTAGATACCTACTGGATAAAGCCGGAGGATTTCAATATTGAGCGATGCCGGGCTGAAGACCTGCTTGGAGGGAGCCCTGAAGAAAACGCCGGTATCACTCTGGGGGTTCTCAGGGGTGAAAAAGGGCATAAAAGGGATATAGTCCTCCTCAATGCTGCGGCCGCTATTGTAGCCGGTGGAAAGGCAGAAAGTTTTGCTGAAGGTATCAGCGTTGCAGAAGAGTCCATTGACAGCGGTGCTGCAATGAAGAAGCTGGAAGGGCTTGTGAAAATTAGTAATAAATAGTGGGTCATCTCCAAAAAAGTTGGTAAGATCATAAAGATTCGAGGAGTCAAGGAGTCAAGGATTCGAGGAAAATAGTCTATAGACTATAGCCTAATAGCCT
>JAGVOC010000109.1 GCA_020052975.1 Desulfobacterales bacterium | reverse complement strand
AATGATCCGAAAATTCGCTCAATAATTTATCAGATCTTTACGATCGCAATGGTCGGGCTTCTCGGATATTATCTTTTTACGAACACGGTTGAAAATCTTGACAGACAATCCATTGCCACGGGTTTTGACTTTTTTGACAAAGAGGCTTCGTTTGAAATCGGCGAATCACTGATACCCTATTCCGCTGCGGATACATACGGAAAGGCCCTGTTTGTGGGCATTTTGAACACAATCAAGGTTGCCTTCATAGGCATAGTGATTACGGTTATACTGGGAACTTTTTTAGGGATCGCCCGCCTTTCCACAAACTGGCTGGTTTCAAAGCTTGCCGCCGTATATATTGAAGTTACACAGGATATTCCTGTTCTGCTTCAGCTCTTTTTCTGGTACTCCTTTTTTTATGATGTTCTGCCTTCGCCAAGGGAAGCTCTTGAACCGATGAAAGGTGTCTTTATCAGCAACCGGGGGTTTGTTTTTGCAGTTCCGGAGGGGCACCCTGCCTATAAATATATGGCCGCAGCTTTCATAGCGGGCTGTGCCATAGCCTGGTTCGTGAGAAGGTGGGCAAAAAAACGCCAGGAAAATACAGGGCGGGCTTTTCCGGTTTTCCTCTGTTCAATCGCGATTATCATTGGTTTACCGTTTTTAACATGGCTGTTTTCAGGAGCGCCTCATAAGATGGATGTTCCTGAGCTGTCAGGGTTTAATTTTCAGGGCGGCATAAATGTCAGCCCGGAATTCGGGGCTCTTTTACTTGGTCTTATAATTTATACCGCTTCTTTTGTGGCTGAAATTGTCAGGGCCGGCATTCAGGTCATAAGCAGAGGGCAAACCGAAGCTGCCATGTCAATCGGATTAAGACCCGGTCAAATATTAAATCTTGTTATTTTGCCCCAGGCATTAAGAGTCATTATTCCACCCCTTACAAGTCAGATGCTGAATCTCACAAAAAACAGTTCGCTTGCCGTTGCAATCGGATTTCCCGATTTTGTTTCTGTTGCCAGTACGACTATAAACCAGACCGGGCAGGCAATAGAAGGGGTTACTCTGATAATGGTGGTTTACCTTTGTTTCAGCCTTCTGACATCCTTTTTTATGAACTGGTATAACAAGAAAATGGCTCTTGTCGAAAGATAGAAATTTTCATGAACATATCAAAAGACAAATTGAAAAAAGAAAAAATTGAGAAAGTGGGGTTGAAAGCGCCTGAAATCAAGATCAGTCCGCTGCAATGGATCAAATCGAATCTGTTTAACGGTGTTTTTAATTCGATTCTTACAATCCTTACCCTGTTTCTTTTATATAAAGTTGTGCCACCTTTTATTAAATGGGCATTTATAGACAGTTTCTGGTTCTCAACCGCTGCAGCATGTCGTGACGGAGACGGAGCATGCTGGTCTATAATACCCGCAAATATTCGGTTTATATTATTCGGTTTCTATCCACATGAATTGCACTGGCGGCCTCTGCTGGCGATGATAATGATGGTGGGCCTGCTCTTATACTGCAAGAACAGGGATCACTGGAAAAAATCACTTATATATATCTGGATTGCCGGTCTTGTTCTGATGGGGCTGCTCATGAAAGGCGGTTTACTTGGATTAGCTACCGTTGACAGCGATCAATGGGGCGGGTTGCCCCTTACCCTTATGCTCTCCGTTTTTGGAATGGTTGCTGCATATCCTTTGGGAATTCTTCTTGCACTCGGACGAAGATCAAAAATGCCAGCCGTGAGAACGGTATCCATAATCTATATCGAGCTGATACGGGGAGTTCCTCTTATAAGTCTTCTTTTCATGTCGGCGGTTCTCTTCCCGTTATTTCTCCCGGAAGGGATTACCATAAACAAGATCATCAGGGCGCAGGCCGCGATAATCATGTTTACGGCGGCATACATAGCTGAGGTTGTGAGGGGAGGGCTCCAGGCTATAACAAGAGGACAGTACGAAGCGGCGGAATCACTGGGACTGAACTATGTCCAGAAGATGCGGCTGGTCATCCTGCCGCAGGCACTGAAGATCGTTATTCCGCCGACGGTCGGCATACTCATATCGGCATTCAAGGATACATCCCTTGTGGTGATTATTGCTCTTTATGAAATTTTGAAGACCACAAGGACAACACTTGCGGACCCTGCATGGATGGGATTCAGTCCGGAGGCTTATATTTTTGTGGCGCTGATATATTTTGTCTGCTGTTATTCGATGTCGAATTACAGCCGCAGGCTTGAGAGGGAACTGCATTCGTAGGGATAGGAAATATGGCCTCTAATATTTTTACGGGTCATATTCAAACAATTGATGATTATATATAAGGGTTCAAGGGGCCAAGGGTTCAAGGATTCCAGTGACGGTAAAGATTGTAAGAGTTTAACAAAAACACTTGAACCCTTGAACCCTCGAATCCTCGCCTCCTTTAAAGGACAGGAAGGTTTATGAGCAGCGGAGCGGAAACAAACGGGATAAAGCAAGCTTCTGAAGAGAAGATCATTGAAATTACCGGCCTTAACAAGTGGTTCGGTGATTTCCATGTTTTAAGGGATATCAATCTTTGCGTTTACAAGGGCGAACGCATAGTTATCTGCGGACCTTCAGGATCCGGGAAATCCACTCTTATCCGCTGTATCAACCGCCTCGAGGAACACCAGAAGGGTAAAATAACAGTTGACGGAACTGAACTTACAAACAATCTCAAGAACATCGAAAAAATACGCGAAGAAGTCGGAATGGTATTTCAGCATTTTAACCTTTTTCCTCACCTTACAATCATAGAAAATCTCTCGCTTGGCCCGATATGGGTAAGAAAAGTTCCAAAAAAAGAAGCAGAAGAAACGGCAATGTATTATCTTGAAAAAGTGCATATTGCGGAACAGGCGAATAAATACCCGGGACAGCTTTCGGGCGGCCAGCAGCAAAGAGTTGCGATTGCCCGGAGCCTCTGCATGAAGCCGAAAGTCATGCTTTTTGACGAGCCGACCTCGGCTCTTGATCCTGAAATGGTCAAAGAGGTTCTGGATGTCATGATAAACCTTGCCGAAGAAGGCATGACGATGATCGTTGTATCTCATGAAATGGGTTTTGCCAAAAGTGTTGCGCACAGGGTCATGTTCATGGATTTCGGGCAGATCGTTGAAGAGAACACCCCGCACCATTTTTTCGATAATCCGCAGCACGACCGGACGAAACTCTTTTTAAGCCAGATCCTGCATTAACCGGATTTTGTTTCTTCTGGTGAGATTTGCGTCCTTGCGCGGGAAATACTGAACCCTTCCGTGGTCATAAAGATTTCACCCCGGCATCCCATGCTTTGAGCATACTCCCTCCGACCGAAGAAAATTCAGGATGATCTTTTATATACCGTTTAAGTTCCGGTTTTATATTCAAAACAGCATCACCTGATTTACTTATTATCCCGGCAATCCGGGAGACGGAAAGGCCGCAATGCGCTACGCCGAACTTTTCAAGCATCTTTCTGTCCCACCATTTTTTTGTGCCGCCAATAGTCAGTGCCGGAACATCCTTGCCGATATATGCAGTGGTTGTAACGATATCATACACCGGAGCAAGCTTTGTCTCTCCCTCTGTCGGGTCCGCATAGAGCACGCCGAAATTCTTCAGATGGGCGTCGCCGTTACGCAGCATTACTGAAAGCGTCAATACTGCAAAAAACTGTTCACGTGCAATCTGGCGGTATTTGGGGGACACATAGTCATTGATTGTTTTAACCATGCGTTCATAACTGCCGGTGTACTTGTCTTCCGTGCCGAGTCCCTGCAAAGCGCACATATCCTCAAATCCCACGTATTCTCCCGTATCCGTTATGTCAAACCGTTTCATGACAAACAGCCTTCCATTCTCTGAAAGATAAAATTCGGGAACCGGAAGACCCGCCCTCTGCACCGCTTTCATACAGAAATATTCGTTTGCGGCGAGAGAGGGATAATCCTCACCCCATGACTTGACAATATAAGATGATGAATGAACGGTGGCGCGGTCTTTCGCGTCAAGCATCACCTTCGGCTGGATTCCTGAAACACCTGAACTCATTGCATACTTTTGCATCAACTCGTTAAAAAGCTCTCCTGTATCGGGATAGCAAAGAATGTCTTCAAGCGACTCTGGTGATGTTTTAAAAGCCGGGGATTTTTCTTCCCGCAGGGCAAATCGGTTGCGGCCGATCTGGTTCGCACCCACGACACGCAGCAATGTCAGTTCATCCACCCTGGCAATCTTTGCAAGCGCATTTTTAATAGCGGTTAACAACGCCCCTTCAGGCAGATTCATCTGAAAGACAGGATGCAGGGCTTTATGCGTCCAGCTTTT
>JAGVOC010000308.1 GCA_020052975.1 Desulfobacterales bacterium | reverse complement strand
GGATTCGGCATGACCGAGTCGTCTCCCGTCACCCATGCAAATCCCTTCAAGGGAAATAAGAAAATAGGAAGCGTCGGGATACCTTACCCTGATACCGAATGCAGGGTAGTGGACTTAAATGATGGTGTGACGGATGTCCCTGTCGGCGAGACAGGAGAGCTCATTGTAAGAGGGCCGCAGGTGATGAAAGGCTACTGGAACAGGCCTGAAGAGACGCTCAAAACCCTTATAGACGGCTGGCTGTATACCGGCGATATTGCCAGAATGGATGATGACGGATATTTTTATATAGTGGACCGGAAAAAGGACATGATAATATCAGGTGGATTTAATGTGTATCCGCGGGATATAGACGAGGTCTTTTTTGAGCATCCGAAAGTACAGGAAGCATGTGCTATCGGGATACCTCATCCTACCCGCGGGGAGCAGATAAAGGTTTTTGTCGTGCTGAAAGAGGGGGAAACTGCTACCCAGGAAGAGCTTATCGGTTACTGCAAAACAAAACTTGCTGCGTACAAGCTTCCCACGCAG
Organism: Desulfobacterales bacterium; assembly: GCA_020052975.1. The sequence continues at coordinate 17,009 of JAGVOC010000308.1, read as the reverse complement.
ATAGAATTCAGGAAAGAGCTTCCCAAAACAAATGTCGGGAAAATATTGAGAAAGACTCTAAGGGCCGAGGATATGGAGAAGGGTAAAAAATAATGTCCCTGGTTCACAGTTTCTGGTTTCTGGTTAAAAATACAATAATAAACCAGGAACCAGGAACCAGAGACCAGAGACTATCTCCTGTTTCAAATCTTTAATGCTGCGAGGAAGCCGCCGTGTATGGCATCGTTTATCCGACCCGGTGTGATACAGTCGCCTACCGTCGTAAACGGAATTCCGAGAGTCGCGACTTCAGCCGAAAGCTTTTTTACCGACCGTGAACCGGACGCAAGAATTACATTTCCAAACTGCATCTCCTCTTTATTGCCGTCTTTCTCAAAAATTACCTTTCCGTTTCTTACAGAAGATACCTTTGCTCCTGTAATGGTTTTTATGCCGTATCTTTTAAGGTTATCGAAAACGATCCATCTTGTTGATTTTCCAATATCTTTTCCTATCTTGTGGAGCATTTCGAATACAGTTACGGAACATGAGCCTTTGAACATGAGCTCCTTAAGGCGCTCTGGACTTTCTGCTTCATAGGCAAAAAGGAAATAGAGTATTTCAGGAGATATTGTCCCTTTCGAGGCTATAAAAAGTGCTGTTTCAAGTCCAACCGCGCCACCGCCAATGATGGCGATGTTTTTTGCCAGCGGGGGATTATCCTTTAAAACCTTCCATGCAGACAGAACAAGCGGATCATCCGTTCCCTCCACCGGGGGAACAGCCGCTTCAGCTCCTTCGGCAATAATAATATGGCCGGGTTTCTTTTTTGCGATAAACTCCTTGTCCACGCATGTATTCAGGAACAAAGGAATCATATATTTACTGACCATTGCCCTGTAGTACCGGATAAATTCCCTGATCTCCTGCTTGTGGGGAGGAGCGCTTGCAATCCATAGCTGGCCGCCGATATCGTCGTCCTTATCGTAAAGCTCTACATTATGTCCCGCCTTTTTCGCTGTTACGGCAGCTTCAAGCCCTGCCGCTCCGGCGCCGACAACCATGACGTTCTTCGGATTTTTCGTTTTTTCTATTTTCCGTTCGGCTTCAAAGCCGGCTTGCGGATTTCCGACGCAGAAAACAGGCCGTCCGCTGAATACCTCGTCGGTGCATCCCTGGGAGCAGGCAACGCAGGGCCTGATTTCATCCGCCCTCCCTTCAAAGGCCTTCAACGGCCATTCGGGATCGGCGATAAGAACCCGCCCGAGATTGACCATGTCCGCATAGCCGTCCCTGATTATTTTTTCGGCGCTTTCCGGGTCGGCTATACGGTTTGACGCCATGACCGGGACGGATACCGCTTTTTTGATATTAAGAGCAAGGTATGAATAGCCCGACCTCGGAAGCTCCATCGGAAGCTGGGGCACCTTAGATTCGTGCCATCCTCCGGTTACATTGATTGCATCTATTCCAGCCTTCTCATAAACCTTTGCAAATTCAGGAGTCTCGGTATCCGTGTTGCTTCCGGCCACAAAATCATTGCCCGCTATTCTTATTGTGAGAGGATAACCCGGGCCTACCCGTTTCCGTACGAGTTCGATGACCTCCCTTGGGAACCTGACCCTGTTTTCAAAACTCCCCCCGTATTCGTCGGTTCTTTTGTTTTTAAGGGGCGAAAGAAATTGAGTGATAAGGTAACCGGCTGAAGCAAGAATTTCGACTCCGTCAAATCCGGCCTCAATAGCCCTTAAAGCAGCCTTTGCATAAGCTTCCTGAACCTCCCTTATATCGTCTTTTGACATTTCGCGCGGAGTGGCTTTTGAATATACTGAATAAAGAGGAGACGGAGCCATCGGATCTTTACCGTCGATCAGAAACGGATGAGAATATGCTCCAGCGTGGAAAAGCTGAACCCAGGCGCGTGCTCCCCCGTTTTTAATTATTGAGGTGAGCTTTTGAAACGACGGAATCGCCTCATCGTTTGCCAGCGAAAGAGCAAGAATTCCGGAACCTATAAAATCTATTCCGACTGGGCCGACAGTAACAAGGCCAGTGCCCCCTTCGGCTCTTTCCTTAAAATAGTTGTAGTAGCGGTCATTAAGTTTGCTGTCGTAGGAATAGAGCAGTCCGAGAGCCGGGTATGCAATCCTGTTTTTGATTTCAAGCTTGTTGATTTTGATCGGGCTGAACAGATATCTGTACATGAAATTCTCCTAAAAGTTTTGTTTCTGGTTCATGGTTTCTGGTCTCTGGTTCGAGAAGCCGTACATCGAATATCGAATAAAATAAAGGGTTCAAGGGGCCAAGGATTCAAGGGTTCAAGTGAAAAACCCACCATCTTACACCTTTTTGTCCCATGACTACTGCCCCCTGATCCCTGGCCACTGCTCCCTGATATTTGCCTCACGCCTTTATATCGAATAACATTTCACACTTTTTTCATCGGGCTTCCATATCATGCAATAACCGGCGGCGAGGCTTCCGCAGGTGATGATGCATGGAAACTTGCCGGCAAGCTCAGTATTTTTTCCGGGAAGGATGCTCCGGACAACCATCTCTCCGCTTTCCTTTAATATAATTTCAGGGCTGTGTCCGTGTCCTCTGAACAGAATTTTCCCCGGATGTTCCTTAAAAAAAAGGGCGGCCTCATCCCTGCCCATACCCTTTATCATGCATGAAAGGCCGAGCGTTTTCACAAAGGGGAGGGAATGTGTGAAAATTACCTCCCCGTTCTCTGTAACAAGAGGCAAACCTGATAAATAATCAATCGTATTTTTGGATATAACAGAAAAATTCAGTTCAGGATTGTTTATAGCAACTGCATGATCATTATTCCCTTTAATCGCTGCAACATTGTTTGCCTTAAGTATGCTGACGCATGACTCGACTGTTTCCGGATAGCCACTGTCACAAATATCACCGAGATGATACATGTAAAGGCAGTCTTTGCTTTTAAAAAGGGCGACGGCAGCGGCTATTGTATCCGGTTTGCCATGGCTGTCGGCCATTATCCCGATTAAACTGGTTTTAGTCATTATATGATACCTTCGTAAAAAGTCAAAAAATGACTTTTTACTTGACGGGAAAGGGCTTCCCTCTCTCCCGCCGCTTGAAGTAAATTCAAGCGGTTCCACCCTCACCCCAGGCCGGGGCTTAATCGCCCTCGGCCTGCTGATGGACTTTTTACAAGTCCATCATTATATGATTATTCAACTATAATATCGTAATGCACGGTGTAGTTAGCAAGAATTTCTGAAATACGCTTCCTGATTTTTTCGGGAGCAACGCCTGAAGCAGGTTTGACCTTTATAGACGCGCTCGTGCCGTATATTTTATCTTCGCCCACCGAAACATCGAAGGATTCCGCAAGGCTCTCTAATGCCTTCAGTTCTTTTTCATAAGTTCTTTTAATTGCATCCCACTTCAGCGCAGGTTTAAATATTTTTCCGACCGCGGTTAAAGGTATCCGGTCTAATATTATTACTTCCTTTGGAACAGCTGCTCTTTCGCCAATATTTGCTGACGCCCACTCCATGATCCCGGTATTACTGATGCCGGCATCCTTTGAAACTTCAACGTAAACAACAGGAACTTCACCGGCGTGGGGATCGGGACGGCCAACAGCAGCAACAACTTTTACTCCCTTCATTTTGTAGATTGGCTCTTCGATTGTTACAGGGTCTATGTTGTGTCCACCCCTTATAATGAGTTCCTTTTTTCTGCCGGTCAGCCAGAAAAAACCGTCCTTGTCTTTTCGGCCAAGATCCCCGGTATTGAACCAGCCGTCTTTCAGCCATATCCCCTTGTTGTGCATCTCTTCCACATAACCCTTGAATATACACGGCCCTTTTATGCAGACAACGCCTATTTCATCCATTTGAGCTTCACGAATATATTCTCCGTTTTCATCCAGGATCGATATCTTCATCTCCTGATAGGGAAGCCTTATGCCTATGCTTCCCACCTTTCTTTCCCCATCTTTGGGATTGATGGCGGACGCGCAGGTTGACTCTGTAAGTCCGTAGCCCTCGAGAACCTTCATTTTCGTATGGGCTTCGAACCTGTTGAAGAGTTCTACGCTTAAAGGAGCGGCTCCGCACACAACATATCTCAGCGATGATATATCGGCGTTTCCGACCGGGATATCGAGAAGCACGGAGAGCACGGTTGGAACGCACGAGAAAAAGACCGGCCTGAATTTTTCAACTATCTTATAGAAGTTTTTCATTATGTCGGGTTCGCGGTATCCTGCGGGCGAAAGCATTACAACATGCCCGCCGACGGAAAAGGGCATAAGTCCTGTAACGCAGGTTCCGTTGCAGTGGAAAAGCGGAAGGCCAACCATGACCGTTTCCCCCGGTTTAAGCCCGCTTCCCGCCATAATGTCCCATGCCAGAACAACTTCGTTATGATGGCTTCTTCTGGCAAGCTTGGGTCTTCCGGTTGTTCCTCCGGTATGATAGAGCGAAGCAATATCATCCGGATGAATTTTGCGCTCAAATGTGAGTCGGTCGCCCGGATACTGCTCCATTTTTTCTTCAAACCCGTATATGCCTTCGGCTTCGTTCTTTTTTCCCATGACACAAACAACGTACTTTAGTGACGGTATATCTTTGCGTATGGAATCTATCTTTTTCCATATTTCCGTTCCGGGAAGATCTCCGAGTGTTACAAGAACCTTTGTGCCTGCAGCTCTGCATATGTCGCGGATTGCAGAGGCTTCCAGCATGGGGTTGATGGGGTTGGCGATTCCGGCTGCCTCTGCTCCCCAGAGGGTAAAATGAGTTTGGAGCAGGTTGGGCAGAACATATGTAACAACGTCTGTTGGACCAACACCGAGATCATAAAACATGTTGGCAGCCTGGCGAATTTTTCCTATAAGCTGCCTGTAGGTTATCTGAAGCGGAGTTTCGTAGCTCGCCCCGTCTTTCAAAAAACTTATTGCAAGGGCATCCGGATTTATGCTGGCGCCTTTTTCGATAAGTTCAAATGTGCTTTTTTCCCTGACCCGTTCCGAAAGAGGAACCCTTTCGATTGCTTCGATATCAGAAAGATTCCGGATTATAAGTTCATTTTCCATGCTTTTTCTCCTTTTTAACAAACTTGAGAAAGATTATCTGCCTGTTGCCTTGAGAAAACTGCCGGCTAACATTTTAATCTCATTTACCTGATCCGGTTTTATCCAGATAATTTCAGGATCGGCATTAAACCATGTCATTTGCCGCTTTGCAAATCTTCTTGTATCCTGCTTTAAAATCCGGACAGTTTCATCAAGCTGTATGCGGCCTGCAATGTAATCAACAATATGGCGGTAGCCTATCGATTGCATCGATTTCAGATCTGCCGTGTAATTCATTTCAATAAGCCGCCTTACTTCGTCAATAAAACCGGCTTCTATCATAGAGTCAACCCTTTTTTCAATACGGTCATAGAGGGCTTGTCTCTCAATTGTAAGACCTATTTTTAAGACATTGAACATTCTTTCTGAAAACCCATGCTTTCCGTGATATTCAGAAATGGCGGTTCCGGTTGTTTCAAATATTTCCAAAGCCCTTATTATCCTGAATATGTCGTTGGAATGAATTCTGTCTGCTGAGACCGGATCGGACTTTTTAAGGCGGTTATACAAAAACTCTGTACCGTGAAGTTCGGCCTCTTTTTTAAGGCGCACTTTTGCATCCGCGCGGATTGCACCCGGGTCAAAAAGACCGTGAGTAAGGGCTTTGATATATAGACCGGTTCCGCCCACAACAAACGGGGCAGTCTTTTTTTCACTCAGTTTTCTGATTGTCTCAATTGCAAGAGACGCGAATCGTGCGGCGCTGAAATCTTCATCCGGTTCGATGATGTCGATCATATGATGAAAGACGCGTTCTCTTTCCCCATGCGTTGGCTTTGCGGTGCCAATATCCATGTATTTGTATACCTGCATTGAATCCGCGCTGATGATTTCACCGCCGAAAGCCTCTGCCACTTCGATTCCTGCCAGGGTTTTGCCTATACCTGTTGGCCCGCAGATAACAATGATAAAAGGTTTGTGGTTTGTGGTTTCTGGTTTCCGGTTCATATATCGTACCTCGAATTTCGTACTTCGTTGATCGTCGTTCGTGGTTCGTTGTTCGATTCACGCTTCACGATCTACGATTCACGCTTCTCGCCTCATCATACCATTCTTTCAATCTCTTTGAACTTTTTATCCAGCCTTTTTGCTGATATCGGAACCGGGGTTTTCAACTCCTGCGCAAAAAGGGAAACCCTGTATTCTTCGATAAGCCAGAAATATTCTTCAACAGCTTTTTTCTTTTCATCAGAAACAAGCTGAGAAAGGCTTTTCAGCAGTTTATCCAGACGGGTGGTATGTATTTCAAGCCCGTCTGATCTGGCCTTCTCCTTTTCAGGATCAATTATTCCCTTTTGTGCCCTGACTGAAACGGCCTGAATGTATCTGGGGAGATCTAAAAGGCGTTCTTCTTCGTACAGTTCCATGAAGTTTTCGGGTATTAATTTATTAAGATCCTGTTCGAGCCTGAAAAGAAGATCGGAGGCCTCTCTGTTTGGTAAGCATTTTGCTTTCAGGTTCAAAAGAGTTTCTCTTGTTTCATGGCAGGTTTTTAAGACAGGCGCTATGTTTTTAGTTTTTTTCTGCCCATACTCAAAAATATTTTGCAGCACAAACAGGGCGCGTGACTCAAAAGCCTCTTTTGTTCTTATATTAACATTCAAAAGATCTTTTACAGTGCTTTTGTACAGCAGTCTGTTAAACTTGTTTTCACCACCGAAAAAAACGGTATATTCATTCATCTTTTTGGGCAATAGAAGCAGTTTTTTTACAGACTTTAAATCCTTTTCAAAAACAATTGAAAACAGGGCGATTATTCCTTCCCGATGAGATTTAACAGATTCTGTTTCCGAATTGAAGATCCGCAGATTTACACAGCCTTCATCCTTTTCAAGGCCGGGGAAATAAAGCCACTCGTATTTATCGCTCCCTTTGATAATGATTTTTTCGGGAATATCCCCGAAATCCCATTTTGTGATGCCGGTTATTTCATATTTTTCCCGTGCCGAATTAAAATATTCATTATCTGCAGGTGCCAATAATGTGTTTTTTAACATGGCTTTATCTCTTCCGGAGTATATTTCTTCTCCTTTTGTTCCCGTTATTGAGATACGCATTTTTAAATAGTCGGGAAGTCTTTCACCGGGCCATGCGCTTGCGGGAATATCGACTCCGAAAGAATGATAAATAAATTCTGAAAGGGCTGTCATAAGCGAAGTCTTTTGCCGGGGCATTTCAGAAAGGATGGTTTCGGTGGTCTTTGACAGGGGAAGCAGCCTCTTCCTGTATTCCTTGGGAAGTCCTTTTATGAGCGCATTAATTTTTTCCCTTAATAATCCAGGCACAAGCCAGTCTGTTGTTTCGGGCGGAACTGTTGAGGCAACAGAAGAGGGTATTTTAACGGTTATTCCGTCTGCAGGTTTTCCCGGATCAAAACTGTAAAGACATTCAAAGGCATTCTCTCCAAGTGCGATTTTGTCGGGATAAAGGGATATTTCCTCCTCATCGGGCATGTATCGAAGAAAATCTTCTTTTGCCATGCGCAAAAACCGGTCACCTCCCATCTCTTTTATGTATTTTCCAAGGGTTCTGATGTCGTAAATACCGGGAAGTTTTTCCCTGTAAAATTCGATCAAAACATCGTCGCCCACAAGGATATCTCTTCTTCTGACCCTGTTCTCGATCTCCCTTATCTCTTCCTTTAATTTTCTGTTATGCTCAATGAATGGTAAAGGTGTTTTAACATCCTCTTCAACAAGGGCATCCCTTATGAATATATCCCACGCTTCCGCAGGGTTTATCCTGCCATATGCCGCAGGACGCCCCTGAACAATTATCAGCCCGTAAAGGCTCACCTGCTCGGAAGCCACAACTTCTCCCCTGTTTCTTTCCCAGTGAGGGTTGTAATAGGAATATCTGCACTGGCTTTTTCCTATCTCTTCAATCCATGAACTGTCTACGGATGCCGCAGTTCTTGCAAAGAGCCTTGAAGTTTCCACCATTTCAGCCGCTACAATCCAGGTTCCGGGATTTTTGAACAGTCCCGATCCGGGAAAGATCATAACCGATTTTTCCTTTGTTGCCGAAAAGATATTATTTTCCTTTTTTACTGCGATATTGGAAAGAAAACCGCTTAAGACTGATTTATGAATGACCGTATATAAATAGCTGTATATGCAGGATTTATTCTCACCGCTTTCATCTGTTTCCAACTCCTTTTTTTGGCTTTTCATGCCGTTTTCATTCAGGATATCCTTAATCTGCGAGTATATGTCGCGCCATTCCTTCATTCTTCTGAAAGAAAGAAAATTCGCCTTGCAAAATCTTTTTGAGGCGGCAGTGGTTTTTTCGGTGTCTGAAACCTCGTGAAACTTGTTCCATATATTAAGAAGGGTTATAAAGTCGGACAACGGGTCTGAAAAGAGCGCGTGAGCCCGGGCTGCTTCGCCTGTCTTATCAGCGGGTCTTTCCCTTGGATCCTGGCAGCTTAAAGCGGCAGCTAATATAGTTATCTCTTGAATGCAGCCTCTTCTTTGCGCTTCAATCAGCATTCGTGACAGTCTCGGATCAATCGGGAGTGAAGCCATGATCATTCCGTTGTGTGTGAGGGCGAATCCTGATTTATTTTCTATTTCCGGTTCAATGGCTCCCAGTTCCAGGAGAATCTCGTATCCGTCTTTAACGCTTTTTACGGCAGGGCGGTCAATAAAGGGAAAAGCCGATATGTCTCCCAGATTCAACGCGATCATTCTTAGAATTACTTCTGCAAGGTTTGATCTCAGGATCTCAGGAGGCGTAAAAAGGGGGCGTGCATCATAATCTTCTTTTGAATAGAGTCGTATGCAGATTCCGTTTTCAACCCTGCCGCATCTTCCTTTTCGCTGGTCCGCACTGCTTTTTGAAACGGATACAACCGGCAGGGCAGTTGTTCTCGATCTTGGCGTATACTGCGATATCCGGGCAAGGCCCGTGTCTATGACATATCTTATGCCGGGTATGGTGATTGATGTTTCAGCGATATTGGTTGCGACAATGATCTTTCTTACCGGCAGACGTAAAAAGACCCTTGACTGCTCCGAAGCCGGGAGCCTTGCGAAAAGCGGGATAATTTCGACGGCTCTGTATTTTTTTCCTTCAAGCAACTCCGAGGTTTCACGGATATCCTGCTCTGTCGGCATAAAAAGAAGAATATCACCGGTGCGGTTTTCCTTCAAAAGTCTGTCAATGGCTTCGACAGCAAGGTCAACATGAGTCTGTTCCCCGGTTTCTTCAAGGTCCGGATCAACCGGCAGATAACGTACCTCAACGGGAAACATCCGGCCTGAAACTTCTATTATCGGGGCATTATCAAAAGCCTTTGAAAACTTCTCAGTATCGATCGTGGCCGACGTTATTATAAGCTTAAGATCTCTTCTTTTTGCCAGAAGAGTTTTCAGCACACCGAGAATAAAGTCGATATTCAGGTTTCTTTCATGGGCCTCATCGACAATTATTGTGTCATATTCATTAAGATACGGGTCATTATGAGCCTCGGCGAGAAGAATCCCGTCGGTCATTATCTTTATATAGGAGTCTTTGCTGGTTTTGTCCGTAAAACGGATTTTATAACCGACCGATTTTCCAGACTCTTCTCCAAGCTCTTCGGCGATACGGGCAGCAACTGTTATAGCCGCAATTCTTCTTGGCTGGGTGCAGCCGATTTTGCCATTTATTCCCCTTCCTGCGGCAAGGCAGAATTTTGGAATTTGTGTGGTTTTACCCGAGCCGGTCTCACCTGAAATTATGATAACCCGGTTTTTTGAAATTGAATCGATTATTTCATTTTTTTTGGCCGTTATCGGAAGGGCTGAATCAAAAACAAGTTTCGGAACATTCGTTTTTCTCAATATTTTCTTGTTGATAGAAACGGCAAGTTTTTTTTCAACCGACCCCATCTTTTTATCAAAATCCTTTTCAGGCAACATTTCCAAGCCGGCAGATTTCAGTTTTGCGACTTCACGGCGAATAATATGCCTGTCGGTACGCATCGCTTGCCGGAGCCTGAATTCAATATTTTTAATTAATAATATGCGTTTCTTCATTTGATTAAATATCTGGTTTGAAGTTCACGGTTTCTTGTCCTTACTTTGAAATCTGACTTGTATCATAATACTATATATGAAAAATAATTAATTTTGGCTATTAAATCCTTGACACTTACCTGTTTCTTTGACAAAAAAACTATTTCGCATTATCTAATAAAGATACCTTCGTAAAAAGTCAAAAAGTCGTCACTCCCGTAAAAACGGGAGTCCAGAACTAATTGAAAAGACTGGATTCCCGCTTTCGCGGGAATGACATAAAAGGGCAAATTCTGACTTTTTACTAACTTTATCAATAAAGGCTCTTATAATAATATATGGTAAATGTTGAATAAAACCTGTTTTACCCTGCTTTTTAACAGCTTTTCATGGTTTTGTATAATAAGGGTGAGACCTTTGAAGAACATTCAATTTTGTCCAAGTTCAAGGAAGGCGAAAATTTTAACCGCAGGAATACATTGAAGTATTTCGAGGATTAAAATTTAAGCCTGACGAGGAAATCGGGCAAAAGGGGGTGTTATGCAAAGGTCTCAGGGTATTGCCGGTAAATTGATTAAGGAGAAATAATGGGGTCTGTAAAAGAGAATAAAAGCGGGTCAGTTATGGTTGTCGGCGCCGGTATTGCCGGGATGCAGTCAGCGCTTGACCTTGCCGAATCGGGTTATTACGTTTATCTTGTGGAAAAATCCGCTGCCATAGGCGGGCTGATGTCTCAGCTCGACAAGACATTTCCAACCAATGACTGCGCGATGTGAGTTATCTCACCCAAACTGGTCGAGGTCGGCCGGCATCTTAACATCGAGCTTTTAACAAATACCGAGCTTCTGACTCTTGAGGGCGATCCGGGAAATTTCACGGCAAAAGTGAGGCAGAATGCCCGTTTTGTCGATATGTCAAAGTGTACAAGCTGCGGAGATTGTGCCAAGGTTTGTCCCATCGAAGTCCCCAATGAATACGACAAGGGTCTTTCAAAGAGAAAGGCGATATATAAACAGTATGCACAGGCAATCCCCGGCGCTTACGGAATAAGCAAGAGGGGAACAGCCCCGTGCAAGGCAACATGCCCTGCCCATGTGAGCATCCAGGGTTTTATCGCGCTTATCAACACCGGCAAATACAGGGAAGCTCTTGAACTTTTCAAGCAGGAGCATCCCTTCCCGGGAGTTTGCGGCCGTGTTTGCCACCATCCCTGCGAAGGAGTCTGTACAAGGAGTGATGTTGATAAACCCCTTTCCATCCAGTATCTTCACAGGTTTCTGGCTGACCATGATTCCGGGGGAGAATCTCCTTTTGTCCCGCAAGTTGCGGAAAAGAGGCCTGAGAAGATTGCTGTAATCGGTTCCGGTCCTGCAGGCCTGACAACCGCATACTATCTTACCCTGAAAGGCTATCAGGTAACAGTATTCGAAAAACTGCCGGTTGCCGGCGGGATGATGGCCGTTGGAATTCCGGCATACCGCCTTCCGAGAAACGAGCTTGCAGCCGAAATAAAAATAATTGAGAAAATGGGAGTTGAAATCAGGACCGGTGTGACTTTCGGCCAGGATATCACCCTTGAAAGCCTGAAGACCGACGGGTTCAAGGCCGTATTCCTTGCGACCGGTCTGCATGGCAGCCGGAAATTAGGTGTTCCCGGCGAAGATATGGAGGGGGTTCTGCCCGGCGTCGCTTTCTTAAGAGACGCGGCATTGAATAAAAAAGTTGCTCTCGGGAAAAAAGTTGTGGTTGTCGGCGGCGGGAACGTCGCCATTGACGTGGCATTAACTGCCAAACGTCTTGGCGCAGCCGATGTATCGATGGTTTGCCTCGAATCGCGGGATGAAATGCCTGCATGGGATTATGAGATAGAAGAGGCTCTTGAAGAGAATATACAGATAGTAAACTGTTTCGGGCCTAAAAATTTTGCGGGAAAAGACGGAAAAGTCACAGGCATCCAGTTCAAGCAGTGCACATGCGTATTCGACGACAACCGCTGCTTTAACCCCAAGTACGATGAAAATGTCCTGCAAACACTTGATGCCGATACTGTTATAGTTGCAATCGGGCAGTCTGCCGAACTTTCCTTTGCAAAAGAGCAGAATATTCCCGTTACAAAAAGAGGCGGGCTCGAATCCGATTTACTTACTTTCCAGACTCCGGTTCCGTGGGTTTTTGCGGGAGGCGACATTGTATACGGGCCGAAATCCGTAGTTGATGCCGTTGCGAGCGGTAAGGAGGCAGCAGAGAGCATAGACCGTTATTTAAATGGACGCGATTTAAAAGAGGGCAGGGATAATGACTGGAGTTTTGAAAAGCCCCATACGTCTCTCGAAGAGAAAAAAGAGCGTCTTCCGATGAAGCGGATTTCTCCTGAAGAACGGGACGGGAACTTTAACGAAGTTGCCCTCGGATACAGTGAAGAAGAAACCCGCCTTGAAGCGGAAAGATGCTTAAAATGCGGAATATGTTCGGAGTGCTACCAGTGCGTTAATGCCTGTCTTGCAAAAGCAATCGACCATACCCAGAAAACGGCTGAAAAAGATATCAGGGTGGGATCAGTGATTCTTTCCTCAGGAAATGACGTCTATGATCCTTCTGCCCTTGCTCAATTTTACCAGTACAAGGTCAGCCCGAATGTTCTGACAAGCCTTGAGTTTGAAAGAATCTTAAGCGCATCAGGACCGACAATGGGTCATCTTGAGCGTCCTTCCGATAAGACCGATCCTAAAAAAATTGCATGGCTTCAGTGCATAGGTTCAAGAGATACGAACAAATGCGGAAACGGCTACTGTTCTTCGGTGTGCTGTATGTACGCGATAAAAGATGCCATGATAGCAAAAGAGCACTCGCACGGCGAGCTTGACTGCGCCATATTCAATATGGATATCAGGACCTTCGGCAAGGATTACGAAAAGTATTACCTGCGCGCTAAAGACAAGGACGGAGTCCGTTTCGTAAAGGCAAGAGTCCACACGATAAGCGAGGTACCTGAGACAGGGGATCTTTGTCTGCGTTTTGCCGATGAAAGCGGCGAAATCATGGAAGAGACCTTTAACATGGTTGTTCTTTCGGTAGGCCTTCAGGTGCCGGATACTTCCGTGGAACTTGCAAAACGCCTTGATATTAACCTGAACAAGTACAGGTTTGTTGATACTGATCCGTTTGCGCCTGTGGCAACCTCCCGTCCGGGGGTTTTCACCTGCGGGATTTTCCAAGGGCCCAAAGATATTCCAAGCTCTGTAACAGAAGCAGGAGCTGCCGCGTGCGAAGCAGGAGTCGGGCTGGCCGAAGCAAGGGGCACCGACACCAAATTCCGCGAGGTTCCTGAAGAGATAGACGTAAAAGGAGAAGTTCCGAGGATCGGGGTTTTTGTCTGCAACTGCGGTATAAACATCGGGGGAGTTGTAAATGTTCCTGAGGTTAAGGAATATTCCTCAAAACTTCCTTATGTCGTTTATTCCGACGAGAATCTTTTCACCTGCAGCCAGGATACACAGGACAAGATAAAGGAAAAAATAATAGAGCATAAGTTAAACCGCCTTGTTGTCGCCTCATGCAGTCCCAAGACCCATGAGAAGATGTTCATGGAGACTCTTGAAGCCTGCGGGCTTAACAGGTATCTGTTTGAAATGGCCAACATAAGAAACCAGGATTCGTGGATTCACTCAAAGAGTCCTGATCTTGCCACTCAAAAGGCCAAGGATCTTGTCCGCATGGCTGTTGCGAGAGTCGGAACATTGAAACCTCTTACGGAAAGAGTTATTCCTGTAAACAAGCGCGCCCTTGTCATAGGCGGCGGAGTTGCGGGAATGAATGCGGCTCTTGGACTCGGCAAACAGGGGTTTGAGGTTGTCCTGGTTGAAAAAGAGAAAACCCTTGGCGGAATGGCCTTAAAGCTTCATCATACTATAGAAGGAAAGGATATAAGAGCATATATTGAAAAGCTTACTGATGAGGTAAATAGCTGCGGAAAAATCAATGTCTTAACCGATGCCCGCATTGTGGGATTCGGTGGATACAAGGGAAACTTCAATACGGATGTAGTGGCAGGCCCCGGAAAAGAAAAACAAAACATTGAACATGGAATAATTATCGTTGCAACAGGCGCCAATGAATACAAGCCGCAGGAATATCTCTACGGTGAAGACAGCCGCGTTATGACTCAGATTCAGCTCGGGGATCTCCTCGAGGAAAAGGGCGCATCCGGACTCTCAAGTGTCGTCATGATCCAGTGCGTCGGATCAAGAAATGAGAAAAACCAGAACTGTTCGCGAATCTGCTGCCAGAATGCCGTAAAGAACGCCCTGCTTATTAAAAAGCGGAATCCCGAGGCTATGGTATATGTCCTTTACAGGGACATGAGAACGTACGGACTCCTCGAAGATTACTATACCGAGGCAAGAAAGCTCGGTGTGATTTTCATTCGCTTTGATGAGAAGACTCCTCCTGAAGTCAAAAGTTCGCCCGAAGGGCTGGTCGTTTCGGTAAACGATCATATCCTCCGGAAACAGCTTGAAATAGAAGCCGATGCGGTAGTTTTGAGCGCCGGTGTGGTTGCTCAGGACACGGAAGAGCTGAGCGGAATCATGAAGCTCGGACGGAATACGGAAGGTTTCTTTATCGAGGCGCATGTCAAGCTGAGACCTGTCGACATGCCGGGTGACGGAATATTTCTATGCGGCATGGCCCACGCGCCGAAGCTGATATCCGAGACAATTGCCCAGGCAAAGGCTGCGGCTTCAAGAGCGACTACTTTCTTATCGAAATCGGAAATCAAGCTTTCGGCAATTACCGCAAAGGTTGACACCGATCATTGCGTAAAGTGCCTTACATGTGTGCGGTCCTGCCCGTTCGGGGTCCCGGTATTTAATGAAAAAGAGGGTTTAATTCAAATAGATGAAGCTCTCTGCCACGGATGCGGGATATGTGCCGGTGTCTGTCCAAGACAAACAATCCAGTTAAACTATTATGAAGATGACCAGATAATGTGTAAAATAGACGCCTTGATGGCGGGAGGTATGTAATGTCAGAATTTGAACCGACAATCATAACTTTTTGTTGTGATTACTGAGGATATTCGGCTGCGGACCTGGCAGGTTCCATGAGACTCGATTATCCCTCGAATATTAAAATAATCCGTGTGCCGTGCACAGGAAAAGTCGATGTTATGCATCTCCTCGGAGCAATCCAGCGAGGCGCTGACGGAGTTTATGCGGTTGGCTGCATGGAGGGAGCATGCCATTATAATGAAGGCAATTTAAGGGCCCGCGAACGGGTTATGCATGTGCAGAAACTGCTTGAAGAAATTGGTCTTGAGGGGGACAGGGTAAGAATGTATAATCTTTCCTCAGGTGAAGGTCCCACCTTTGCTGCTTACGCAAAGGAGATGACCGAACATATAAAGAAGCTTGGGCCTAACCCTTTAAGCCGCTATAAAAAAATAACATAGTTATCCGAATATCAAAAACGGCATAAGGAGCCGTAACGAAATGGTCAGAAATGTAATGGTTATTTCGTAACCCCGATAAACGGGATAAGTAAGTTTACGATATTATTTCCTGCCGGAAAACGCAGGAAATAATATCTAACTTACTAACGGCTCCTAAAGAAATGGGCGAGAGCCAAAAACAAGGAGTAGATTATGGCAGAAGAATCAATAAAACTAGGCGGTAAGAAGAAAAGCATGTTTATAGACAAAGTTAAGGAAATTATCCCTGACGGCGGGAATCTGAACCTTTGTCTCACCTGCGGAGCCTGTTCGTCCGGGTGCCCGGCTACGGGACTCGATGGAATGGACCCCAGAAAATTTCTGCGCATGGCGGCTCTGGGTATGGATGATGAAATCGCAAAATCGGACTGGCCGTGGATGTGTACGATGTGCCAGAGGTGTATCTATGTATGCCCGATGAAGATAGACATTCCTCAGCTTGTCTACAATGCCCGGGGATTGCGGCCAAGGGATCAGCGGCCCAAGGGTATCCTCGGATCATGCGATATGGCGCTTCGGAATGAAAGCACCAGCGCCATGGGTGCAACCCCCGATGATTTCATATTCGTCGTAAATGACGTGCTCGAGGAATTCAGGGAGGCGCAACCTGAATTTGCGGATATGGAGGCTCCCATCGACAAGCAGGGAGCCGAATTCTTTTTGAATCAGAATTCCAGGGAACCGGTGACCGAGCCGAATGAGATGGTCCCCCTGTGGAAAATTCTCCATCTTGCCGGGGCGGACTGGACGTATGGCAGCCATGGCTGGGCTGGCGAAAACTACTGCCTGTTCCTTGCGGACAATAATTCCTGGGAGAAGATCACCCGGACAACCGTTAACCAGGCCAATAAGCTGGGGTGTAAAATATTTCTCAACACCGAGTGAGGGCACGTTACATTCTCAGTCCGGGCCGGACTGAAAAAATTCAACCTTGAGCACAATTTCGAAGTTAAGAACATTTATGAATATTATGCCAAGTGGATTCGTGAAGGGAGACTCAAAGTCAACTCCGACTGGAACAAGGATCTGAAAATCAAATTTACAGTTCAGGATCCATGCCAGATTGTCAGAAAGAGCTATGGCGATCCGATAGCCGAAGATCTCAGATTCGTTGTGAAATCGGTGGTCGGCGAAGAAAATTTTGTAGACATGCATCCCAACAGATCCAATAATTACTGTTGCGGCGGGGGCGGCGGATTCCTGCAATCGGGGTTCAAGGATCAGCGCCTCGAATACGGAAGACTGAAAGATGAGCAGATTAAGGCTACCGGAGCCGACTACTGCATTGCCGGCTGCCATAACTGCCATGCCCAGATTCATGAACTGAGCGAGCATTACGGCGGTCATTATCCGGTAGTGCACCTCTGGACACTCATTTGTCTTTCTCTGGGAGTACTCGGGCCGAACGAACGGGAATACCTGG
>JAGVOC010000355.1 GCA_020052975.1 Desulfobacterales bacterium | reverse complement strand
CCCGACTACGGTCCGGTAATTTAAGTGAACCGCGCAGTGCGGACCCGCTTGCTGCGTGGTGTGGGGGCTGGGGGAGAAAAACCCCCGGCTACCCGATTAGCCTTCACCACGTATGTGCTTCCGGTAGTTCAACGCCATTTTGCTTTGCAATCGCCTGCATATGTGACATCAGAATCACATAGTCATGCTTGGACTTCATTTGGGAGAATGCGCTGTTTAGCCGTATGTATTCGGACTCGGAGGTATACGGACGAACGACCGTTACGTACTGGCGGAAATACGACGCGATGAGGTTTTCCTGGTTCACCATCATGAATTTCACGATGAAGTAAGAGCCGGATAGAGCCCCAATCAATGCTGTGACATATAGCAGTTTCTTTGCACGCCGTAACACATCTTCGGGAGATGGATCGGACTCGCCTTTGGTGACCAGTCCACGAATTACGGAGCGCATAGATGGAGTTAAGGATGGAAGTACGGGCATGACGAACATCAGTACACAGACAAATAGCAGGAGATAGAGACTTGGGAGTTCGTGAAGTCCAAACGCGGCTTTAGCGTACATGTCATCCCGAATTGATGTAATACCAAGCGTAGTTGCGCTGAGAAACCAGTTGCTAACTTTCCAGAGCGGAATTTCGAGCAGGCTCCATAATCCGCTACCTAGAGCGCCTAGCAAGATTGTACCGGTGATGCTTAACCAAAATTTTGCGCGTTTTTTGTTTGGTTCCATGGTGTCCGATATAGAAAGATTAGCTAATAGTGGTAATAAGCGGAAAATTTTCCATATATTGTCGTATTATCAATAAAACACGGAGAAAACACCATTGAATTTTCCACGTTTTAACGATATTGATTGTTACCATGGAAATCAAGAATAAATTTACACCAGATCCCAAGATAAAACTTATGGATCAGGTGCGACAGGTTCTGAGCCATCTTGATAGCCTGTAATTCTGAAAAGTGAATGATAGATGTTGTCAAAAGGTTGACCGGGTTAAACAATTAATTCAGGAAGGTCTGGGGTCAAATCCAGAATAGTGATTATAAAAGGTATGCAGGGGGCTGGGCAAAGACGACGCTGATGAGGAGGAGGAATTATGACAAAATCCCTGGCGATTTTTGAAGGTTACAAAATTCGAAGACATTATGATGAGAATATAGAAACATGGTATTTCTCGGTTGTGGATATTTTACAAGTGTTAATTCAACAACCTGAATATCAGACTGCTCGTAAATACTGGAATAAGCTGAAAGAACGGCTAAAGAAAGAGGGAAATCAAACGGTGACAAATTGTCACCAGTTGAAAATGGAGGCCGACGATGGGAAAAAGCGCCTCACTGATGTTGCCGATCCTGAAACGCTTCTGCGTCTTATACAGTCTGTGCCCAGCCCCAAGGCTGAGCCTATTAAACTCTGGCTGGCCAAAGTCGGCTATGAACGGATGCAGGACATGGCAGACCCGGCGCGTTCTTTAGACAGAGCGCGCGAGTTCTGGAAACAGCACGGCAGAAGCAAAAAGTGGATACAGCAGCGAATGATGGGTCAGGAGACCCGCAATAAGCTGACAGATTACTGGAAAGGCCATGAAATAAAAAAAGAAGAGGAATATGCGATTCTGACCAATGTTATTCATCAGGAATGGGCGGATGTATCCGTAAAAGAACACAAGGAATTAAAAGGACTGAAGACGCAAAACTTACGGGACCACATGAGCGAGGCTGAGCTGATTTTTACCGCTCTTGCAGAGCTTTCCACCCGACAGATAGCCGAAAGCACAAATGCCACCGGAATGGATGAAAATAAGGATGCAGGCAAGAAAGGCGGCGGCATTGCCAAGAAAGCAAGACTTGAATTGGAAACCAGGACGGGGAAAAAAGTGATTACAGGTGAGAGCTTCATGCCGCCGAATTCAAAGAAGCCATGGTCAAAGCAAATCGGCGATGTGGAAGAGGAGGAATGAAGCTGGAATTGGATGTACGATGACAACCTGTTTGGTGTTCTGAATCCGGACAAATAACGGTTGAGCTTAGACGGTATGAGGGTTGATAATGAATAATAAAGATTTATTACTGGCGATCGACAACGGGACCCAGAGCCTGAAAGCGCTGATATTTGACCTTGAAGGCAATCTGCTGGCAAAGGAGAGGGTCACTTTCAACCCTTATTTTTCAAAACATCCGGGGTGGGCGGAACAGGATCCGGAAGTCTTCTGGGAATCCCTCTGCCTTGCCTGTCGGAGGCTGTTTGGGAAAGAGACTTCATACAGGGAGAGAATCGCCGGCGTTTCACTGACGACGCAGAGGGGTACGGTTTTGAATGTGGACAAAGAGGGAAAGGCCCTGCGTCCTGCCATTTTGTGGCTGGATCAGCGTAAAACGTACGGGCTTCCTCCTCTCGGTGGATTCTGGGGATTACTCTTTACTGTTACAAACCTGAAAAGTACCATTGATTACTTCAGAGCCGAGGCAGAAGCTAACTGGATCATGACACATGAGAAGGATGTGTGGAGAAAGACCCATAAATACCTTTTGCTTTCAGGGTATCTCACACACAAGCTGACCGGCAGGTTTGTCGATTCAATCGGATGCCAGGTCGGATATATACCTTTTGATTATAAAAATTTGTGCTGGGCCAGGGACTGGGACTGGAAATGGAAAGGCCTGCCTATAGAACGGGATTTGCTTCCCGAACTTATTCCGGTGGGAAAACTCCTCGGAAATATTACAAAAACCGTTGCTGACCAGACAGGGATACCCGAAGGACTTCCCCTGATAGCCGCAGCGGCAGACAAAGCATGCGAAGTCATTGGCTCAGGAAGCCTCGATCCGTCTGTGGGCTGTTTGAGTTACGGGACTACCGCCACTATAAATGTTACCCATAAAAAATATGTTGAAGCCGTTCCGCTTCTTCCTCCCTATCCTTCGGCTGTGCCGGGATACCATACGATCGAAGTTCAGAACATGCGCGGTTTCTGGATGGTGAGCTGGTTCAAGGAAGAATTCGGATTCAAGGAGCAGCAGATTGCGGAGATGGAAAGAGTGGAAGTTGAAAGCCTTTTTGACAGGCTTGTCGCAGATGTGCCGAAGGGATCGATGGGGCTCGTTTTGCAGCCTTACTGGACGCCCGGATTAAAACTTCCCGGTCCCGAAGCAAAAGGCGCTGTCATAGGCTTTGGGGATATTCATAACAGGGCCTATTTTTACAAGGCTATCCTTGAAGGTCTTGCATATGCTCTCAGGGAGGGAAAGGAGAGGATCGAGAAGAAAACAAAAATCCCGATAACAAGCCTTCGCGTTTCGGGAGGCGGCTCCCAGAGCAGGGTTGCAATGCAGGTCACGGCCGATGTTTTCGGGATACCGACTGCACGGCCCCATATTTACGAAACGTCGGGGCTTGGAGCTTCAATTGATCTGGCTGTAGGGCTTGGGCTTCACGGGGATTTTGAAACAGCGGTAAATGCTATGACACGTATCGGGGATGTGTTTGAACCTGATTTTACGGCGCATAAACTGTATGACGACCTTTACAGGCATGTATATAAGAAGATGTATAAGCAGCTGAAGCCGCTTTACGAAAAGATAAGGGAGATCACAGGCTATCCAAGATAAGGAACTGGTTTCTGGTCTCTGGTTTGTAGTTTCTGGTTTTTTCTTTTAATCCGACAAGTTTTCCTTTCACTGGACCCCCTGACCCCTTAAACCCTTGAATCCCGATGCTATTATGCTCCTTACGGAGTCAAAAACCGCATCGACGGTTATATCTTCCATGCATTTTGTATTCCCGCATTCTTTCTTGAAACAGGGGCTGCAGTCAATGCCGCTTCTAATTATCATATGCCCGTTTCCATAGGGGCCTGTGCGCAAAGGAGAAGTCGGTCCGAAAAGGGCAACCACCCTGCACCCCATTGCGGCAGCAATGTGCATAGGCCCCGTGTCGGTGCATATCAGAACCGAGCATCCTGAATAAAGATATGCAAGCTCTTTTAAGCCTGTGCGGCCTGCAAGGTTTATGATTTCATCCTGTCTGCCGCCTGTCTGCTTTATTATCTCTTCAATTATCGGCCGGTCCTGCCCGCTTCCTGTAAATATAATCCGGCATTCGATCTCTTTTTGGAGCTTTTCGGCCAGTTGAGAGAATTTATCAGGTTTCCACAGCTTTGTTTTCCACTTGGCCATCGGGTTGACAGCTATAAGTGGTTTGACTTCGGAAAATGAAGCGAATATGCCGTCAGCAAGTTTTTTATCCTGTTCTGAAACCGGAATTTGACCTTTCCGGATGTCTGTATTGCAACCCAGTTGCCCGGCTATCTTCAGATAGCGGTCAATTGCGTGCTGGTCATAGTCAACAGCAACAGGAGGCTCTTTTAGGAAAAACGAAGCGCCTTCTCTTGCGCCGCTCATTCCTATTTTCCTTTTCCCCCTTGAAAGGGCCGTTAAAAAACCGCTTCTGAACAGGCCCTGCAAATCAATGACAATATCGTATGATGAGAATCTTAATTCCTTGTAAAAACGGATTGCTTCAGAGGAGTTTTTTAAGAATTTAGAGGGGTCAAGGATCTCCTTCTGCCATCTTTTCCTTCCGGAAATTATTATGCGGTTTATGGCGGGATGCCCCGATATTACCTGCGAAGCCTCTTCTTCAACCAGCCAGTCTATCCTGGAATCGGGATAACTCTTTTTCAGAACCTCCAGAAAAGGAAGTGCGTGAACAACATCGCCGATGGAACTTAATTTTATTATTAAAATATTCTTCAAATCTGATCCACCCTCACCCCAGACCGGGGCTTAATCGCCCTCGGCCTGTTGATGGACTTTTTATGAGTCCATCAAGTCTGTCATTTGGCCGAATTGTTTTGATTGAATCTGAACTTTTCCATCTCATCCCAGACTTCTTCAGGTTCAATTGAGAGCATACACTTGAAATCCGTCGGGCATTCCGGTTTAAGACACGGGGAACAATCGATGTCGTGTTTTATTATCCTTGTCTTTACTCCGCGTGGTCCTGTCGCCACATGGTCGGTTGAACCAAAAATTGCAAGAGTTGGAACCCCGAGAGCTGCGGCAATATGCATGAGGCCCGAATCGTTTGTTACGAACATATTACACCTGCCGATAATCCCTATTACTTCACCGAGAGAGGTTGTTCCACAGAAATCAACCGGTTTATGACGCATCAGGCCGGTAATTGATGTTCCGATCTCTTTCTCTTTTTTACTCCCGAGAATGATTACTTTTGCTCCCCACCTTTCGGAAGCCCGGTCTGATATTTCTGCAAAACGCTCAAAGGGCCATCGCTTTGCATTTCCAAAAATTGCTCCGGGGCTTATGCCGAGAATGAAATCGTTTTTGCTTATTCCCTTTAACTGCAGCAGATTTTCTGCTTTGGCAAGATCCTTTTTTGAAAGATAAATAACGGGGTTCCTGCTTTCAACCTTAAGGCCCGCTGCTTTTAAAATCGATAAATAATATTCAACCTGGTGAACCGCAAATATTTCACTGCTTCTTTTTATTCCATGGGTGAGCAGAAATCCCCGCCCGTCCGAATCAAAACCAAGCCGGTATGTTACTCTGCCAAGGTAAGCAAGAAGGGCTGCTTCAAACGCGTTTTGAAAAAGAACGGCAAGATCATATTTGTTTTTTCGAATCATATTAATTACATGGAAAAATTCGGAAAGATTTTTTGTCAAGCCGTCATGCTTGTTATAAATAAGGATATTGTTTACTGCCGGGTGGTTTTCAAACAATGGCGCAACCCAGGGGCGGGCAAGGACAGTAATGGAGGCCGACTGAAAGTTTTCACGCACCGCTTCGAGGGCTGGGAGAGTCATTACCGCATCACCAACCCAGTTTGTGGCGCGAATCAATATGTTGTTTATGTTTGATTTTTTAAGCGGCCGGGTTAACATCAACATGCTCCCCTATGCGGTTCAGGGCTTCTTTTAAGGCCCCTCTGTGTTTTTCCACAAACTGTTTTGCGGATCTTCCGGTCATGCTGCATAAATCAGGATCTTCAAGTAGTATTTTCACGGAGGCGTAAAGCTCTTTTTCGTTATTAACCTGAAAGCCCCCCTTTTCTGCCAGCAGAAGTTCGGACATGAGAACAAAGTTATGCATATGGGGGCCAAAAAGCACCGGGCGCCCGAAACTTGCAGGTTCAAGCAGATTATGGCCGCCTGAAGGAACCATGCTTCCTCCAACAAAGCTGATTTTGCCTATGCCGTATACTCTGTTTAATTCGCCTATTGTATTCAGAACAAGAACTTCATAGGATGTTTTATTATCAGGCAGGTCTGTTTTAAGAAAGACTTTAAGCCCAATATCCTGCGCTGTTTTGAGTATTTTGCCCGACTCTTCAATGTTTCTGGGAGCAATAATGAGGCGCAGCCTCGGAAAATATTGAGAAAGCTTTGAAAAAACATTTAAAACAATCTGTTCTTCATTCCCGTGAATGCTTCCTGCAACCCAGATATCATCTTCAGGATCAAGATGCAGCTTTTTCAGCCATTTATCGCGTTCTTCTTTGAGCATCGGGAGCCAGTCGCGGTCAAATTTAATATTTCCCGTTGTAATTATCCTCGCCGGGTCTGCCCCGGTTTCAAGCAGCCGTTTTCTGTCAAGTTCGGACTGCATCAAGCATAATGTGAACCTGTTTAAAACAGGCCGGATAAGAAATGAAAACTTTTTATAAGATTTACTGGTGCGGGGTGAAATCCGACCGTTTACAAGGAAACATTTAATCTTTTTATTTGAAAGAGAGGTTATAAGCGCAGGCCATATATCCGTTTCAACAAGTATAAAAAAGGATGGATTTATATACCTGACTATTCTTTGAATACTCCACCAGAAATCAAGAGGCATCGGAATTATTTTTACCCTGTCACCTATTTCCCTGCGGGCTAGTGAAAGGCCTTTAGTTGTTGTTACCGTAAAAACGATCTCTTTTTCAGGATACCGGGTGCCTATTTCCCCGATAAGGGGAATAGCGGACAGGACTTCGCCTACCGAAAGGGCATGTATCCAGATTCTGCGGTTTTCATATGAATCTTTGGGAAGCGAGAGGGCAAACCGTTCCCTAATCCTGTTGTTTCCAATGATGGCTAAAAACAGAATAAACGGCGAGCAGCAGATTATTATGACTGTCCATAGTATGTGATATATTAAACCTAATCTCATTTTCCCCAACCTATCACAAACTTATGTCGAGTTCTATAAATTTTATTTTCATCCGGAAATGAGATTTTGCTAATTCGCACACCACATAACGAGCCTGTCGAAAAAGTCCAATTCTGCCCCTCTTCTGGAAATCACACATTGTAAAATCAACTTGTTACGGGCAAGAAAAACCGGCTTTTTGGCTTTTCGACAGGCTCAAAGTTAAGGGTGAGCAACCGGGCCGTCCAAACAATAATAAAACATGACGGGTTCCCGGTCTGCTCGACCCGTTAGAGGGTATTCACGCTTATTCGGAGTGCTTTGGATCTGCCCAGATTATCAATGAATATGATTAAGTTACCATTCATCGTTTCAATCAGCAATATATTACCAATTATTGTAATTAAAGTTCTTTTATCAGTAATATATTGCTGATTATATCATTTAATAATGACCAGTTATAGAGCAAGCCGACTTCAGCATGAGTTGTAAGTAGTCTCAACCAATTTATATGCTAACGTATGGCTCACCGGGAGCCGGATTTATCGGCGATCCGGTGGAGCCGTTTGATACTAGTTATGGCCTTCCCTCAGATGAAAGGATAAAATGGAATTTATCCGGATTCCAAAAACCACTCATCCAAAGGAGGCCACACCATGAGATTTTACAATCAACAACACAAGAACTACTGCGGTATCGATCTGCACGCCAGAAAAATGTACGTCTGCATCATCGATCAAAAGGGGAAAATGAAAGTTCATCAAAACATCAAAACGGACCCTGAACTGCTCTTTGGAATCGTTTTCCCATTTCTCGACGATATCGTTATCGGAGCCGAATGCGTCGAAATAAAATCCAGTTCGCTCTTGGCCATGCGTTATACATTATAAGCTATCCACGATGGCAAAACAAAAGCTGAAGACAAAAGCCGGAACAATCGGGTTACTTGTCAAAACGTCAAATTCAAAGACGGTTTTTTCTCTAACTCTCCAATCTATGGGAAATGTTTTTTCTTGACAACCGAAGACCATGTAAATGTTATATGTTGATTTGTTTAATTTGCTCTTGTTAGAAATTGACCAGATCCTTTTCTACTTCAGGATAAATTTTATCTATTTTTTCTTGAATCACTATCGTTTTGCTTAATGCCGTAACAATCCGGCAATATCGCGGTGCATCGTCCATCTTTATGCCTTTGCGATCTTTCAGATATTTATGCAAAACTTGGTACCCGCCAATGTAATAATTCCAAACTTTCGGAGCAATACCTTCAAAATATTTATCGTCATTGATGTAAATGCGTTTCTCATCTTCTTTGTATGTAATCTTTTCAATGCGGTCGTTATTGCCGCTGCCCTGATATTTGGCAACAGGCAGATTAAGCAATGGGCTTTTCAGCAGGTGCAGATCGGCCAGTTCTTTGCCAAGTTTGCCCATTTTTATGAATAGGCCATAGTCGGCGGTAAAGGGCACGCGCGGAAAATCAATCTTTAAAAATTCGGCGTAGGTTTCGCGGTAGATATTGCTGTAAAGCACACCATAAATGTAATAAAGAATGTCCTCCGGGGTGGGGCTTTTCCCAAAAGCCGTATCCAGTTTTTCAAAAATAACTGGTGAAATATTGGGCTTTTTGCCATAGGATTTTTTTGGTTCAAAGAGCATCATTGCGCTGAAACCAGCTCCGGAATGTTTTTTTTCTTTATCAGGATAAAGGAAAAGTGGAAAAACATAATCTATTGTTTTAAGTGATACAGTTACATGCTCAATTATTCCTTCGCCGCAAAGGCAATGTTGCCAAGGAATTTTGGTTTCCACCCTTTTAGGCATAATTAGCGCAATATTTTCTTCCAGCATGTGGCGCAT
>JAGVOC010000078.1 GCA_020052975.1 Desulfobacterales bacterium | reverse complement strand
CAAAAAGTTCAAACTTCTGCTTGTCCAGATTTTGAACCCATCCCTTCGTGGGAATGTTCCATACAGAGTGGTTATAAAAATATCCTGACACAAATCCAATCCTCAAGCGTCCATCAGGAGAGAGCGGAGGGACCGGAATCAGCTTTGAAAAATCAGGATAGGTTGCCGACATTATACGGCAGACAATCTCTCCGTAAATTTGTTGCAGATCACGGTCGTTAAGCCCCTGATAAGGCAGATAAAAAGGCTGCACCAGACCAACTGCCCGTTCGGCACCATTCGGTATTGCCTCAACATCCTTCAGGGTATCTCGGAGCTTCAGTAGTTCCTGCCTATAGTTTTCACGTGCTGTTTCTATTTCTGATTCATGCATATAAACGATCTGTAGATGAGAGATACAATGAGCCAACCGGGATTCTATTGAATCAGGGGAAAGCCTGAGAATTTCCTTAAGAACCGACCGGGACTCATCCCCCTGCCCCTGTTCCATGAGAGCGGTTGCAAGCTGATAAAGCATTTCAGGGTCATCTGGTTTCAGCGAAAGGGCTTTTCTTAAATGAATAATCGCTTCGCTTATCCTCCCTTTTGCCCTGAGAGCGCTTGCAAAATTTGAATAAACATATAGATCAGCCGTACCCGTTCGGAGAAGTTCTTCATAACAGGCAATAGCTTCATCAATCAATCCCTTCTCCTTGAGGACTACACCTAAATTATTGTGAGCCTGCACAAGAGCGGGATTAATATTCAAAGCCTTTCGCAAGCAGACTTCTGCATCATCAAGCCTGGCAATATCTTTCTGAATGATTCCGAGATTCACATATGCGTCGGCATTCTCTGGATCAAGACTAATCGTTTTTTCATATGCATTCATAGCTTTATCAAACATCCCTGATTGCTGATATGCAATACCGAGATTGTAAAATGCGTGCGGATCATCGGGCGCAAGGTGAACCACACGTTCTATCAAAGAGATTGCGAGATCAAATCTGCCTGACTGAATATACACAACGCCCAGGTAGTGCATGGCATGGATATGATCACGTTGCAACGCAAGGATTTCATTATAGAGACGGGCGGCTTCTGCGAGTTCTCCATTTTTGTGATGCCGGAGAGCTCTCTGAAACATATCGTCAGTATGCATAGGGAAAATTGGTTAGAGTCTGTGTATACACTCTTGATTTGTCATACTCCGGCTTGACCGGAGGATCCAGAAAACATTTAAAATTCAAGATTCCCCGGTTAAGCCGGGGAATGACAGATTACTTAATTTTTTTTATCGCGAGACACAAAATATATTTTAATCAAGACCTGCTACTCAGCATTTTTTCGAGTTCTGCTTTGACCTTTGCAATCACGGATTTCCAGTCTCCGGGAGAAGGTTGACGGAAAAGCCGCATCGTCGGATACCAGGGACTGTCATCACGATCGAGCATCCACCGCCAGTCTGGGATGAACGGCAGCAGAGTCCATACAGGCTTTCCAAGAGCACCAGCCAGATGGGCAACAGCCGTATCTACTGAAATTACGAGATCAAGATTATGAAGAAGACCTGCGGTATCAGAAAAATCATGTATTTCATCAGTATAATCTATTACTTTTGAACTTCCGGGGTTCTCGTTCAACTCGGAAGCCGCGTCTCCTTTCTGGAGACTATAAAAGGCGACATCCTCACTTTCTATTAAAGGCAAAAAATCCTGTAACGTGCAAGAACGATCGTAATAAGGCCTCGCCAGTTCCTGATTCCCTGCCCATACGATTCCAACCTTTAATTTATCTGCATTGTTCGTAATCCTTTCCTCCCATTTCTTTATCTGGAATTCGAAGGGTAAAATATAGGGGATAGACGAAGGAATATTTTCGAGTGTCGTATCAAAGATACACGGCAAACTTAGCAGATGACAGTAAAAATCGGTTTCAGGAAGAGGAGATCCAAATTCACAAACTTCATAAATGTCTCTCAGATTTTGAAGTAAAGGGATTAATTCTTTCTGGCATTGAAAAAATACCTGGACACCCCTTTCTCTTACCATGGGAATATAACGGACAAACTGAATCGTATCGCCAAAGCCTTGTTCAGCAACTATTATGAGTCGCTTTCCTCTGATATCGGCGCCATCCCAAAGTGGAATGGACATTTCCCGTTTCAGATCAAGTCCCTCTATCCTCCATCGCCATTCATATTCTTTCCAGCCATCCGCGTAGTTGCCAAATAACAGGTCAATAAGTGCGATGTTCCAATGTGCATCCGCATATTCCGGATTTATGGAGACAGTCTTCTCGTAAAACTTTCGTGCTTCTTCGAATCTTCCATTGAAGTACGAAATATTCCCCAGATTATAATATGCGATATCATAGTCAGGCTTAATCTGTAAAGCCCGCTCAAAGTATTTCTCAGCTTCATCATATTGGCCCATTTCCTTTAAAGAAATACCAAGATTAAGACAAGCTTTTTCATGATTTGGGTTTAGCTCAAGTACCTGTTGATAAAATACAATTGCTTCCTGCACCATGCCTTTTGTTTGATATGCGACTCCATTGTTGTAATACGAATCTGTCATAAAAGGATCTATAGCAATCGCTTTTTCATAAGATTTAATCGCTTCATCCAATTCATTACGATCTTGCAAATAAACTCCAATGCTGTAATACTGGGCTGCGCTCGGGCCGGGTTTCACTATATTAAGCAACTCTATTTCGAAATTCAAATCCTTTCCTGCCATAGGATGGTTAGCATCCAATGTTACGCTTGTTTCGCTCACTTCGGTAACAATGATATAGCTCTTTTCGCCGTCGTTTCGTTCTATCTGAAATTGCAAACCGACTTCCGGCTGAATATTCCCTGGGAACTCGGAGCGTTCAATAGTCTTTATCTTTTCGTTATCGTACGTTCCATATGCATCTTCGTCTCTGACCGAAAATGTTTTTGTCTCACCTGGTTTCATCCCGATAATCAATTTCTCAAAAAAAGGCAAGAATTGATTTTCACCGATGGTCAATAGAAGGGGCTCTTTTCCTGACGATGTGTCATGCACAGATCCGTCTTCCAGTCTACAGGTAAAATGCACTCTGACCATGTCGCCAAATTTTGCCATTTTAGAATCCATATTATTTATTTCGTTCTCCATGGGGCAGAACTATTCCGAAATGTTGAAAATGAGGTCTCTGATCTCCTCAATCGCATCCTGAATCTTAACGGTATAATCAAATAACTCATCAGTATCAACCTCCAGTGGCTTGCGAGCACTGATTATGGTGATCCCAGAATCAGACAAATTCTTTATTTCCTGAAAATACTCGATGATAGCTGTAACATTATCTTTTTTTTCGACATCGCTCATTTCGCTTCCTCCTTAGTAACTCCAAACTTCTCTGGATTGATTTATTCAAAGACAGAAACTATCTGTCAGATGCTTCTCTTTTCAGTTTTTCGAAAAACTGCAATGCTTTCTGATCAGCTGGGTTTATGGACATGGGAACACGTGGTTCCTGAATATTCTTTGCCGCCTGAGGAGCTTTTGCCGCAGTTGCTGCGGCAGGCACCAATTTCTTAGCTTTCTTGTGTGAATCATAGACAGAAACAGTGAGTACCTCATCTCCCCTTACCATTACTATTTTGCCGGTCGAGATCTCTTTAAGAATAAATCCGCTCAGCGAATCGCCCTTGCGCAATGACACTTGTCTTCTACCTCTTCCCGGAGTGCTTCTGGGCGCCTTTAGATCCTCCAGGTAGGCTATCTTTAAATCATCTGATATTGTCGTTCCGTAAAGTACAATCTCAGGTTTGGGTAATTGTTTTTCCTCCTTTTTTTCTGTAGGTATGATCCTTTCGGGATGGAAAAGGTTATTTTCCCCTACCATCACATAATCTGCAGCGGATGGAAACTGCCCCTCCGATACACCTTCGGCTAAACT
>JAGVOC010000083.1 GCA_020052975.1 Desulfobacterales bacterium | reverse complement strand
AGCCACAAAGATCACAAAGTTAACTTATTAATATTAAATGATATTTTCTTGGTGTTCTTAGCGATTTTGTGAGAAAATAGAGTTTTTACGAGTCCATCAAATATAACGACTTCTTAAAAAGTCGAAAATCCTGTCACTCCCGTGAAAACTGAAGTCCAGAACTATTTGAAAAGATTGGATAGCGCTGGTGTTTCACTACGTGCCCCGCTGGAGTTTATCCTCGTGAAAACGGGGACGGGAATGACGAAAAAGGGAAAACCCGGACTTTTTACGAGTCCATCAAATATGCTTGTTTGGCGATATCAGGGAGGAAAAATGACAATTATTATTGAAGATTTCCCGCAGCAAGCTGAGGGGGAATGAACTTGCTTTTACGGTTCAAGATCTTCTGAAAGCAAAATAGCTTCAGCTACGTTACGGAGGGATTTCCTGGTATCCATGCTTCGTTTCTGTATCCAGCGGTATGCCTCTTCACCTGTTTTGTTTCGACGCTGCATGAGAATTTCTTTGGCTCTTTCCACAAGCTTACGTGTCTCAAGCTCTTCCTGGATAACTTTTGTTTTTACCATTAACTCTGTATTCATTATTGCGGCTGCAGCCTGGTTTGCAACAGTTCTGATAAGATTAACCTCTGTTTCAGAAAACACCCTGTGTCTTGATGTAAAACAGTTCAGAACGCCTATTATCTCTTTGTCTTTTACTTCAAGCGGAACACCTACCATTGATATAAGCCCCAGTTTTTTAGCCATCTCTTTTTCCTTGAATCTGGGTTCTTTAAGGACATATTCAATGATTAGCGGCACTTTGTGGGTTGCAACAAACCCGACAACGCCTTCATTCATATTCAATGACCGGTCCTTAACATATTCAGGATCTATAGACTGTGTTGCTTTTAGCCGTATCATGGGAGGAGAAACAGTTTCATCTATTAACCATAGCGAACAGATTTCAACACCTGTCACTCTGGCTGTAACCATCACAATAAGTTTCAGGATTTCTTCAAGATAAAGATCGGATGTAATGACCCTGCTTATATCCATCAAGGCTTTGATATATTTATTATAGGTTTCCTGAGATTCAATTTTCATGATATATGGTTCTAATGGGTTACAGAAAAAGCGAGCGATTGCTATTATCACAAATTTGTATAAAATTAATTTGCATATTTATACGTAATGCACAGGAATGTGTCAATACCTTATGAAATAGAGGATTCAAGGGGTCAAGCGGTCAAGGATTCGAGTGAAAAACCCTTGAACCCTTGGCCCCCCGAATCCTTGACCCCTTTTTCATAGCTAAATCAGGAGGGCTTCTTGGATAATATTATCAAAAAAAGAATAGTTCGTATAAAAAAGAAGTTTTCACAAATAAATATTGACACTTTCATGGTGCTTGTAGATGAAAACCGCAGGTATTTAAGCGGGTTCTGCGGTCATGATACCCAGTTTGACGAATCGGCCGGGGCCCTCTTTATTTCCGAATCAGGTCTTATTCTTGCAACTGATTCAAGATATGAAGAACAGGCCTCGAAAGAGGCTCCTCTTTACGAAATCGTCTGCTGCAAGGAAGGGCTTGCAAAGCAGATTCCGTCAATTATTAATACGCTCGGCACAAAAAGGCTCGGCTTTGAAAGTGTCCGGGTTTCATATCTTGAATACAATAAAATAGCAAAATTCATAAGAACAAGCGGTCTTAAAGTTAAACTTGTAGAAACTGAAAATGTTGTTGAAAGTCTTCGAAAAATAAAAAATGAACAGGAGATTGAATCAATAAAAAAAGCTCTTTTAATCGCCGAATCGGTTTTCAGCGATATTCAGCGATATATCAGAGCCGGGATTACCGAAAAAGAAGCGGCCTGGAAAATTGAAAAAGAAATCCGTGAAGCAGGAGCAGAAAGTATCTCTTTTCCGACAATTGTTGCATCAGGGCCTAACAGCGCCCTTCCTCATGCAATCCCTTCGGACCGCAAATTTAAAGAAGGTGAACCGATTCTTTTCGACTGGGGGGCAAAGGTCGATGGATACTGTTCCGACATTTCAAGAACCATAGTAATCGGAAAGCCTGATGAGATGTTTAAAAAGATTTACAATACAGTTCTTGATGCCCAGTCCATGGCAATAAAAGCAATAAAATCAGGAGCAGATTCCAAATCTATTGACAAAATTGCGCGCAAACATATTGAAATAATGGGCTTTAAAGGAAGATTCGAACACAGTCTTGGTCATGGTACAGGACTGTCAATCCATGAACAACCGAGATTGAGCCCATTGAAAAATTCGATATTGGAGTCTCAAATGGTATTCACAATCGAACCCGGGATATATATTCCGGGCTGGGGAGGAATAAGGCTTGAAAACATGGTTGTTGTCAGAAAAAATAAAGCCGAAGTTCTTAATAAGCTTGATTCCTCAAAATATTTAATGGGTGTTTAACCAGATGCCATCTATTGACTTTCTTGTCGATCAATATCTTAATTACCTGCTTGTTGAAAAGGGGCTCTCAAAAAATACCATGGAATCATACGGAAGCGATATAGCGAGGTATACTGAATTTCTTGATAAAAAAGGAATAAAGGATATTTCCGATGCCGATACCTCCATAATCCTTAAGCATATAATTTCGCTAAGAGATGAAGGAATGAAAGCAAGGTCAAGAGCCAGGCACCTTGTAACCTTAAGAGGTTTTTACAAATTTCTGGCACAGGAGAAATTTATAACCCGTAATCCAGCAAAAATGATTGACCTTCCCAAAAGCGGGCTCCACCTTCCTCATGTATTATCGGTTGATGAGGTTAAGAATCTTCTGAGCATACCTGATACAAACAAGCCTTCTGGTTTAAGGGATTCTGCAATGATTGAGCTTCTTTATGCAGCAGGTCTCAGGGTTTCAGAACTCATTAACTTAAAGCTTTTCGATGTCAATATTGATGCCTGCTTCGTAAGGGTATTCGGAAAAGGTTCGAAAGAAAGGGTGGTTCCGATAGGTCTTTTCGCAAAAGAAAAAATTAATGAGTATGTCAAAACCGCAAGACCGGTTCTACTTAAAAAATACATGAGCCATTTTTTATTTGTTGGAAGAAAAGGAAAGCCAATGACCCGTCAGGGCTTCTGGAAATTGATAAAACGCTATGCAACCATGGCCAATATCACAAAAACAATCACTCCTCATAGTTTAAGGCACTCCTTTGCAACCCATCTTCTTGAAGGAGGAGCTGATTTACGATCCGTTCAGGTTATGCTGGGGCATGTTGATATTTCAACAACGCAGATTTACACTCATGTCGTACGGGAACATTTAAAGAAGATACACAGGCAATATCATCCCAGAGGTTGACATCCAGGAAAACAATCCGTTCTTGACACATAATGGCATTTTGTTTACAAAAGAAGTTTCTTGAGGGACAATAAAATAACACATTCCATAAATATGATGGACTCGTAAAAAGTCCGAATTTGCCCTTTTATGTCATTCCTGTGGAAGTCCGCCACGGCGGATCATTTCAAATTGTTTCCGCCGCGGCGGACTTTCACGGGAGTGACGACTTTGAGACTTTTTACGAAGCCGTCAAAGATTATTAACATAAAAATGGTCTCTTTCTTTAGATGCAGTCGATAAAAGATAATAATGGTTCGGGCTGGTGGTCAAATTCAGGCAAATTCCCGGAAAAAGGGACCAAAGCCATAAGAGATGCCATGCTCGATGTTACCCAGCCGGTATATCTTGTTAGTATGAACGGCGATATTGCCGTTGGCAAAGGGGGAGCAATATCTATAGGAATGGATCTGTCTTCTGTTTCAAATTCTTATCCTCTTTCAGGATATGCTCCACCTCTCCACCCTGAAAAGCTTGGAGACCCTTCCTTCAAGCAGAGATACAATGTCCGGTATGCCTATATAGTTGGAGAAATGGCAAATGGCATAACTTCAGTCAAAATGGTACAGGAAGCAGGACGCTCAGGCTTCATAGGCTTTTTTGGCGCTGCAGGGCTTTCACCGGATGAGATTGATTCAGCCATATGCAGCCTGAAAGAAAGCCTGGGAGAAGTCCCCTTTGGCTTTAACCTGATTCACAGCCCGAATGATCCTGAACTTGAAAGCAAAGTGGTTGACCTGTATCTTAAACGGAAGATAAGCCTTGTCAGCGCATCCGCTTACATAGACCTCACCCTCCCGCTCATCTATTACAGAGTAAAGGGAATACATATCAATAATGAAGGCTTTGTTGTATGTCCCAACAGGATTATAGCAAAAGTATCAAGGGTTGAGACGGCAAGAAAATTCCTTTCACCTCCCGCTCCCAAAATACTTGCGCAGCTCGTTGAAAGAAAACTGATATCAGAAAAGGAAGCTCGACTTGCTGAATATATTCCGGTAGCAGAAGATTTGACTGCGGAAGCAGATTCAGGAGGACATACAGACAACAGACCGGCCATTTCCCTTCTTCCCGCCATGATTGCTCTCAGGGACGAATTGCAAGATAAATATAAATATAAACAAATACCTTCTGTTGGTCTTGGAGGTGGAATATCAACTCCCCATTCAACGGCAGCAGCCTTTGCCATGGGAGCTTCCTATGTTTTAACAGGCTCGATCAACCAGTCCTGTACGGAAGCAGGAACTTCTGAAACGGTCCGCAAAATGCTGTCAGAAGCAGGTCATGCGGACGTTACAATGGCCCCTTCTGCTGACATGTTTGAAATGGGAGTTAAAGTCCAGGTTCTGAAACGCGGAACCATGTTTCCCTTCAGGGCAGCAAAACTATACGATATCTATTCCAAATATAATTGTTATGATGATATTCCGGTGAACGAACGCACAATTCTTGAACGGGATATATTAAGAAACAAGTTCAATGAAGAATGGGAACAAACAAAAAAATTTTTTATTAACCGTGATCCGATCCAGATAGACCGGGCCGAAAAAAACCCCAAGCACAAGATGGCTCTTGTTTTCAGATCCTATCTGGGCCGGTCATCAAACTGGGCAAAGGACGGCGACCCGTCAAGAAAAATTGATTACCAGATTTGGTGCGGTCCTTCTATTGGCGCTTTTAATCAGTGGGTTAAAGGTTCCTTTCTCGAAAAATCTGAAAACAGAAAAACAGTTACAGTTGCCATGAATCTTCTTTTCGGGGCCGCAGTAATAACACGTGTCGCATGGATTTCCAACCAGGGAATAGCGCTGCCTCATGAGGCAAAAAAGCATTCTCCCATGGAATTATCAGAACTGTCGAAATATATTATTTAAAATGTTAGGCCGCAGCTTTTCAGCGGGATTCAACAATTTTTTATATGCCAAGTGGTTAAAAGGTTTTTTATTGAAATTCGTTAATAAAACAAAAAAACATGGTGGACCTGTTGCAATAATAGGCATAGGCTGTTTCTTTCCCGGATCTCCGGGAGTTAAAGAGTACTGGCACATGCTTTTACATGGGAAAGATTCCATAACGGATTTGCCGGAAACTCACTGGTCTCCTGAAGATTATTTTGACAAAGATCCGGCAAAACCTGATCATGTATACTGCAAACGGGGAGGCTTTCTTTCTCCGGTAATGTTTGACCCCTCTGAATTCGGGATACCTCCTTCTTCTCTTGAAGCAACTGACAGCTCACAGGTGTTTGCCCTGATTGCTGCAAAAAATGCACTTGAAGATTCAGGCTATTACAGCAACAAAACATTTAACAGAGACAGAACCAGCGTAATACTGGGCGCTACCGGCACCCAGGAACTATCAATCCCTCTGGGTTCAAGACTCGGCCATCCAAAATGGAGAAAAGCCCTTTCCGATTCCGGGATCTCATCCGATAAGGCCGAGGAAATTATCAGAAAAATTTCCGATTCTTTTGTCTCATGGCAGGAAAATTCTTTTCCCGGACTATTAGGAAATGTAATAGCCGGCAGGATATGCAACCGCCTTGATCTCGGCGGAACTAACTGCGTAGTTGATGCTGCGTGTGCAAGCTCTTTAAGCGCTGTTCACCTTGCTGTTATGGAACTCACTACCGGCAGGAGCGATATGGTTATAACCGGAGGGGTTGATGCCCTCAATGATATTTTCATGCACATGTGCTTTTCAAAAACACGCATTCTTTCACCTACCGGGGATATCAGGCCTTTCTCAAAAGACGCGGATGGCACAGTTCTTGGTGAAGGAATCGGCATTCTTGTATTAAAAAGGCTGAAAGATGCCGAAAGGGATGGAGACAAAATATATGCTGTTATAAAAGGAATCGGAACTTCGAGTGATGGAAAGGCTCAGAGCATATATGCTCCCAGAAAAGAAGGCCAGGTCAAGGCATTAAGTCTGGCATATGCAGATGCTCAAGTTGATCCTTCAAGCATTGATCTTATAGAGGCCCATGGTACAGGAACGCGTGTCGGAGATCTGGTGGAATTTCAGGCTTTAACCGAGGTTTTTGGAAACCCCGGCGGAAAGTTTCAAAAATGCGCCATAGGCTCTGTGAAATCTATGATCGGCCATACAAAAGCTGCGGCAGGATCTGCAGGATTGATCAAAGCGGCTCTTTCCGTTTATCACAAAACGCTCCTTCCTACTCTTAAAGCCGACATGCCAGACCCTGCTTTAAATATATCCGAAAGCCCTTTTTATCTGAATTCAACCCGGCGACCCTGGTTTTCAAAAAATGAGCATCCGCGCCGTTGCGGAGTCAGCTCTTTTGGTTTCGGGGGAAGCAATTTTCATGCTGTACTTGAAGAATACAAACAAACCAAACAGGAAGTTGCATGGGACGGATCGGTTGAAATAATCGCATTATCTGCCCCTACATATCCTGAACTTGTAAAATGCATTTCTGATTTCAAATATAAAATCGAAAAAGATTTTTCCAGAGACAATTTTGCCTTTGAAGCTTCAGAAACAAGAAGCGGTTTTTTTTCGAAAGATTCTCACAGGATTCTTTTTATTGCTGAACGTGGCAAGCGATTGCAGGATCAAGCATTTGGAGAACTTCCAGGCTTGTTGGAAAACAGCCTTGATATCATGGAACGCAACCGTGATAAAACCTCATGGAATACGAATAACATGTTTTACGGCGGACCTGTAAAAAAGGGGAAAATCGCGTTTGCCTTTCCCGGTCAGGGAAGCCAGTATGTGGATATGGGGCGCGATATTATATGTATCTTTTCTGAAGCCCTTGAAGCTATGGAAAATGCCAACAGAATTTTCAGCAACCAGACATTGCTTACTGACTATATTTATCCCGTTCCGGCTCAAACTGATGCTGTAAAGAAATTTCAGGAAGAACGTCTGCGAAAAACAGAGTTTGCCCAGCCCGCGATTGGCGCAGTGAGCATGGCTATGCTGGAAGTTCTCAGGAAATTCGGTATAAAACCTGATGCTGCGTGTGGTCATAGTTTTGGCGAAGTGACAGCTCTTTTTGCTGCCGGCTGGATTGATTCAGAGACACTTATCAGGCTCTCTGTCTCAAGGGGCCGCCATATGGCTTTATCTTCCACCGGAAATGGAGCCATGATGGCTGTTAATGCTCCGGTTTCCGCGCTTCATCAAATTATACAAGATGCAAAGGTTATTCTGGCAAACATAAACAGCCCTGATCAGGCTGTTCTCTCCGGGCCGGCAGAATCAATTCAAAAGGCGCGGCTGATATGCAATGATAAGGGGCTTTCAACCAGAATTCTTCCTGTCTCAGCGGCTTTTCACACGAATCAGGTAAAAGATGCCTTAAAACCTTTCATGCGGACATTAATGGATGTCTGCATAAATACCTCAGATATACCTGTTTATTCCAATACAACAGGGGAACCATACCCCGCCGATCAAAAAACTATCAAAAAGTTACTTGGTGAACAGCTTATAAACCAGGTAAATTTTGAAGGTGAAATCAAAAACATGTTTGATAGTGGCATAAGTACATTTATTGAGATCGGCCCCAAATCAGTGTTGACAGGACTTGTAAAATCAATTTTAAAAGGACGCGAATTCAATGCGGTTTCTATGGACAGCTCTTCAGGAAGGAATTTCGGATTAACAGATCTTGCCAAAGTCTTATGTCACGTTGCATCAATGGGACACTATGTAGACCTTTGCAAATGGGAGCACCCGCCTTTAAAAATTGAAAAGCGACTCATGAGCATTCCCGTATCAGGAGCAAACTACTGGAAGCAAAAAGAAGTTAATAGTACGGCCAGTATATATTCCCCAAAAAAGTCGCCTGAAGAAAATCAGGTTAAACTGGAGATAAAATCAGACGATCCTATGAGCATAGATAAGATATCACCACACAATACAAATAAGCCCGGTTTTCTTGAACACGCTTTTAAAATAGTTGAGGAAGGACTCAAAACGATGCAGTCTCTTCAGATACAGACTGCCGAAACTCATATGAAATTTTTAGAAACCCAGGCTGAGGCCAGCCGTGCCCTCCATAAGATAATGGAAAGTACAAAACATTTTCTTGGGGCTTCAGCTTTCTCTGAGAAAAATACAACTATTATTGGAAATGCCGCTCAAAATCGTTCTGTGGATAAGATAGAACAAGAGACCCCGATCCGCCTGGAAGAGACTATTTCTTCAAAAAATGATGCTGTATTCTGTCATAAAGGAAGCGACATTCAAAATGCTTTGTTGTCGACAGTAAGCCATCTGACAGGATATCCGGTTGAAACACTGGGGCTTGACATGGATCTTGAAGCCGATCTTGGCATTGATTCAATAAAAAGAGTTGAAATT